>NZ_JBKVQF010000003.1:129782-192460 GCF_046969025.1 Waltera sp. | reverse complement strand
TCCCAGAGTACAGTGAAAACTCTGGAAAGTGCATCTCAATTACCCTATCGACACACTGCGAAGCAGTTACGCTCCTGACACGACAGAAGAAGTAACTGAAAAGTCAGTTTGGTGTAAATAGTATAAAAACATTGGATTCCGTACAAAAAAGTTCCGAAATCAGGAATTTTTGTACGGAATTTCTTTTATTTGCGTACTTGGCGAAAATAAAGCATTTTTATAAGACAAAATCACCTGCTTTTGTATTTTTTTCACCGATATTAGCGTTTTAAATACAAGAAAATTCGTAGGGATTGCAATGATGTATGTCCTATATTCTGAAAGTTAAATTATACATTTAGAATACAGGACAAAAATGCTACTTTTTCAATTGCCTGCTTGTGACTGATATGACCGCTGCTGTAGCAATCAATGTTTCTCTCTACAGTACGAGAGCCTTCCGTTTGAACTGTTGCATATTGTGCAAGAGGGATGAATTGCTACATATGATATGTAGGATTAATAACCACGGATTTTACGGAGCTCCGTGCGGATCTTCTTCATCTGATCAGCGAAGGTACGCTGCTTGCGGCCAAGCTTCTCGGCGATTGCACGATCTGAGATCTTGTAATCATCAAGCCAGCACTGAATGATGGTATCAGCATCCGGATCGAGCTCACGCAGTCTGGCAAAAAGCTGCTCCAACAGCATACGGTCAGAGATGATTTCTTCCATAGACTTGCTACGGTCGGGCATATAGTCGCCGAGGGTGCCATTGCCATCTGAGAGAGGTTGATCTAGAGAGGTGATGTCTCCAGCAACGTGATATTCACAGTCAAGGCAGTCGCCATCGCATCTCCATATGAAGCGATATGGGCACATGCACCTGCCGTGGTCCTGCTCCTTGTGGCGAATGCGGTCGGCTTCCATATAGAAGGAGTCGTGCTGTTCCTTGGTGACCGGTACCTTTTCGCCGGTGCTGCGAACGTAAATAAAGTGAGTCTTCTGATTGTCATTGTTTTGCATAATGAAAGCCCTCCTTCGGCTGCACCTCACTTCCGGTGATCGGTACAGTATTTGATTGTCATCGGTAGTCACGTGGAACCGGAAACACCCTGCGCAGATGGCTCCCACGTGCTAAAGCAAGTATGACATTTTTAGGGATCGGAACCTCAGACACAGACATGTCCGTTTTTGCAGTGCTGATAGGCAGAAACGAGAAGGCCAAGATGAGCTTTACATTGAAAAACGGGCAAAAAAAACCGGACATAGTTGTGTCCGGCAGGAAAATATGAGAACGCACAAATAAAAAATAATACCAACAAATAACAGCAAACTCTTGGAAAATTCACATTTATGGTGTATACTAAAATAGTTAAGCTGTATTCAGATTCAAATCACGAGGTGAGAGCATGGAAGAAATCATGAATGACAAATGGATAAGCATAGATGAAGCTGCGGAATATTTAGGAATCAAAACCGTTACTCTTCGCAGCTGGATTAGAAATGGTAAAGAAGGTTTGCCTGCTCAAAAAATCGGAAAACAGTGGAAGTTTAAAATTTCCGAACTCGATGAATGGGTTAAGAGCGGTAAAAGCGCTGACTGATTCAAGGAGAAAATCCAAGAAAATCATTAGACAAGGAGCAGACAAAGATGGCTGTCAAGAAAACGCAATTATATGCATCGCTATGGGCGAGCTGTGACAAACTTCGTGGAGGCATGGATTCCTCAGAATATAAGGACTATATTCTGACGCTTCTATTCATGAAGTATGTCACCGATAAATTTAAGAATAAGGGAGCCTACGAGGATATCAAGGTCTTCGATAAGGCACATGACAAAGATCCCGATCCAGAAAAGCGTACGGGCTGCTCTTTTGATGACTTTATCGCGCTTAAGGGAAAGAAGAACATCGGCGAGGGCATGGACAAAATCATTGCCCGTCTTGCTGACGAGAACACCGACCTGAAGGGCGTTATTGATATTGCTCATTTTAATGATGAGAAGAAGCTGGGAAGCGGTAAGGAAATGGTCGATAAATTGACTGATCTTATCTCTATCTTCCAGCGTCCGGAACTTGACTTCTCTCGAAACAAGGCAGAAGGTGATGACATCATTGGGGATGCCTATGAGTTCCTGATGCGTAAATTTGCTACGGAGAGCGGAAAGAGCAAAGGACAATTCTATACACCTGCAGAGGTTTCCAGAATTCTTGCTAATGTAGTAGGCATTAGTCACTGCACGGATGCCAGCGCCACGGTATGCGATCCGGCTTGTGGAAGTGGTAGTTTGTTGATTCGAGCTATCGATGCAGCGCCATTTCCAATTATGGGTTATGGTCAGGAAAAAGAAAGCACAACAGCTGGTCTTGCTAAGATGAATGCTGTTCTGCACCGTAAGGCTGAAATTATCATCAAGAGCGGTAATACATTCTCAAATCCGCAGTATATGGATAAATCGGATAACTCTGTACTTGAGCGTTTTGATTACATAGTGGCAAATCCGCCTTTTTCCATGAAAAACTGGCGCGATGGAATTGCCGGTAAAGAATATGGTCGGTTTGAGGGCTATGGGGATATGCCTCCGGAAAAGAACGGAGACTATGCTTGGCTTATGCATATTCTTAAAACTTTAAAGTCAAATGGTAAGGCTGCGGTTATTTTGCCTCATGGAGTCCTCTTCCGTGGAAACGCAGAGGCTACCATCAGAGAAACTATTATAAAGAAACATTGGATCAAGGGCATTATTAGCCTTCCGGCAAACTTGTTTTATGGCACTGGAATAGCTGCATGTGTACTCGTAATTGACAAAGAAGGTGCTGCAAACCGACAGGGCATCTTTATGATTGATGCCAGCCGTGGATATGTTAAGGATGGCAATAAGAATCGTTTGAGAGAACGCGATATCTACAGAATCATTACTACCTTTAATGAGCAGATTACTACGGATCCTAAGTATGCGCGTTTCATACCCAATGATGAAATTGAAAAGAAGAATGGGTATAACCTGAACATCACCCGATATATTGACTCCACAGATCCGGAGGACATTCAGGATATCTATGCGCACATCCATGGAGGTATCCCTGCGGTTGACATCGATGGCCTCTCCAAGTACTGGGAAGTATTTCCTTCGTTGAAATCTGAGCTGCTGTCAACTATTAGCGAAAAATACTACAGCTTAAATGTTGAGCACGAAAGTATTCGACAAACGATATATAAAAATACTGAATTCTCGGAGTATGGTGAGAAACTCGACGAGGCATTTGCTGCATGGAAGGCAAAAGAATATCCGGTTCTTTCAACTCTTGATGAAGACGTGTCTGCAAGAGAGCTGATTGTAAGTCTTGCTGAAGATATCATTGCCGAATTCGAACACCTGACACTGATTGACAAATACGATGCGTATCAGGTGTTGCTAGCCTATTGGAATGAGGTCATGAACGATGATGTGTCACTTATCATAAGCGAATCGGATGGCTACACCAACGCCAGAGCGACAGACAATATCGAGGAAGAAATTACGCAGGGAAAGAATAAGGGTGAAATGAAGGTCACCGGATGGGAAGGCAGGTTGCTTCCGAAGTCCATCGTGATAAATGCATTTTTCCGTAAAGAGAGGAATGCCATAGAAGAAGCCGAGAGTATTGTCGCAGAGACGGAGTCTCAGCTTTCTGATCTGATTGAGAGTGCGGATGAAGAATCTGCTCTTGCTGATGTGGTTGAGAACGGGAAAGTTAAAGCGAGGGATATCGAAGCCAAAATAGTTGAGTTGACAAGCACGATTGAAACAGAAGAAACCATAGAGCTCGAAGTGATCCGCACGGATCTCCAGCTTGTCAATACGAAGAAACGGATGGAAGCGTATCTTGTGGGGCATCCGCTTTGCAAGAGTGCAGTCAACGAAAATGGAAAAATCACAAAGAGCTCTATTGAATATCGGCTACGTATTATTCGTACAGAAGAATGCGTACCTGAGAGCTTGCAGGATGACGTAAACCAGTTGAAGGAAGCTTTAAATCTTTGTGGCAAGATATCAGATTACAATAAGGTTGTCAAAGAGCTGAACAAGGCTCTGGATGAAAAGTGCCGGGCAAGATATGAAAAATTCACAGATAATGAAATTTTAGATCTGCTTGTGAACAAGAAGTGGTTTGATAGCATTTTCTCTGGTATCAGTGATTTGTATGCTGAGATTTCCCATCGCTTGACGAGTAGGATTATTGAACTTGCTGAGCGATACGAGGATACGCTTCCAGATCTTGACAAAGTCACTGCTGAATATGAGGCAAAGGTAAAGTCTCATCTTGAAAGGATGGGATTCAAATGGTAAATGAAATTTTAAAAACAGATATTCCGGATGACTGGGATATTAAGAAACTTGAGCCAAATGTTGGATTCGTTAGAAGTGGGAAACGCTTACCAAAAGGATATTACGTAACTCCTATACCTACACAACATCCATATATTAGAGTTGCAGATATGAGACCGGGATATGTGGATGTTGAAGGACTGATGTATGTCCCGGATGAAGCCTACTTTTGGATACAAAAATATAGAATATATAGAGATGATATTTATATTTCTGTTGCTGGAACACTTGGTATTGTGGGGCAGATACCGGGTTATCTTGATGGAGCTAATCTAACAGAAAATGCAAATAGAATTACAGACATTAAATGCAACATAAAGTTTTTAATGTATTGGTTAATGAGCTCAAAGATTCAAGGATTGATTAATCAGACGCAAACATTGGGAGCGCAACCCAAGTTGGCTTTAACACGAATTAGAAACTTTCCAATCATCCTTCCTCCAATAGAAGAACAAAGGCAAATTGCTGAGGTATTGTGTAATGTAGACACTCTTATCACTAATTTACGAAAACTCATACGTAAGAAAAAGGATATTCGCCAAGGAACAATGCAAATGCTTGTAACCGGTAAGAAACGGTTGGAGGGTTTTTCAGGTGATTGGATAAAAATTAATTTGGCAAAAAACTCAAGGCTTAAAGCACGTATAGGTTGGCAGGGATTAACTACAGCTGAATATTTGGATGAAGGGTATTCCTATTTGATTACAGGAACAGATTTTAAAGATGGTCGTATCAATTGGAATGGTTGTCACTACGTGAATTATGACAGATACGTGCAAGACCCAAACATTCAAGTATCAAATGGAGATCTTCTTCTTACAAAAGATGGCACCATAGGCAAAGTCGCGTACATATCAGATTTAAATAGACCAGCAACATTAAATAGTGGTGTATTTGTTGTGAAGCCAATAACTGATGCGTATACAGCTCATTTTATGTTTTATGTGCTGGAATCTTCAGTATTTAAAGAATTTCTTCAGCAGTTGTCGGCAGGATCAACGATTAATCACTTATATCAGAAGGATCTCGTAAAGTTCGATTTGTATGTTCCGCCTACCACAGAAGAACAAGAAGCTATTGCTGGTATCCTTTTCGATATGGATTTGGATATCTACAAACTCGAAGAAAAACTATCGAAATATCAGAAAATAAAGCTAGGTATGATGGACGAATTGCTGACCGGCAAGGTCAGGTTAGTGTAAGGAGGTGCCTGTCAGATGAGTATTGGCGATGCCGAAATTAAAACACAGGAAAGAGTGATCCGTTTTTTTAAAGATCCGGAGATCTTGGGCTACCAGTATATTGGTAACCTGTCAGATTATCAGAATAAGAACATTAAGGAAGATCGTCTGCGCCAGTACCTTCGACTGAAGGGCTATGCAGACAAGCTGATTGATGCTGCTATTATGCAGCTTCAGCAGGAAGCCGGGAATCTTTCGCGTGGAGTTTATGATGCTAATAAGACTGTGTACTCACGGTTGAAGTACGGCATTCCAGTCAGCGAGAGTCCTGAAAAGCCTCCGGTGACTGTGCAGCTTGTTGATGAGGAAAAACCTCTGAACAATGACTTTGCTATTGCCGAGGAAGTGACGGTCGTTGAACAGTCAGAGAAGCGACCGGATCTTGTAGTTTACTTGAATGGCATTGCAGTAGCGGTTATTGAGCTGAAGCGAAGCAGCATCTCCGTCTCAGAGGGTATCCGTCAGAATTTAACAAATCAGAAGAACTCATTCATACAGAGCTTCTTTACAACGATGCAATTTTGCATGGCCGGAAACGAATCAGAAGGCCTGCGTTATGGCACGCTTCTGACCGGAGAGAAGTTTTATATGGAGTGGAAGGATGACGGATTCAAAGAACATGAGGAAGAGCGTGATCCGGTAGATGTCCGTATCAGTAAAACCTGCGAAGGCATAGAGAACAAACTCCTGAAGCAGATATATGCCATGTTCGATAAGGAACGTTTTATCGACCTTATCATGAATTTTGTTGTCTTTGATAAAGGCATCAAAAAAGTATGCCGGTACAATCAGTATTTTGGCATCAAGCGTACCCAGCAGAGGCTTACTAATCTGAGAACGGAGCTTCACAATCCGAACAGAGATCCAGATAAACCGATGGGTGGTATTCTTTGGCATACACAGGGTTCCGGCAAAACGCTGACAATGGTATGGCTTGCAAAATGGATTCTGACACATTGGGCGGAGCTTAATGCCCGTGTCCTTATCGTGACAGACCGAGATGAGCTTGATGAACAAATAGAAAAAACATTCACTGGTGTGGATGAGAATATTGCTCGTACCAAGAGCGGTAAAGATTTGCTGAATCGCCTGAATGTATATGATGATTCGCTGATTTGCTCGCTGGTACATAAGTTTGGACGTCGTGGTGGTGAAGCGACAGAGAATGACTATGACAAGTACATAGAAGAGCTGAAAGCGTCCCTCCCTGCTAATTTCGAGGCAAAAGGAAATCTTGTGGTGTTTGTTGACGAATGCCACAGAACACAGTCTGGTAAGCTTCATACGGCGATGAAGACCATCATGCCGAATGCTGTATTTATAGGATTTACGGGCACTCCACTGCTGAAAAGGGATAAGAAGATCAGTATTGAGGTTTTCGGTACATATATCCACGCTTACAAGTATAACGAAGGCGTGGCCGACGGTGTCGTTCTGGATCTTCGTTATGAATACCGCGATGTTCCACAGGATTTGTCTTCACAGGATCGTATTGACCAGTGGTTCGACGTAAAGACTAGAGGCCTTTCCTCTCGCGCAAAGGCAAAGCTCAAGGAGAAGTGGGGCACGATGCAGAAGGTGTATAGCTCCCGCTCGCGTCTTGAAAAGGTGGCATGGGATATCATTCAGGACTTTAATATGAAACCGCGTCTGATGGATGGAAACGGCAATGCGATTCTTGTAGCCGATGGTATTCCTACAGCCTGTAAGTATTACGAAATTTTCCAACAGATGGGCTTTAAGAAGTGTGCCATCATATCTTCCTATACACCGAACAAGGGTGAATTGCGTACGGACACCGTCAGCGACGAGGATGATACCGAAACCTTCCTTAAATACGAGACGTATCTCAAGATGCTAGGACTCGATCCATCTGATCTTCCAAATGCGGGATCGGTTCAAGCCAAGGTGGAGGAATTTGAAAAGGAAGCAAAGCGCAAATTCGTAGAGGAGCCTGCGAATATGAAGCTCCTCATCGTCGTGGACAAGCTTCTCACCGGGTTTGACGCACCTCCTTGCACGTATCTATACATTGACAAGAGAATGCAAGACCACGGCCTTTTTCAGGCAATCTGCCGAGTCAATCGTCTTGATGATGATACTAAGGATTTTGGCTATATCGTGGATTACAAGCAGTTGTTTGGACAGCTCCAGACCGCAATGAAGGACTATACTTCCGGCGCTTTTGAAGGATATGATCCGGAGGATGTAAAAGGACTTGTCAAAGATCGCCATGATGCTACGGTATCCTATTTTGAGGAAGTGTATGATGCTGTCGAGGAACTCTGTGAAGGCGTCGAGGAACCTCATGGAGAGATCCAGTACATCCATTATTTCTGTGGCGTTTCTGGACAGTCTGAGGAGAGCGACGAGATTTATGCACGCCTGAGAGAAAAACTTTATCGTCTTGTGAGCAGTCTTGTCAGAGCCTTCGCAGAAGCAAAACCATATCTGATTGATGACATCTCATCTGGCAAATTGAATGAATATGATAAGAAGGTCACTTTCTACATCGAGTTGAAGAAAACCATCGGTACGGCCAGTGGTGATTTCCTAGATTTGAAGGCCTATGAGCCTGATATGAGAAAGATGATCGATAACTATATCACGGCAGCGGATGCTGAGAAGATTGGCGATTTTGATGATCTTACCCTATTGGATTTCGTAGCAAAACAGGGCGAAACGCTTACCGGTGAAGGTGATAGCGGCCACAAGGAAGGTGCAGCAGAGGCCATCGAGAATAACATCCGTAAGAAGGTTATCGAAAAGGTTACCGTCAATCCGCGCTATTACGCAAAGATGTCAGAAATCCTTGATAAGCTCATCGAAGAGCGTAAGCAGGGAGTTCTTGACTACGCTGAGATGCTTGAGAAATATATAAAGTTGGCCAAGGATGTTGATTGCCCGGAGGATAACGATAAATATCCGGAAAGCATCCGTAAGAGCAAAGCGCTCATGGCCATTTATGACAACACTGGCGAGGACGAGAAACTTGCTCTTCGCATTCACAAGGCTGTGAAAAAGCAGGCACTGTCTGGTTTCAGGGATAATCAGGTGGTTGTCAGGAGAATAAAAAAGGCTCTCTTTGAGATTCTGGGTGATGACTCCGAGGTGGAACGCATCTATAAGATCATTGAGAAGCAGGAGGAGTATTAATGCGCATTGTCATTTCCGGGATTCCGATTGATGTGCAAAAAAAGAATATAAAGAATATGCACCTTCAGGTGAAGCCGCCGGATGGACATGTGGTAATTTCTGCGCCTTTATCCGTGGACGATAAAGCTATAGAGGCTTATGCCAGAACTCAGCTGGGCTTTATCAAGAGGGCTATTGCGCAGTTTCAGGAACAGCCAAGGGCATCGAGGCGTCAGTATGTTTCCGGTGAGACGATGTATATCTGGGGAAAGCAGTACTTCCTTGTCTTTAAGTCGGACAATCAGAAGAACAGCTTCGAGATTCAGAACCAGAATATTGTCCTTTCCATGAGTGCAAAAAGCACGGTAAAGCAACGGGATGCCTATGTCAAAGAGGAATATCGAAAGATTCTAAAAGAAGAAATAGAAAAGCGCCTGCCCAAGTGGGAAGCACAGACAGGCCTTAAATGCGATTCTTGGCAAACAAAATATATGGTCACAAAATGGGGCGCCTGCAGCACGGATAAAAAGAAACTATGGTTTAATCTGCAGCTTGCTCAGAAGCCGTATGCTTGCCTCGATTATATTATTTTGCATGAACTGACGCATTTGCTTACAAGAAAACATGACGCCACATTCATCGCGCACATGGACAGGTATATGCCAAACTGGCGGGAGGTTCGTAAAGAACTCAACGACAGCAGACTGGACTACTATGAGGCGCAGGATGAAAGTCCACTGCAGAAACTGATCGACCAATCCCGTTATGATGACATCCGGGATGCGGCCATAGCTTATATTCAAGAGGAGCATTCTGGTGACGCGAAAAGGCTGTCGGTCATTGATATGGAAATTGAGAATGTTATCCATATTGAGCAGCTTGAGGATGGCGTGATTGCTTTCGATGTAATTGCATCATGCGATGTCGAAATGCCGTCCGCATCTCGCAAGGGTTATTTTAACGAGCGCTGGCTGAAGATTCATTGTCAGGTTACTCTTGGCATCGATATGAGTGGGTTCCGAATCATGTCTGTTGGTAATTGTGAGCCGCAAGAGGAATCTGATAATGACCGCCTGTCCGGAGAGCTAGTACCTATTATTTCCCGCGAACAGTTTGAAGACGAGGCGGAGAAGTTCCTAACAAGGTATTGTCCTGAAGCGTTGGAAAAACCTATGAGGGTTCCAATCGAGACAATAGCCAGCGATATGAAACTACAGGTTATCGAAGATGTCCCTCTGTCGGATGATCTTACTTACTTTGGGACTATCATATTTGACAACGGGAATGTTCTCGATAAGCACCGGAAGATTACAATTCGCAATGCCAAACGAGGAACCGTATACCTTGATCCGCGCGTTTCCTATGAGAGATCTGTAGGAACAAAGCGTACTACGCTGGCACATGAGTGTTTTCATTGGCATCGTCATCAGCCATACCACGTGCTGATGAAAATGATAGGTGCCGATGACAATTTGGGAAAAGCAATTCAATGTCAGATAGCCGCTAATTCCATGGATTCAGATAAATGGAAGGCTGTAGACTGGATGGAGTGGCAAGCCAAAGGCGTCGCTCCAAGAATCTTGATGCCTGCGAAACCGACGCGCTTGAAGGCAGATCAGCTCCTTGCAGTTTATGGCGGGGCTGATGATGCGAGCATTGCAGCCTACGAGAATGTCATTGATGAACTTGCGGAGCTGTTCGATGTGTCGAGACAGGCCGCAAAGGTTCGCCTGATGGATCTGGGATATTCCAAAGCCGAGGGCGCATATCCATTTGTGGATGGTCAGTATGCTCGCGGATATTCATTTGAAGCAGGTGCCTTGGATAAGAATCAGACGTTCACTATTCCCTATGCCGATTTGTTTAAGGCTTACTGTTTCGGCCGCGAGTTTAAGAAACTAATTGACAGCGGTCAGTTTGTTTTTACGGATCGTCACCTCGTTCTCAACAATGAGAAATATATAGCGAGGAATCAGGCCGGAAATGCGACACTGTCAGAATATGCACTCACACACATGGATGAGTGCTGCGTTGTTTTCTCGAAGGGGTATAGCTATCAATCGAAATATCAAGGGGCGAAGTATTACACGCAGTTCATGCGGAACGCCGCTCCTGTTGAAAATCAGGTTGAGTATTCCTTTGAACTAAACACGCATAACCGAACGCTACTCGACCAGATTCAGAACGCCAAGCGTCGGTCAGAAGCCCTGCGAAAATATCCCGGTTCCTTTGCCGAAACGCTGGTAGCCTTACAAAAAGAAAGAAAGCTCTCAAATAAACAGTTAGCAGACCGTTCGCTCGTAGGAGAAAAGACCATCCAGCGTTTGAGAAATGATGAAGAGTATCCAACATCTGTACAGACAGTTCTGGCGTTATGCGTAGGATTAAAGCTGCCACTGCCGGAGGCTGAAATGTTTCTTGGTAAAACTGACTTTAAATTAAATTCATTGAAGGGCGAAGGATACATTTATCAATGCGTAATGGGAGCCTGTGCAGAGAATTCAATTTATGAAATAAATGAAATGCTTAAAGAAAACGGAATTACTCCTCTGGGGAGCGATCCCGATCTTCAGTAATACGAGGAGGGGTGATATGGAATGAAAGGTTCAGAATGTAAATTCGTAAAATACTGACGGCCTATAACTCGAAGTACAGCAACAGCTCATTCACCGAAAAGAAAACCATGCAGAATGGCTTTGATGATAGTGGTATCCGCATGAATACCTGGATTGCCAAGAAGAACAAGTGGACGCTGGCAGAAATGGAGGAACGCAGCGAATATCTCATAGGTCGGGCTCTTTCAATCTGGGCAGCACCTGTCACAGAATACAAACCGGAAGAAAAGCAGCTTGATAGAAGTAAAAAGGCTCCTCACCACTGGTTTAATTCCGGTGATGAGGATCTTTTCTTGTTTTATTCTGGCATCGAGCCAAAACAGATAGCTGGTATTTGAAAATTAAAACCTGCATATGACACAGTTTGAAACATAATTTCTGCATCTTCTGGTAAGATTTCTTCATATTCATGATTACGTATTATGTGGAATGCTCCGTGATGCTGCGGATGAGACAGAGGATATGAAGATTGTAGAACAGTTTGATATTTCTGCAATTGATACAGAGTCCTTGAAGGGATTCAGAAATCATCATAAGAGCTATCGTCCAGAGCACGTATTTAATAATTTACCAGATGATGAGTATTTAGAGAGAATAGGTGCAGCAGGATTTGGTGAGGATGGTAAATTACATCCTACTACAGCTGGGTTGCTTATGTTCGGTGAAGAATATCATATCGTAAGAGAATTTCCAGAGTATTTCCTAGATTATAGAGAGATACTGGACCCAACAATACGTTGGACAGATCGCTTGCAGTCTAGCTCCGGTGATTGGAGCGGTAATGTATTTGATTTCTTCTTTAGAGTAAATAGCAAAATTGCAAAGGATATTAAGAAGCCTTTTAAGCTTGAAGGTATTACGAGGGTGGATGATACTCCAGTTCATAAGGCAGTTCGAGAGGCTTTAGTTAATTGTTTGGTTAATACAGATTATTTCTTGCCTTGCGGTGTAGTGATTAAGAAGGAAGATGACAAGTTGGTTATCGAGAATCCTGGTAGCATTCGCACTGGTAAAAAGCAGATGCTTCGTGGTGGTATTTCAGATCCTAGAAATAAAACACTAATGAAGATGTTTAATATGATTGGTATTGGTGAAAGAGCCGGTAGTGGTATCCCAGATATTTATCAGGTTTGGGAGAATGAAGGCTGGCCAATGCCTGTTGTAGAGGAAAGTTATAATCCTGACAGGACTCGTTTATCGCTTGAATTTGCGAAAAAACAAACGATAAAAACAAGCGAAGAGGAAAAGGAGCCAAAAAGGAGCCAAAAAGGAGCCGAAAAGGAGCCAATAAAAGGAGCTGAAAGAAAAAAGGAAATTTTGAAGCTGATAAAGGTAAACTCAACTATTACACAAGTTGAAATTATGAAAGAATTAGATTTGACTAGAAAGCAAGTGCAAAAGGATATGAAAGAGTTACAAGAGATGCACATAATTGCAAGAGAAGGCACAAACAGAAGAGGACGTTGGATTATCGTCAAAGAGAATAAATAGAATTTAAGTTTATTAGGGGGATAGTTTATATGCTTAATCTTTCGGAAGAACAACAAAAAGCACTGATGGAAACAGTAAATAAGCATATTCAGGAAGAAACAAAAAAGAGCCTAGATGCATTTGATAAAACCCTTGATAGAGAAGTCAGTTTGGTGTAAATAGTATAAAAACATTGGATTCCGTACAAAAAAGTTCCGAAATCAGGAATTTTTGTACGGAATTTCTTTTATTTGCGTACTTGGCGAAAATAAAGCATTTTTATAATACAAAATTACCTGCTTTTGTATTTTTTGCGCCGATATTGGCATTTTAAATACAAGAAAATTCGTAGGAATCTGCAAGGCACTTTTACATTAGCTTTTTACAGTCGTTGACAGTCACAGCCTTTTACCATAAAATAAACAGTAAGAATGTATGAAAAAGGAAGAGAAAAATGGGAAAATCTGAGAAACAGATGGATAAAGAGCAAGGGCGCAACCAGCGGATCATCGATACGGCGTTCCGGCTTTTTGGGGAAAAGAAAATCGAAGCGGTCAGCATGGATGAGGTCGCAAAAGAAGCCGGTGTGGGACGTGCCACATTGTTCCGCTGTTACAACAATAAGACGGAGCTGGCTATTGCGGTCTGCGCATCGAAATGGAAGGCTTATCTGGACAAGCTGGATGAGGCAAGACCAATCTCTTCGATACACGATATTCCGGCCATCGGAAGATTTATTTTTACGCTGGACAGTTATATCGGCATGTATCAGAACCATAAGGATCTGCTGCAGTATAATGACAACTTCAACAATTATATAACACACCAGACGGTGCGGCAGGAGGAACTGGCGAATTTCCACGCATCCCTGAATTCCGTCGACACAAGACTTCATATGATGTATGCGAAGGCAAAAGAGGACAAGACCTTCCGCACGGATATTCCGGAGGAACAGTTCATGCGTGTGACGGTGCATACCATGATGGCAGCGTGTACCCATTACGCAGGTGGTTTTATCTGGGGAGCAACGGACAACAAGGATTATACAGGTGATCTGCTGCTTTTAAAGGAAATGATCCTGAATTATGCCCGGAATGACGCCAATCTCTAATTTTCAGGTATACTGATTCCGACAGCCGGTGGAACAGATGACTGATTGACATTGCAATTTCAGAAAATCTGTGATATAGTAGCCACAATTGAATATGGAGTATTCAGGTGCCGGAGCAGCCACGTAAGTAGCTGGCTCCGGTGAAAAGGGAAGCAGGTGTAAGTCCTGCACGAACTCGTCACCGTAATTAGGGAGCTGAAGCCGATAGATCACTGGGAGACCGGGAAGATGGCGGATGCAATGATCTTCAAGCCGGGAGACCTGCCTGAATGCTGTACAGAAACATTTGTTTCAAAGCCACGAGTAACTGGTTGTACGTGTGGAATGCAGAAGCGACAGAAGCTTTTTGCATTCGTTTCTTATGTGTACAAACCCTTTACCTGATACAGGAAAGGGTTTTTGTTTTTGTTGCGAAAAACATGTTTCTGACTTACATATTTAAGAATACCGGGGCAAGCCCCAAAATCAAAAGAGACAGAAGATCTGTCAGAGGAGGAAACATGAAAAAAAGAATCGTAGCAGTAGTACTGGCATCCGTACTGGGTGCTGTATGCATCACCGGATGCGGTAATACCCAGGCAACTGTAGAAAGCACTGCACAGGCAGGCACTGAGGCACAGACCACACAGGCAGCAGAGACAACCACCGCAGCTACCGAGAGCAACGAAGATGCAGATCAGGCAGCAGCTGACGAAGTAGCAGCCCTGATCGACGCTATCTATGTACAGGAGAGAACTGAAAATACTGACCAGCAGTGCGCAGATGCCAAGGCAGCATGGGATGCACTGACCGACGCACAGAAGGAACTGGTAGAGGGAGAAAATGCAGATCCCGATTATTTCGGCAGAGATACCGGAGATGCTTCCAAGGATGATCCCCGTAATCAGGATGAGATCGGTGAGAACGAGATTCTGGTAGTAAGCTTCGGTACTTCCTTTAACGACAGCCGTGTGGCTGATATCAAGGGTATCGAGGATGCGATTGCAGCAGCCAATCCCGACTGGTCTGTAAGAAGAGCATTTACCGCACAGATCATCATCAATCATATACAGGCAAGAGATGACGAGCATATCGACAATATGGATCAGGCACTGGACCGCGCTGTGGCAAACGGTGTTAAGAACCTGGTAGTACAGCCCACACATCTGATGCATGGCGCAGAGTATGACGAGCTGATGGAAACTGTAGAAGCCTACAAGGATCAGTTTGCATCTGTAAAAGTCGCTGAGCCCCTGTTAGGTGAAGTGGGAGACGATGCAACCGTTGTCAATGCAGATAAGAAAGCAGTAGCGGAAGATCTGACCGCAGAAGCAGTAAAGACTGCAGGCTATGACAGTCTGGACGCTGCAAAGGAAGATGGCGTGGCATTCGTATTCATGGGTCATGGAACCTCCCACACTGCAAAGGTATCTTACAGCCAGATGCAGACACAGATGAATGAACTGGGATATGAAAATGTATTCATCGGAACCGTAGAAGGTGAGCCGGAAGAGACCGCCTGTGAAGAAGTCATCAAGGCTGTTGCGGAAGCAGGTTACACCAAAGTGGTTCTTCGTCCCCTGATGGTAGTAGCAGGTGACCATGCCAACAACGATATGGCAGGCGAGGATGAGGATTCCTGGTTAAGCCAGTTCAATGCTTCTGGTAAGTTCGACAGCGTGGATACCCAGATCGCAGGTCTCGGCGGGATCAAGGCTATCCAGGATCTGTATGTAGCACATACCGCAGCAGCAATGGCTGAGAAATAAATAAGAATTAAAATAGGAATTAAAATCAGGAATAAAATAAGGATTAAAATAAGTAATGAAAGTAAAGACATTAATGAATAAAATCATAATCGTGGGCGGACTGAGTGCCTGTCTGCTGCTTGGCGGCTGTGGTGCCGGTCAGGCAGCGGATGCGACATCTGCAGAAAGCACGGTTGCCGCACAGGAAAGCACCGTAACACCGACAGAGAGCACAGAAGCGACGGAAACTGTCAGCACGGAGACGGCGCAGGACGAAGCACAGCTTCCTGACGGTGTCTACACTGCTGAATTTTCCACGGACAGCTCCATGTTTCATGTCAGTGAAGCCTGCGATGGTAAGGGAACCCTGACGGTAAAAGATGGCGTTATGACCATCCACATTTCCTTAGGTTCCAAGAAAATCCTGAATCTTTATCCGGGTCTGGCAGAAGATGCGGCGAAGGAAGGTGCAGTACTGTTGGAGCCCACCACGGATACCGTGACTTACAGCGACGGCATGACGGAAGAAGTCTACGGCTTCGATGTTCCCGTACCTGCGATCGGAGAGGAATTCGATCTGGCACTGATCGGTACCAAGGGAAAATGGTATGACCATAAAGTAAAGGTATCCGATCCGGTAGCGGAAGATAGCCGGGAAGCTGCGAATGGTTCCTATGATATGAGTGCGCTGGCAGACGGCAGCTACACCATCGAACTGGCCATGGAGGGCGGAAGCGGCAGAGCCAGCATCCAGTCCCCCGCACAGCTTGCGATAACTGACGGAGCGGCAACGGTGACTCTGGAATGGAGCAGCCCGAACTATGACTATATGCTGGTGAACGGAGAAAAATATCTGCCGGTAAATACGGAGGGCAATTCCGTATTTGAAGTGCCGGTGGAAGCACTGGATGCACCTCTTACCATGATCGGTGATACCGTGGCAATGAGCACACCTCATGAAGTGGAATACACCGTAACCTTCCACTCTGAGACACTTGAGAGTGCAGAGAGCGGTAAGTAATACACATTGGTGCCTGCGGCTCAAATATTGCAGGCTATGAAAGGCATGAAAACTTTGAGGTCAGGAAGAAATAGAAGAAAATGGATCTATGTTCTGCTTCTTATGGGACTGCTGGGGCTAAGTGGCTGCGGCAGTCCTTCTTCTGCTTCTATGGAGACATCATCGGAAGCAACATCGGAGATTACCCAGGCAGCAGAGACCACGCAGGAAGAACGGACAGAATTAGTAAAAACAGGCAGCATGGAGCTGCAATATGCGGAAAATTTTACAGTGGACTATTACGAAGATGGTTATAAGATGCTGACAACTGTTCCCGACAGTAAACGGTATCTGTTAGTGCCGGAGGGACAGCCGGTACCACAGGGACTGGATGAGGACGTCAGTATCTTGCAGGAACCACTTCAAAATATATATCTGGTGGCATCCGGCGCGATGGACATGTTCGCCTCGCTGGACGCTGTGGATCAGATCCGGTTCTCCGGACAGAAGCAGGAGAACTGGTACATTCAGACAGCAAAGGATGCCATGGCGGCAGGGGATATGATCTATGCCGGAAAATACAGTAAACCGGATTATGAATTACTGGTGTCTGAAGGGTGTGATCTGGCGATCGAGAACCGGATGATCACGCATTCGCCGGAGGTGGTGGAAATGCTGGAAAGCTTTGACATTCCGGTGATGATCGAATATTCTAGCTATGAACAGCATCCTTTGGGAAAAGTGGAATGGGTCAAATTTTTCGGAGCTCTGACCGGAAAGGAAGCGAAGGCGGAAGAAGCCTTTGCGGAGCAGACAGAAATTCTGGAAGAGGTAGAAAGCGGGGAAAAAACAGGGAAGACCATAGCGTTTTTCTATGTGACTTCCAACGGACTGATCCAGGTGAGACAGAGCACGGATTATATTCCGAAGCTGATCGAGCTGGCAGGGGGAAGATATATTTTTGAGAATCTGGAAGACAGCGGAAGCGGACGCTCCACGCTGAACATGCAGGTCGAAGATTTCTATGCGGGGGCTAGGGACGCAGACATCCTGATCTACAACAGTTCCATTGACGGAGGCGTGACCACGGTGGATGAGCTGATCGGCAAATGCAATATTTTGAAAGATTTCAAAGCGGTGCAGGAGGGGCAGGTCTATTGCACCACCAACGATATGTACCAGCAGTCCATGGCAGTAGGGTATTTATTGCAGGACATGCATACGGTGTTGACGGACGATGATACCGCTAAGCTGCGTTATCTGTTTCTCTTACAGTAAGATGGAGGACTTAGAAACACAGCGTAAGTATAAGAGCGTTAGAATGAGATTAGAATACGATTGGGACACGAATAGGAAAAGAAGGAGAAAAACATGCAGCAGCGCAGGAAAATCAGATATCTCATAGCGTTTGTTCTATTGATGGCAGGCATTCTCGTGCTGCTGCTTTGTAATATAGGAATCGGAACGGTGAAAATTCCACTGGCAGAAATTTTAACCACAGGGAGCGCACAGGAAGGCATGAACGCAAAGATCCTGTGGGAGATCCGTTTTCCCCGGACACTGGCGGCAGCAATTCTGGGTGGAGCACTGGCACTGGCAGGGTATCTGCTTCAGACATTTTTCCACAATCCCATAGCCGGCCCTTTTGTACTGGGAATTTCTTCCGGGGCGAAGATGGTAGTGGCACTGGTGATGGTATTTTTGCTGGGGAATACGATCCGGGTCAGCTCCGGACTGCTGATCCTGGCGGCATTTCTGGGTGCTATGCTGTCCATGGGATTTGTGCTTCTTATGGCGCGAAAGGTGGACAGTATGTCCATGTTGGTGGTCAGCGGTGTGATGATCGGCTACATCTGTTCCGCCATCACGGAACTGGTGGTGACGTTTGCGGAGGACGCGGACATCGTGAACCTCCACAACTGGTCCAGAGGAAGTTTTTCCGGAATGACCTGGGATAATGTGAAAGTGATGAGCGTCGTGGTGGCGGCGGCTTTTTTGTTGGTGATTCTTTTGGCCAAGCCGCTGGAAGCCTACCAGCTGGGAGAAACCTATGCGCAGAATCTTGGAGTGAATATCA
Source organism: Waltera sp. (assembly GCF_046969025.1). Classification (NCBI taxonomy): domain Bacteria; kingdom Bacillati; phylum Bacillota; class Clostridia; order Lachnospirales; family Lachnospiraceae; genus Waltera; species Waltera sp. The sequence continues at coordinate 173,733 of NZ_JBKVQF010000003.1, read as the reverse complement.
GGACCCTGCGGATCCTTCTGGTGGTGTTGTCCAGCGTGCTTTCGGCATGTATCGTGGCATTTGCCGGACCGATCTCTTTTGTGGGGATCGCTGTGCCGCAGCTGATCCGTAAACTGTTCGGCACTACAAAGCCGTTACTGATGATACCGGCATGTTTCTTAGGAGGCAGTGTATTCTGCCTGTTCTGCGATCTGTTGGCGAGAACCTGGATGGCACCCACAGAGCTTAGTATCAGTACAGTGACGGCAATCTTCGGAGCACCGGTGGTATTGTGGATCATGATATCACGAAACAGACAGGAGCGTGGATAACTATGGAAACGCAGAAGTCTTATTATATTACAACGGAAAAAATGAGCGTGGGCTACGACGGAAAGCCTCTGATCGAAGAAGTGGAGATTATGCTTCGAAAAGGGGAAATCCTGACGTTACTGGGTCCAAACGGTGCAGGCAAATCCACGATCTTAAAAAGTATTGCAAGGCAGCTGTCCCTGATCGCAGGAACGGTGCGGTTGGACGGAGAGGATATGAAGTCGCTCACCGGGGCAGAATTGTCGAAAAAAATGGCAGTGGTAATGACAAAACGTCTGCGGGGGGAACTGATGACCTGTGAAGATGTGGTGGCCACCGGAAGATACCCTTATACCGGACGCTTTGGCGTGCTGCGGGCAGAAGATCATGCAGCGGTGCAAAACGCCATGGAACTGGTGCAGGTGGCAGAGATTGGGGATTCTTTGTTTGACCGGATCAGTGACGGACAGAGACAGCGGGTGATGTTAGCCAGAGCCATCTGTCAGGAGCCGGAGATACTGATCCTGGACGAGCCGACTTCCTACCTGGATGTGCGGCATAAGCTGGAATTTTTATCCATTTTGCAAAAGCTTTGCAGGGAGAAGGCACTTACAGTGATCCTGTCCTTACATGAACTGGAGCTGGCGGAGAAAATCTCCGACAGGATCCTGTGTGTGAACGGCAGGGCGGTGGACCGGATCGGAACGCCGGAGGAGGTCATGACCGACGGGTATATTACACAGTTATATGGAATCCGGATGGGAAGCTATGATGAGGCCAGCAGTGATATGGAGCTGGCGGCGCCGGAAGGAACACCACAGGTCTTCGTGATCGCCGGAGCCGGAAACGGACGGAAAACTTACCGGCGTCTGCAGAGAGCGGGAATCCCCTTTGCCACCGGGATCCTGTATGAAAATGATCTGGATTATCCCGTGGCGAAGGCACTGGCGGCGGAGGTGATCGCAGAGCATCCTTTTGAGCCGGTGGCACAGGAAAAAATACAGGCAGCAAAGAAAACGATAGATAAGTGCAAACGTGTTATCTGTTGCCGGGAGAATTTCGGTAGTCTGGAGACTTTTCAGAGAGAACTTCTGGAGTATGCAGAACAGCTGGGGAAGCAGATAGAAAAGCTAGAAAGACCGGAACAACAGAGCGGGTGTTAGAAAACAGAGAAACGAAATTCCCGGGATGTCTATGACATCTGTGGGATGGAGAGAACGATGGCAAAAGTAATCATGATACAGGGCACCATGTCCGGTGCCGGGAAAAGTCTGCTGGTGGCAGGCCTCTGTCGGATTTTCCGGCAGGACGGCTACCGGGTGGCCCCTTTTAAATCACAGAATATGGCGCTCAATTCCTATATCACCAAGGAAGGACTGGAAATGGGCAGGGCACAGGTCATGCAGGCAGAGGCCGCAGGGATCGAACCGCTGGTGTGTATGAATCCCATTTTGTTAAAGCCCACCAGTCATACCGGATCCCAGGTCATTGTGAACGGGGAAGTACGGGGCAATCTGTCCGCCAGAGACTATTTTGCCCACAAGACGGAACTGATCCCGGAGATCAAGGCAGCCTTCCGCAAGCTGGAAACTTATGCGGATATTATTGTCATCGAGGGCGCCGGAAGTCCGGCGGAGATCAACCTGAAACAGAATGACATCGTAAATATGGGAATGGCGGCAATGGTGGATGCACCGGTACTTCTGGTAGGAGACATTGACAGAGGTGGCGTGTTCGCACAGCTTTTGGGAACCCTGATGCTGCTGACCGAAGAGGAGCGGGAGCGGGTAAAGGGATTGATCATCAACAAATTCCGTGGAGACAGTACAATTTTAGATTCCGGCATTCAGATGTTAACAGAACGGGGACAGGTGCCGGTGCTGGGGACTGTACCTTATATGGAACTTACGCTGGAAGATGAGGATAGTCTGACGGACCGTTTTGATGCAAAACATGTGGGGAAGATCGATCTGGCGGTGATCCACTATCCCAGAATTTCAAATTTTACGGATTTTGATGTGTTTGAGCAGATGCCGGAGGTCAGTGTCCGGTATGTGACAAATGTGAGAGAGCTGGGAACGCCGGATCTGATATTTCTCCCCGGCAGTAAAAATACCATGGGAGATCTGAAATGGATGCGGCAGAACGGACTGGAGGCAGCGGTAAAACGTGCTGCGGGAAAAGTTCCCATTTTCGGGATCTGTGGAGGCTATCAGATGCTAGGTTATGAGATCGCAGATCCGGACAGCGTGGAGGAAGGCGGACGGATCCGCGGCATGGAACTGCTTCCGGTACGGACAGTGTTGCAGAAGGAGAAACATCGCTGCCAGATTGATGGAAAACTGGAAGCGGTGGAAGGCATTTTCGCCGGACTTACGGGATATGAGTTCACCGGATATGAGATTCATATGGGGGAGACGGTGTATTGTGGGGAAGACGGCAAGCGGAGCACTTCCTGCGCGGACGATGCCATGAGGAATGTAAAAATTACAGAAACTGTAGTCAGCGATTCGACCGGGTGCGTCTACGGTTCCTACATCCACGGTCTGTTCGACATGGGAGAGATCGCCGGGCGTATGATACAGACCCTGGCACGGGAAAAAGGCATCATTTTGGAAGGCGGAGTCTGGGAAGATTACCGCACTATTAAAGAAAGACAGTACGATCAACTGGCGGATACCCTGCGGGAATATCTGTATATGGAGGACATTTATGGAATGCTCAGAGAAGCCCATATTTCATAACTATACCAGACAGGAACTGGCGCAGATCCGGATCACGGCACCGGAGGAAGCGGTGAGAAGTCTTGTGAAAAAACACTGGGATACCCTGGCAAAACCGTTGGACGGCATGGGCAGCTTTGAAACCATTACGGCGCAGATCGGAGCTATACTGGGAACGGAACAGATCGACCTTCGGAAAAAAGGTGTGCTGATCTTCTGTGCAGACAACGGAATCGTGGAGGAAGGCGTGAGCCAGACGGGGCAGGAGGTCACGTTGGCGGTGGCAAAGTCCATGGCACGGAAAGGATCCTCCGTCTGCAAGATGGCGCAGAGCATTGGCGCGGAGACGATCCCTGTGGATATCGGAATAAATAGTGAGGAATCCATTCCCGGCGTCCTGGATCGTAAGGTGCGTCCCGGCACAAGAAATTTTTTGAAAGAACCGACGATGACGGAGGAAGAGACTGTCCGGGCCATTGTCACAGGAATCGAACTGGTACAGGATTGCAAGGAGAAGGGTTACGGACTTCTGGCCACTGGGGAAATGGGAATCGGCAACACGACTACCAGCAGTGCGGTGACGGCAGCTCTTTTGCAGTGCGAAACAGAGGAAGTCACCGGCAGAGGTGCGGGACTTACGGACCAGGGACTGACTCGTAAGCAACAGGTTGTCCGCACCGCATTGGAAACCTATGACTTGTGGCATGCTGATGCCTTCACGGTATTGCAGACAGTCGGAGGACTGGACATTGCAGGACTTACCGGTATGTGCATCGGCGGCGCGTTGTGGCATATACCCATTGTGTTGGATGGTGTGATCAGCATGGCGGCAGCATTGGTGGCGGAGCGTCTGTTCCCCGGTGTGCGGGAGTATCTGCTCCCTTCCCACCTGGGAAAGGAGCCGGCAGCGGTGAAACTGGCGGATGCGCTTCGGCTGTTCCCTGTGATCCATGCGGAAATGGCTCTGGGAGAAGGAACCGGAGCAGTCATGATGTTCACGCTGCTGGATATGGCAATGAGCATCTACGGACAGAGCGCTACATTTTCGGAGATTGCAGTGGAACAATATAAGCGCTAACATTTCCGCCAGGAGCAAGGGTAGTCACGAAGTGACGCAAAAGCGTGATAGCGCGACCTTGCGATTGGCGCGGCTGAAAGACGGAACGGATGGAGAAGCAACATGATGATATTGATCCTGGGGGGCAGCGGCAGCGGGAAATCCGCTTATGCGGAAGATTATCTGCTGCGGACTGCCGGTGATAAGAAAAAATATTATATCGCTACTATGCAGATCTGGGATGAGGAAATGCAGGCCAAAGTGGCCAGACATCACAGAATGCGGCAGGGAAAAGGTTTCACTACCATCGAACAACCTATGGAGTTGGAGCAGGCAGTCTCTCAAATGGAACCGGCAGGAGCTGTACTGTTGGAATGTATGTCAAATCTCACCGCCAACGAAATGTTTTCCGGGGAACAGCCTGTGGATCGTCAGACGGTGATCACAAAGATTCTGCAAGGCATGGAAGGATTAAGAAAACAGGCGGATCCGTTAGTCATCGTGACCAATAATGTATTCGAAGACGGCATTGCCTATGACAGTGCTACTATAGAATATATTGAGGCGCTGGGAAGGGTAAACGAGAGGCTGGCCGCGGAGGCGGACGAGGTTGTGGAAGTCGTAGCGGGGATCCCACAGCGGATCAAGGCGTACCCGATCAGCATAGAAAGGAAACAGGCATGCGTATTATCAAATCTTTTTTCATAGCGTTTTCCATGTATTCCAAGATTCCGATGCCGCAGTTTGAGTGGAAGGATGAGGATATGCGGTACGCACTCTGCTTTTTCCCCTGGGTGGGAGCGGTGATCGGTGTCCTGTGGTATCTGTGGAAATGGATCTGTGCCCGGTTCGGAGTGGGAACCTTGTGCTATACGGTGGTGGGAACGGCGATACCGATTCTGATCACCGGGGGCTTTCATGTGGATGGATTTTTAGATACCTGTGATGCCCTGCATTCCTACCAGCCGAGAGAGCGGAAACTGGAGATTCTGAAGGATTCTCATATCGGGGCCTTTGCGGTGATCATGCTGACTCTGTATGGACTGATTTTTCTGGGAGGCTTTTCGGAGATTACGGAATGCCGGACGCTGGTCGTGGCGGGAGCCGGAAGCTTCCTGTCCAGAGTGCTGAGCGGTGTTGCAGTGGTGAGTTTCCCTTCCGCAAAGCAGGAGGGGACGCTGTATCTGTTCGCGGATAAGGCGCATAAAAGAGTGGTAAAAACTGCTTTGTACGCACAGGGAATCCTGTGCATCGGCTTTATGATGTGGACATCTTTCGTGACGGGAGGAATCGCGGTGGCAGCGGCCCTGCTTACTTTTGCGTATTATTACTATCGCAGCAAAAAGGAGTTCGGCGGCATCACCGGAGATACGGCGGGGTATTTTGTGACGTTTTGCGAAGGATGCGTGGTGGTTGCGGCAGCAATCGCAGAACATATGATGCTGACAGTGTAAAATGTATTGCCGGATAGAGTGGCGCAGAAGCACATTTGAAATGGGAGAGGGAAATGATATTAATTATTGGCGGCTTTGCTCAGGGAAAATTACATTATGTAGAGCAGCATTACGTTCAGCGTGAAGACAGACAGGAAGTGCCGGTTCTGGATGGAACACTGAGGCTGGCATCGGATAGTAAAATAACATGGGCAACTGAGAGCGCGGTTGAAACAATGCCTGGAAAGCAGACAGAGCAGCCTACAGGGCGGCAGACGGCTGGCCCGCAGGTGATCGTCAATCATCTGCACCGATATATCCGGGAGCAGTTGCGACAGGGAACAGATCCGGAGGCAATGATAGCGAATTTCTATAAGGAATATCCGGACTGCATTCTGATCTGTGACGAGATCGGCAACGGCATCGTCCCCATGGAAGCGGAGGAGAGAACTTACAGAGAATGCACCGGCAGAATTCTGGAAGGGTTGGCGGCGCAGGCAGATGAGGTGGTGAGAGTCGTATGCGGAATCGGCCAGAAAATCAAATAGAGATCCGCCTGACCCTGATCCGGCACGGAGCGACTCTTTCCAATAAAGAAGGACGTTATCTTGGAAAAACGGATGAAGCATTGAGCCCGGAAGGAATAGGAATGCTGAAAAAAGCTGTGACGGGAGGAAACTATCCGACTGCTGACCTTCTGTTTTCCGGTCCTATGAAGCGGTGTCTCGAGACAGCACAGATCCTGTATCCAGGGCAGACTCCCATTTTTGTCCCGGAGTGGACGGAGATGGATTTCGGTGCATTCGAAGGACACAATTATCAGGAACTTTCCGGGGATCCGGCATATCAGAGATGGATCGACAGCGGCGGTACACTGCCGTTTCCGGAAGGCGAGAGCAGAGAGGAATTCATTCGCAGAAACGTTGCCGGATATGAAAAAATGTTATACTACATGAAAATGATCTTGGAGAGAAGTGCTGCATCTGAGCAGGGTGATTACAATACAGGATCGGAGAAAACGGAGTTGGAAAGAAGCGATGAAATTGGAGCACAGGACGCCGGGATACAAAGCGTATCCGCAGTCGTCCACGGTGGAACCATCATGGCACTGCTCAGTCATTTTCTGGGAGAGCAATATTTTAATTATCAGGTAAAATGCGGACAGGGTTATAGCGGCAGGCTGGTATTCCCGGCAGGCGGAGGAACCCCGGAGTGGAAAGAATTTCGCCCACTGTCGGAATTTACAAAAGGAGAAACATATTGATGAAATATCATATTCTGGCATTCGGAGCGGGATTTTTACTGGATCAGCTCTTTGGAGATCCCTATTTTCTGCCCCATCCCATCCGGGGAATCGGCTGGCTGATAGCGAAGACAGAAAAGACACTGCGAGCAGGCAATCCACAGGGCAATCCGACCGAGAGAGAGGGGGCGGAGCGCAGACAGGGAAAACTTCTGGTGGTGATCGTTTTACTGTTTACGGGAATGCTGTCGGCACTGATTTTATTCGGTGCTTATGCGATGCATCCGGGACTGGGAGTGGTCATAGAAGCGGTCATGACCTACCAGATTCTGGCGGCGAGGTGTCTTCAGGTGGAGAGCAGCAAGGTGTGGAAACAATTGAATGCCGGGAGCCTGGAGGAAGCCAGAAAAGCGGTATCCATGATCGTAGGCAGGGACACGGAACATCTGACAGAGGAAGGCGTGGCAAAGGCGGCCATCGAGACCGTGGCGGAAAATACGTCCGACGGTGTGATTGCCCCCATGCTGTATACTGCACTGGGAGGCCCGGTGTTGGGATTTTTATATAAGGCAGTCAATACCATGGATTCTATGGTAGGATATAAGAATGAGAAGTATCTTCACTTCGGCAGAGCCGCGGCGAAGCTGGATGATGTGATGAATTTTCTCCCGGCGAGGATCAGCGCGCTGTTGATGGTCGGGACGGCTTTTATCAGCGGGAAAAGCTATAACGGAAAGCAGGCATGGCGTATCTGGCGCAGAGACAACAGAAAGCATGCCAGCCCCAATTCCGCCCAGACGGAATCCGTGTGCGCAGGAGCGCTGGGAATCCAGCTGGCGGGAGATGCCAGTTATTTTGGCAAGGTCGTGAAAAAGCCCTATATCGGGGATCCAACAAGGGCAGTGGAACCGGAGGATATCCGCAGAACGAACCGATTGATGAACCGGACGGCGTGGATCTGTGAGATTCTGTGTCTGGGGATCCTGATTGCGGTGGCAGTGTGAAAAGCAGAGTTTGGCCGGGCGTGAAAGCTTTTGATGATTTGCAGACGATAGAGGACATGAAAAGTCCTATGGTAACAGGAACCGGAAAGGAAGGAAAATGCAGCAGAACATACATGGCGGTGATATTTACAGCAGACAGATACGGCTGGATTTTTCGGTAAACGGCAATCCTTTAGGGATGCCGGATGCGGCGGTGCAGGCGATTCATGAAGCAGTGCAGCATGTGGGAGAATATCCGGATATTACTGCGGCGGCCCTGACGGAAGCCGTGAGCCGGATGTTATCCGGAGAATGTGGCAGAGAAATCCCAAAGGAGTATCTGCTGTTTGGCAACGGGGCATCAGAACTTTTTCTGGCGGTTGTGCATGCACTTAAGCCCCGGAATATTGTGATTCCCGTGCCATCCTTTTACGGATACGAGTATGTGGCAGAAGCAGCAGGCAGCCATATAAAATATGTATATCTGCCGGAAGAGACCGGATTCCGTCCGGGGCGGGAGCTGTTACAGGAGCTGACAGTGGATACAGACATGCTGTTTGTAGCGAATCCCAACAATCCCACGGGGCAGCTGATGGGCAAAGAATATCTGCAGGAACTGTTGGAGCATTGCAGGCAGCAGGGAATCACCGTAGTAGTGGATGAATGTTTTATAGAGTTCTGCGAGTCCGGCCGGGAACAGCCAAAGTTTCTGCTTGGGGAGATCGGACAGTATGAAAATCTGCTGCTGGTACGGGCCTTTACGAAAAGCTTTGCTATGCCAGGGGTGCGTCTGGGCTATCTGGTATGCAGCAACGCAGAGCTTCGGGAGAAAATACGCAGGCAGCTACCGGAATGGAACCTGTCGGTGTTTGCCCAGAGAGCGGGCATCGCCTGCGCGGAGCAGTCAGAGCAATATCTGCAAGACACAGTGGAATATGTGAAAAACGAGAGAGAATATTTGTGGGAAGGACTGGAAAAGCTTGGCATCCGGGTGGTGTCCGGAGAAGTGGATTTCCTGTTGCTGTATACCACACAGCCCATCTATGACAGCCTGCTTGCAAAAGGTATCCTGATTCGGAACTGTGAGAATTTCCGGGGACTGGGTGAGGGCTATTATCGGATCGCGGTGAAGAAACATGAAGAGAATGAAGTGCTGTTACAGGAACTTGCGCAGATTACTGCTGAATGAGTTCGTTTTCTTTGCAAAGCAGTAAATAGGAGCAGCCGGAAGACGGAAAATGAATTTTTGGGGAAGGTAACTTATGGAAAAAAAGAGCATTGAATATGTATTGCCGGAAGAAATCGAGAAGCGAAGCTTTGAAATTATTGCCGCAGAACTGGCAGAGCGGGGCATCACTTTGCCTGCGGAGCAGGATCCTGTCACCCGCAGGGTGATCCATACCAGCGCAGATTTTGATTATGCGGAGACGATGACCTATTCCGAAAACGCGGTGGAGATCGCTAAAAACCTGATAAAAAAAGGTGCGGATATTGTGACGGATACCAATATGGCACTGGCGGGGATCAATAAGAAGGTGTTGGCTTCTTTTGGCGGGGAAGCCCACTGCTATATGGCGGATGCGGATGTGGCGGCTATGGCGAAGGAACGGAAGACCACCCGGGCGGCTATCAGCATGGAGTTGGCCTCGAAGCTGGAAAAACCAGTGATCTTCGCTGTTGGAAATGCGCCTACAGCGTTGATACAGATCTATGAGCTGATGCAGGAAAGGGACTGGCGCCCGGCATTCGTTATCGGGGTCCCTGTGGGTTTCGTGAATGTGGAAGCTGCCAAGGAGCTGATTATAGAGACGGATGTGCCCTATATCATCAATCGTGGAAGAAAAGGCGGCAGCAACGTGGCAGCGGCCATCTGCAATGCCTTGCTGTATGAACTGAAAAAAGAATGAATTGTATAACGATTTGAAAGGTACACAAGACAACCGGCGAGACGGAGTAGACAGAGGATAAGGAACGCAGGAGAGCCAGAATACCGGCGGGATCGGCAACTGGCGCTCTGGGCTCACGATATAATGAGCGTAAGAGAGCCAACATGCTTGCATGATTGGCGAACGGCGAATTTGATCATGATAGTTGCGAAGCAACGTCAAGCACCGAAGGTGCGAATCATGATATAGTAACAGTGAGGTAGAAAGTATGCGGTACGGATTTACCACAGGAAGCTGCGCAGCGGCAGCGGCCAAGGCGGCCGCCTATATGTTGCTGACCGGAAGGGGGAAAACAGAAATCACCATAGAGACACCCAAAGGTATCCCTTACACAGCCAAGATCCGCAACATCTGCCGCAAGGAGCAGGAGGTCAGCTGCGCCGTGGAAAAGGATGGCGGGGATGACCCCGATATTACCACAGGGGCGCTGATCTGTGCGAAGGTTTCTTTTGCGGAAATAACGGATAGGAAAGCCAGAGAAGAACCCGGTAGGAAGAATGGAACCGGACATGCACCTGAACAGGCACAGGTCGTGATCGACGGCGGCATCGGTGTCGGCCGGGTGACGAAGCCGGGACTGGATCAGCCCGTGGGAAATGCAGCTATCAATCACGTCCCCAGAGAAATGATCGAACGGGAAGTATTACAGGTGTGCCAGGTGCTGGATTATCGTGGAATCCTGTCGGTGGAGATCTCTGTGCCGGAAGGTGAAAAGTTGGCAGAGAAGACATTTAATCCAAGGCTTGGCATCGTGGGCGGTATTTCTATTCTGGGCACCAGCGGTGTCGTGGAGCCTATGAGCACACAGGCTATTCTGGATACGATCCGCGTGGAACTGCGGCAACAGCGGGCACTGGGGAGAGAAGATGTGGTGATCTCTCCAGGCAATTACGGACTGGATTTTCTGAAAAATACCTATCACTATGATCTGGATAAAAGTGTAAAATGCAGTAATTTTATCGGTCTGACGATCGATATGGCGGTGGAAGAGGGATTTAGGCGTCTGCTTCTTGCGGGACATATCGGGAAGCTCATCAAAGTGGCGGGAGGTATTATGAATACCCATTCCCGGGAGGGCGACTGCAGGATGGAGCTGTTGACCGCTTTTGCTGTAAAATGCGGTGTAGCGGCAGTGGATGCTGCCAGACTCCTGTCCTGTGTCACCACAGAGGAAGCGGTGCGGATTCTGGACGAGTGCGGCAGGAGACAGGAAGTCATGGATTATGCCATGGAGCGTATTTTATTGTATCTGGAGAAGCGGGCGCAGGGAAAGCTTGCGATCGAATGTATCATGTATGCCAATGATTTCGGAGCATTGGCGAAAAGTAAGGAGGCGGAGGAATGGTTTACTTTGTTGGCGCAGGAAGCGGGGCAGCAGATCTGATCACAGTGCGGGGCATGCACATGTTGCAACAGGCGGATGTCATCATCTATGCGGGATCACTGGTGAACCCGGAGCTGTTACAATATGCCAAAACAGACTGTGAAATCCATAACAGCGCAAAACTGACCCTGGAGGAAGTGCTGCAGATTATGCAGGAGGCACAGGAACAGGGGAAGATGCTGGTGCGTCTGCACACCGGAGAACCAAGCATCTATGGTGCGGTGCGGGAGCAGATGGATGCACTGGATGCATTACATATCCCTTATGAGAGCTGTCCGGGAGTCAGTGCCTGCTTCGGCGCAGCGGCATCGTTAAATCTGGAATATACCCTGCCCGGTGTCTCCCAGACCCTGATCATCACCCGTATGGAAGGACGGACCGGAGTGCCGCAGAAGGAGAGCATCGAAAGTCTGGCAGCCCATCAGGCTTCCATGGCGATCTATTTAAGCACGGGAATGCTGAGGGAACTGAGCCGCAGACTGATGGCGGGCGGTTATGCGGAGAACACCCCCGCAGCCCTGATCTACAAGGCAACCTGGCCGGAGGAAGAGGCTTATATCTGTACGGTGGAGACACTGGCACAGGTAGCGGAAGAACACGGCATCATTAAGACAGCGCTGGTACTGGTGGGGGATGTTATCACCCATGGAAATTATCAGAAGTCGAGGCTGTATGCGGCGGATTTTTCCACAGAATTCCGTCAGGCAAAAAGCAGTGTCCGGCAGACAGAGGAAAACCGGGAGGAGCAGCGTGAAGATTAGTGTGATCAGCTTTACGAAAACAGGACAGAAGATGGCGGAACGGATTCTGAAGAGCATGTGCAGTGGAGACGAGACGATTATTCTATATAGCAAATGCTCCCGAAAAAAGACAGTGCAGACAGCGGAAAACAGTGGGGACGTTACAACGCAGACATTCGGGGTGATTCCGAACAAAGACAGTAACGTACCGACAGATAATACCGGGAATACAATAGCGGTACAGGAGAGTGTGTCAGTCTGGGCCGGTGAGCAGATGGCCGCCCATCATGCGCTGGTGTTCGTCGGTGCCTGCGGTATTGCGGTTCGGGCTATTGCCCCCTGGATCACGGACAAGCTGCATGACAGCCCGGTACTGGTCATAGATGAACAGGGGCAGTATGTGATCCCGCTGTTGTCCGGGCATGTGGGCGGAGCCAATGAACTGGCGGTCCGTCTGGCCGGAGAACTGGGAGCCGTCCCTGTGATCACGACAGCCACAGACCTGCATGGCAGCTTTGCGGTGGATTTGTTTGCCAAAAGAAATGATCTGTGGATTCACAACCGGGAGGGGATTGCCCGGGTGTCGGCAAAAATACTGGCAGGCGAGAAAATTACCATGTCCGTACAGACAGGGCATCTGGCAGTGGACGAGACTATTCCGTCAGAGATCAGGCTGTGTGCATATCCTCCGGTGGAAAAGGTGGATGTCCTAATAGCGGACAACACGGAAGAAATATTTCGAAAAGAGGCAGCAGAACTGTTGTTGAAGCCGAAGAAATATATTCTGGGTGCGGGTTGTAAAAAAGGAACGGACAGTGTGAAGCTGGAAGCCTTTTTAAGAAAAATACTGGAAGAACAGGACATTGCCATAGAACAGGTCGCAGCACTGGCTTCCATTGATGTAAAGAAAGAGGAACGGTGTCTGCTGGAATTCAGCGAAAAGTACAGAATCCCGTTTCAGACCTATCCGGCACAGAAATTACAGACGGTGTACGGAACATTTCATGGCTCCGATTTTGTAAAGTCACAGGTGGGTGTGGACAATGTGTGTGAACGAGCCGCCATGAAGGCGGCGGGGGCAGATGGAAGAATCTGCAGAGCTAAGCAGGCACAGGATGGCATGACCGTGGCAATTGCCGAGAAAGCATGGAAAGTATCGATGTAATCGTAAAGACCAATCGTAAGGACAGTCAGAAAAAACAAAGATTTTTTCATGTAGCTAGGCATCCCTGGGACAATACCTACAAGTGATGGAAGCATGAGAGGATCCGGAGGGCTTGCAAATGATGGAAAGAGGAAAATCAGATGAGTAACAGAATCTATATCATAGGAATGGGTCCCGGCAGGGAAGAAATGATGACCGGAGAAGCCATCGCTGCGCTGGAGCAGGTAGATGTGATTGTGGGTTATACCGTATATGTCAAATTATTGAGAGAACGTTTTGCAGGGAAAAAGCTGCTGACCACTTCCATGCGGCAGGAGACGGAGCGCTGTGAGCTATGCTTCCGGGAGGCGGAAGCAGGAAATCAGGTGGCACTGATCTGTAGCGGCGATGCAGGCATCTACGGTCTGGCATCCCTGATGTACGAGCTGGGGGCAAAGCACCCGGAGACGGAACTGCTTGTGATTCCCGGCATCACGGCGGCCAGCAGCGGTGCGGCGGTACTGGGAGCACCCTTAAATCATGATTTCTGTGTCATCAGCCTGAGTGATCTGCTGACACCCTGGGAGAAGATCGAGAAGAGACTGCGGGCGGCAGCAATGGGAGATTTTGCCATGGCCATTTACAATCCTTCCAGCCACAGACGAAAAGATTATCTGCAAAAAGCCTGTGATATTTTACTGAAAACCATAGAAGGGGAGCGTCCCTGCGGTTATGTGGAAAATATCGGCAGAGAGGGCACCCGTGCGGTGACCTGTACGCTGCGGGAATTAAGGGACCGGGAAGTCAATATGTTCACCACTGTATTTATTGGCAATTCGGAGACGGAGATCCTGGGGGACAAGCTGATCACCAGAAGAGGCTACCAGGCAGAAAAGGGAGAAAAGGCAGAGTGAAAAAGCTTGTAATATTTGCGGGAACCACAGAAGGACGGAGATTGTCGGAGATTCTGGCGGATGCCGGAATCGCACATACGGTATGCGTGGCAACGGAATACGGTGAAATCGTAATGCGGGAACAGACGGAAAGCACAAAAGCGATGCAGACAGCCGGGCAGCCCATTGTAAACCTTCACTGCGGCAGAATGGACCGGGAGCAGATGCAGAAGTTTCTGCATGACGAAGGCTATGAGATTGTAGTGGATGCCACCCACCCTTACGCCAGGGTCGTTACGGAGAATCTGCGGGGAGCTGTGGATACACTGAAATCTTTGGAAAAAGATGCACATTTTCCCATATACCTGCGTCTGGAACGGAAAATCGACGGGATTACAGAAGCAGATGACATTGTTACAAATGTCCAATATTTTGAAAACAATGCAGATTGTGCGAAAGCTTTGGAGAATACAGAGGGCAATATTCTGCTGACTACGGGAAGCAAGGAACTGGCGGTGTATTGCGCTTCCGGCAGATTAAACGACCGCCTGTATGTGCGGATCCTTCCGGGCAGAGAGAGTCTGGAACTGTGCATGGAGCAGGGAATCAAAGGCCGGCAGATCCTGGCATTGCAGGGGCCTTTTTCCACAGAGATGAACGCTGCCATCCTAAGGCAGTACGACATCCGCCATATGGTCACGAAAAACAGCGGCCGCACCGGAGGGTATCAGGAAAAGCTGGAAGCAGCGAAAATACTGGGAATCCCGGTGTATGTGATTGAGCCTGCGCAGAAGACATCGGATGCTGCCGGGAATATTCCGGGGACAGACTCGTATTCGTTTGCAGGAATCTGTGGAAAACTGGGACAACTCTGTGATTGTAAGATTTCGCAGCAGGGAAGTCTGGAAATCTGCCTTGCCGGGATCGGTATGGGCAGCAGAGACTGCATGACAAAAGAAGTGCAGCAGACAATCGAAACTGCGGATATCCTGCTGGGGGCGGAGCGCATGATTGCAGACTATTCTGCCAGAATAGAAAAAAAGCCCTACTATATGGCTGCCCAGATCCTGCCCTATTTGGAAAAATTACAGGAAAGCGAGGAACTGGCACAGCAGGAGACACTTCGGGTAGCGGTTCTGTTTTCCGGAGATACCGGATTCTACAGCGGATGCAGAAAATTGTATGTGAAATTACAGGAAGCGATTGCAGCAGGACAACTGAGAGGCAGTGTGAGGATCCTGCCGGGAATTTCATCGGTGGTTTCTCTGGCGGCCCGGGTGGGAGAAAGCTATGAGGATGCCGCCATTATAAGCATGCACGGCAAGAAGCTGAACCATCTTCCGACAACTGTGGTGAGTCATGAGAAGACTTTCCTGTTGACCTCGGGAAGTGAGGATATCCGTAAGATCGGACGGATGCTTACGGAGATGGGACTGACAGATTGTGAAGTGATCGCAGGATATCAGCTGTCCTATCCGGAGGAAAACATACGTATCCTGACACCGGAGCAGTGTGAAGAGGTCACGGAGAAAGGCCTGTATACCTGCCTGATCCGCAATCCTCATCCACAGCCGGAACCCCTGACCCACGGCAGAGCGGACACCTGTTTCCTACGGGATGCTTCCGGGACGGGGGGAAAACTTCGCAGAACTCCTATGACCAAGGAAGAAGTCCGGGAAGTCAGTATTTGCAAGCTGCACCTGACAGATGGAGCCGTAGTCTATGATATCGGCAGCGGCACCGGATCCGTGGCGGTGGAAATCGCCGGATTGTCGGAAACGGTGCATGTCTATGCCATTGAGAGAAAACCGGAGGCGGTGGAACTGCTTCGGAAGAACCGAGAGCATTTCCATATGGACAATATGGAGATCATCGAAGCACTGGCACCGGAGGGACTGGAAGAACTGCCTGTGCCGACCCATGCTTTTATCGGCGGCAGTGGAGGCAGATTAATGGATATTTTACAGACCTTGTATCGGAAAAATCCTCATATGCGCATTGTGATCAATGCCATCAGCATGGAGACGATTGCGGAGCTTCAGGAAGTATTGGAAGCGTTTCCTGTGGAGGACGAGGAAATCCTGCAGATGCAGGTCAACCGGGTGAAGAAGCTGGGAAACTATCATCTGCCGCAGGCGGAGAATCCGGTGTGGATCTGCTCATTTACGTTCAGGGAGGGAGAAACAGGCTCTATGGACAAAGTGAAGAAAGCGTTGCTGACCGAAGAAGAAAACGGAAACAGGGAAAATGGAGAAGTGCAGAGATGATCGGAGCACAGGAAAAAAAGATACGACGCATCATGATCGCCGCCCCGAAAAGCGGCAGCGGCAAGACTATGATCACGTGTGGATTATTGCAGATTTTTAAGGAAAACGGAGAGGATATCTCTTCCTGTAAATGCGGCCCAGATTATATCGATCCCATGTTCCACAGACAGGTGCTGGGGATTCCTGCCAGAAATCTGGACACTTTTTTCACCGGAGAGGACGGCACGAGAAGCCTGTTTCTGAGAGATCGCAGGGAAGACGAGCTTGTGGTCATGGAAGGTGTTATGGGACTCTATGACGGGCTGGGCGGAATAAGAGAGGAAGGCTCCTCCTATCATCTGGCAAAGGTGACGCAGACCCCCATCATACTGGTGGTGGATGCAAAAGGCATGGGAAAATCGGTGATTCCTCTGATCACCGGATTTCTGGCTTATGATAAAGAACATCTGATCCGGGGAGTGATCTTCAACCGTATGTCGGCAGTTTACTATGAGATTCTGAAGCCTCTGGCGGAAGAGGAACTTGGTATTGCAGTGCTGGGATATTTCCCGGAAAATAAGGACTTACAGATCGCCAGCAGACATCTTGGCCTGTGCCTGCCGGGAGAACTGGAAGATCTGCAGGGAAAGATCCGGGTCACGGCGGCAAAACTAAGGGAGAGCGTAGACATTTCGAAGCTGTTGCAGATTGCAGAAGAGGCGGAACCGCTGGGAGCTGAGAGAATAGAGAGAACCTCCCAAACCAAAAAGAAGGAACGCAGTGAAGAAACGGCAGAAGAGCAAGATCCGGATTCTGTGGAAAACGATAGGGTAAAGTGCCCGAGGATCGCTGTAGCCCGGGATGAAGCCTTCTGCTTTTATTATGAAGAGAATCTGCGCCTGCTGGAACAGACCGGAGCAGAACTGGTGTATTTTTCTCCATTACATGACAAGGCGTTGCCGGAAAATATCCATGGGATGTTGTTGGGCGGCGGCTATCCGGAATTATATGCCGGACAGCTGAGTGAGAACAATGCCATGCGCAAGGCCATCCGGGCAGCAGTCATAGGTGGCCTCCCCACCGTAGCGGAGTGCGGAGGCTTTTTATACCTGCATACGTCCCTGACAGACGGAGAAGGACATTCCTGCCTTATGGCAGGAGTGCTGCCTGAAAAATGCTTCGATACCGGAAGCCTGGTGCGCTTCGGATATATCGAACTGGAAGAGAACAGTGAATATTTTCTGCCCCGGGGCAGCCGCATCCGGGCACATGAATTTCACTACTATGACAGTGAAGATAACGGCGTAGACTGTACCGCAACTAAACCAACCATCGGAAGAAAATATCCCTGCATCCATGTCGGTGAGAACCACTGGTATGGTTTCCCCCACCTCTATTATCCTTCCTGCCCCGAGTTCGCAGAGCAATTTGTGGAAAAGGCTGCGCAGTACAAAAATCGTTTTAAATAGCAGGATATTTGGCGGTATCTTCAAAAATTGTGGAAGAAAAATAAAAAAACACTTGCATCGTACATCGATGTACGGTGTACAAAGAAATAGGGAAGTATTTCGGATGAAATACGTTAAAAGGACGAAACCGGCTGGCGAGAGTTGGGTTCGTCCTTTTTTGCAGAAAAATTCTCAAAAACAAAAAAGATGTGTTATAATCGTAATATCTTTTTAGGTACGGAGGATAAAGTTATGGAAAAATCAAAGGTATATTTTACAGATTTCAGAACCCGTCTGGGAGAGGGACTTCCCAGTAAGTTAAAGCGCCTGATGAAGGCGGCGGGGATTCAGGATATGGATATGGATCACAAGTTTGTTGCCATCAAGATGCACTTCGGTGAGCTGGGCAATCTGGGATATTTACGTCCCAATTATGCCAAGGCGGTAGCGGATGTGGTAAAGGAGCTGGGCGGAATTCCTTTCCTGACGGACTGTAATACCCTGTATCCCGGCAGCCGTAAGAATGCCATCGAGCATATGTACTGTGCCTGGGAGAATGGTTTCACACCGTTGACGGTTGGGTGTCCTGTGATCATTGGTGATGGTCTGAAGGGAACGGATGATATCGAGGTGCCGGTAGAGGGCGGCGAATATGTGAAAAATGCTAAGATCGGCCGGGCCATTATGGATGCGGATGTGTTTATTTCCCTGAATCATTTCAAGGGGCATGAAACGGCGGGCTTCGGCGGTGCTATCAAAAATATCGGTATGGGCTGCGGATCCAGAGCCGGTAAAATGGAACAGCACGCTCAGGGCAAACCGGAGATCAATGAGAATTTGTGCCGTGGCTGCAAACGATGCATGAGAGAATGTGCCAATGAGGGACTGGTATACGACGAGACTACCCATAAGATGCATATTGATCATAACAAATGCCTGGGCTGTGGACGCTGTATCGGTGCCTGTAACTTCGACGCAATCCATAGCGGTTGTGATGCGGCAACAAAGGATTTCAACTGCCGTATGGCAGAGTATGCGAAGGCGGTCGTGGACGGCAGACCCAATTTCCATATTTCTCTGGTGGTGGATGTGTCTCCGAACTGTGACTGCCACCGGGAGAATGATGTACCCATCCTGCCCAATATCGGTATGTTCGCCTCCTTCGATCCTCTGGCGCTGGATCAGGCCTGTGTGGATGCCTGCCTGAAGCAGACACCGCTGCCGAACAGCCAGCTGACGGATGCCATGGCAAAAGAGGGCTTTTGTGATCACCATGATCATTTTGAAAATACCACTCCAAATGCGGAGTACAAGACCTGTCTGGAACATGCGGAGAAGATCGGTATCGGCAGCAGGGCGTACGAACTTATTGTTATGAAGTAATTTCAGAAAGGATGAGCTTATGCGTCCCATGGTAAGCATCATTGTTCCGGTATACAATGCGGAGCAATATTTACGACGCTGTGTCGACAGCATTTTGAATCAGGAATACACGGACTTTGAAGTGTTTCTGGTAAACGACGGCAGTACGGATTCCTCCGGTGACATCTGCGAGGAATACGGCAACAAGGACACAAGAGTCATTGTGATCCAGAAGGAAAATACCGGAGTCTCCGACAGCAGAAATCTGGCATTGGATCGTGCACGGGGAAAATATCTGCAATTCTTAGACAGCGACGACTGGATCACGCCGGATGCCACAAGACTGTTCGTGCGGGCGGCGGAAGAGTATGGCTGCGATATGGTCATTTCAGACTTTTACCGCGTGGTGGGAGAGCGTCTGTCCCCCAAGGGAGACATTGAAGAGGAGGGTGTGCTCACCCAGGAGGAGTTCGCGGCACATATGATGGAGAATCCGGCAGACTTTTACTATGGTGTGTTGTGGAACAAACTGTACCGCAGGGATCTGGTGGAGGAGCACAGTCTGCGAATGGATACGAATATCAACTGGTGTGAGGATTTTCTGTTCAATCTGGAATATATCCGTTACGCGAAAGTATTCTATGCCCTGCATGCCCCAATCTATTATTATGTGAAGCGCAAAGGCTCCCTTGCCAGTCAGGGAATCAGCATCTCCAAGACGGTAAAGATGAAGTTGAATGTCTTTGAGTATTACAATAACTTCTACAAGCATGTGCTGGAAGAAGAGGACTACGAGAAGAACCGTTTGCAGGTATATCGTTTCTTCATTGATGCGGCAGGAGACGGAACCGTGCCGCCTTCCATCCTGCCCGGATCCAAGAAGCTGGGAGACGAGAGAGTCTTTGTCAACACCGAGATCCTGCAGGCCGAGGGACCGGCGGGGGATGCTTACCGTAAGCGGAAGCTTCTGGAACATTATCTGGAGCCGGTGGCATTAAAAGGAGATCTGAAGGTAGCGGATGTGCGGCTGCTTCTGTGCCTGTGTGAAAAGCACGAGTGGGACAGCAGACGGGAACTGGCGGATTTCGCCGGAATCTCCCGCACGAACCTGACCAGCGGCTTGCAACGCCTGACCATGAAGGGATTCTTGAAAATAGAGGAAGTGAAGGAACCCAAGCCTTCCAGAAAAAGCAAGGCAGCCGGAGAAGTACAGGGAAAAGCGGAAAAGCCGGAGACAAGGCGCAAAGACCGTAAAACCAAGGTCACAGTGACAATCCTTCCCACTGCGGAAGCGGTCATGAAGGAACTGGCACTGGCACAGCGGGATTATGATGAGGCGAGATTTGTGGGATTTACCGAGGAAGAACTGATAAAATACGCAGATCTGTCGGAGAAAATAAAAGAAAATACAAAGAGGATTCTGGGATAATTTTATACTTTGTTAATTGACATCGCCCCTTCCAAAAAGTTATGATAAATAAGTATATAAAAATGTGAGGGAAAGGAAGGTATTTGGATGAAGAAAAACGAAGAGTATATGTTGGAACATGCCGGATTGTGCAGAGCGGCAGATAGATTGGAACCCCAGATGTTCGACGAATACGGTGTACAGAGGGGACTGCGTGATAAGAACGGTAACGGCGTAGTCGCAGGTCTTACCAATATTTCACGGATCGAATCCTTCAAAATGGAAGACGGCAAAAAAGTTCCCTGTGAAGGTAAGCTGTGGTATCGCGGCTATGACTGCATCGAGCTGGTCAACGGCTTCCGGGGTGATCATTTCGGATTCGAGGAAGTGGCTTATTTACTTCTGTTCGGTAAGCTGCCGAACCGTGAGGAACTGAAACATTTTAACGATATTCTTGCGTCCAGCAGAACTCTGCCGACCAACTTCACCAGAGACGTCATTATGAAAGCCCCCAGCAGTGATATTATGAATTCACTGACCAGGAGCGTTCTGACACTGGCTTCCTATGATAAAAACTGCAGCGACACTTCCATTGAAAATGTATTAAGACAGTGCCTGGGACTGATTGCTGTGTTCCCCATGCTGGCAGTCTACGGCTACCATGCATATAATCACTATTCCAACGATGAGAGTATGTACATACACCGTCCCCAGAAGAAACTTTCCACCGCAGAGAATCTGCTGATGATGCTTCGCCCGGACAAACAATACACCGAACTGGAGGCGAGGGTACTGGACACCGCACTGGTGTTGCATATGGAGCATGGCGGTGGTAACAACTCCACCTTTACCACCAGAGTCGTGACTTCTTCCGGATCCGATACTTATTCTGTCATTGCGGCAGCACTTTCCTCCCTGAAGGGACCAAAACATGGTGGTGCCAATATCAAGGTCGTAGAGATGATGCGGGATATCGAAGCACATGTGTCCGACTGGACAGATGAGGATGCGGTAAGGGCATATCTGAACAAGATTCTGAGCAAAGAAGCCTTCGACGGCAAGGGACTGATCTATGGTATGGGGCATGCAGTCTACTCCCTGTCTGACCCCAGAGCCCAGGTATTCAAGAGCTTTGTGGAAAAACTGGCGGTAGCCAAGGGCAGAGACAAGGATTTCGCCCTGTATTCCATGATCGAGCGGATCGCACCGGAGGTCATTTCCCAGAAATCCCGGATCTACAAGGGTGTCAGCGCCAACGTTGATTTCTACAGCGGTTTCGTATACAGCATGTTGGAGATTCCTCTGGAACTGTATACCCCGATCTTCGCCATTGCCAGAATCGTAGGATGGAGTGCACATCGTATCGAAGAGCTGATCAATATGGATAAGATCATTCGTCCCGCTTACAAGAGCGTAATGCAGGAACTGGAATATGTTCCTTTGGATCAGAGATAAATTATCAAATAATAAAGGACTGCGTATTTTGCGCAGTCCTTTGCTGAATTACTATGGAGAACAGATCGGGGAACCTACGAATAAATCTTGCGGATAATGGATACGATCTCTTCAGCGGATTCTTTGGAATCCTCCAGAATCCAGGTGACATAAATATTGTAGAGGGAACCGGAGAAGGCTCGGAGCGTGTAATAAAAATCCTGCCCCTTGTCTTCGGTATAATAGGTATCCAGAATGTAGCTGTCCAGTGCCTGTAACAGCAGGTGCCCCAGACCGGTCTGCACCAGACAGGCAATGAATTCTTTGTAATGATTGAAATATTCATAACAATGCAGCATATTGCGGGAGTCATTGTAATTGCCCTTGTCCGGCCATGTCGCAACATCCTGACGGTAGGATTCTACCAGATCCTTCAGATAACTGCTGAAGATCTCATCCAGAGAATGGTAATTGCGATAATAGGTCATGCGGGAGACACCGGCACGCTCGGTCAGCTCGGTAATTGTAATATTGGACAGGGATTTGGTCTTCAGCAGCTGGATCAGAGCCTGTACCATACAATCTCTGGAAAAAAAGTTGGAATTCTTTGTGGACATGACGGATCACCTTCTTTATGATTTCTACCTAATAATGTAACGATTCAGACCTCCATTCGCAAAATCGCCTCTATGAGGCTTCCTTGGAGAACAGGCCGGCCTGTTCTCTGCTCATTGTGGTTACTTTACCATATAAATCATATCAAATGTTCTTACGAATGCAAGCATTCGACGTACATGTTGACATGATTTGCATGGCTCTGAATAGTTACCATATAATTATATGATGTCGGGGTCAAAAGCCCCCGACTTTGATGCCTACGGATTGTTCCGTGCTACGCACTCCCACGTCTCCGCTCCGCTTCGGTCCGTGCTAGACATGTGCCACTGGCACATAGCACCCTACCCAATATTCGCATATCGTGGGATTATCATCCCACTTTTATGCTCATATCGGGGCGGGTCCTAAGGTCTTTCACCCACCTATGAGCAAGCTCATGTGGGCTTAGACCTTTTGACCCTGGCATCATTATATAGAACGTAACACAATCCGGCGAAATACGCAAGGAAAGTTCCTCACGGAAAGGAGCGGCATATGGCAGGAACGGTAATAGAATATTTGCAAAAATACGGAGACATTTCTTTTCGGGAAAAACCTCTGAATGATGTGGACAGTCTGGCATTGTGCCAGCTCTCTTATCTGAAATTCGACGGAATGGTCAGCGATGTGCGGCACAATGGCCCTTCCGTGACCCTGCGGGAGATTGCAGAGCGTCCGGACGTGGACAAACTGTTCGGGGATGTCCGTTTTGAGAAGGAGAACCGGGCGCTGTTCGAAGGAATGTTAAGTGGCAGACGTTTCCGGGATATGAAGCTGAACTGCTATATCAATCTGGTGGAAAAGGAATGGGAGACCCAGTTCTCCGCCACCACTTTTATTCTGGATGACGGAACCCTGTTTCTGGCATTCCGGGGAACGGATGAGACTATCGTAGGCTGGAAGGAAGATTTCAACATGGCATTTCTGTCACCGGTGCCGGGGCAGGAGTACAGTGTAAAATATGTAAATATGGTCACCGGATGGCTGCACCAGCCCTTTTATATCGGAGGGCATTCCAAGGGCGGCAATCTGGCAGTCTACAGTGCCATGAAATGCGCCCCTTTTGTGCAGAAACGGATCCAGAAGATCTACAGTCTGGATGGGCCTGGATTCCGGCCGGAAGTGCTGAAGGAGTGTCACTATAATGCCATCGAAGGCAAGGTGGTGAAGCTGTTGCCACATTCTTCCATGATCGGTATGATTTTCGAGCGGGATATTCATTACCGCGTGGTGGAGAGCAACAGCCATGGGCTTTTGCAGCACGATCCTTTTTCCTGGCTGGTGGAGGAGGACCATTTCGTGGATGTGGATGACATTTATGAGAGCCAGAAGATCATGAATGAAGCACTGAACGAATGGATACTGTCCTTAAATGAAGAACAGGTCCGCACCTTCGTGGAAACACTCTATCAGGTTATCTCCGCATCCCAGGCGGATGATCTGATCACGTTTACCGCTGACTGGAAAAAGAGTATGAATGCGGTGGTTACTGCACTGAAGGAAGTGGACGCCCAGACCGCGGAGATGCTGCGGGGAATCATCCGCTCCCTGTTCGAAATCGCCAAAGTCAAGGTCAGAGAGGAGCTGGCCCCGGCGAAAAAGCCCGGGCGCAGATTCAGAAATAAGAAGAAAGAAGAGAAAGCAGAGGCTCACCGGCCTGTTCCGGAAGACGCTCCGGATGCCACTGCAGCCCAAGGATCGGCAGCTCGTCATGCTCCAAGGCTTCGGGGCAGCCGTCATCGGGGCAGCGCTGAATGATCTTCAGATGCTGACCTAAGCGGTCGATCCTCTGATGGTGGGCGCTGTTGACGTGCATTTTGACAGGAAAATACTTGAAAAGACGGGAATCTTCCGTCATAATGGACGTATGGAATGCATCACCGGAAGGGATACTGTGCAGGGAATCTCCCGACATATCCTGCAAAATAGTGCCACCGAAGGCAACATTGATGACCTGCATGCCCTTGCAGATCCCGATCACGGGGATCCTGGCGGCAATGGCTGTGTCAAGGGCCTGAAATTGCAGGATGTCCAGTTCGGTGTCAACAGTACGGGAACCTTTGTTTTTTTCTCCGAAGAAAGCCGGAGTGATATCTCCGCCGCCCGGCAGAATCAGGGCATCACAGGAGGTGACTTCCCCAGGGACCAGTGTGGTTACGGTTCTGGCGGGAAGTTTCGAAAAAAACGTCTCATAATTGCCCGTCTGGGATTTGCGTCCCAAAATGACTAATTTTGTCATATGATTTTCTGATACCTCATTTTTTATAGTTAATATATGCCATAACTTTTCATCTTTGCATGGAACAAATTAGCAAAAATGTATCTTACGTTTTTCAATAAATAGGAGTAAAATAGCAACGACCGTGAGGGAGTGAAAACTCTTTCAAGGATGTTCACGGAAAGGAAGTGGTATTATGGAGGAATTGGCATCAGAACTGCTCAAGGAACTGAATTGTGACACGGCTTTTTCTATTAAGCTTCCGGCAGGTCTACCCCTGATCGGTGGAGTACAGCTGGACATTGCGGAATCGGTCGTTATCACCTGGGTGGTCATGGCAGTCATTCTGATCTTGTCGATTATCCTTACAAGCAACCTCAAAGTACACAATGTCAGCAGACGACAGCTGGTGGCAGAGACGATCGTGACAAAGCTGGAAGGCATTGTTACGGGAATGATCGGAGAAGAAGGCAAACGGTATGTACCATATCTGGTTAGCGTACTGTTGTATCTGGGCATATCCAATATCATTGGATTGTTCGGTATGAAGCCCCCTACCAAGGATCTGAACGTAACGGCGGCACTGGCCCTGATGAGTATCGTTCTGGTGGAAGCCGCAGGTATTCGCAAAAAAGGTGTGGGCGGATGGATCAAGAGCTTTACCGAACCCATCGCGATCGTAACACCTATCAATATCCTGGAGGTGTTCATCAAGCCCCTGTCCCTGTGTATGCGATTGTTTGGTAACGTTTTGGGAGCATTCGTTATCATGGAGCTGTTGAAGCTTCTGGTTCCGGTAGCATTGCCGGTACCCTTCAGCTTTTACTTTGATATTTTTGATGGATTGATTCAGGCATATGTATTTGTATTCCTGACATCCATGTACATTAAGGAAGCCATTGAGTAACTGGATAACTATTCAGAGCTATTTTGCGAATGCGATTATGAATAGTTATGAAACACTAATTCACACAAAAACGGAGGAAAAGAATTATGATAGCTATTGGAGCAGGTATTGCAGCACTGGCATGTATCGGAGCAGGTATCGGTATCGGTATCGCAACAAGTAAAGCAGCAGAGGCAGTCGCAAGACAGCCGGAAGCAGAGAGCAAGATCACCAAGATCTTACTGTTAGGTGGTGCGCTGGCAGAGGCAACCGCTATTTACGGATTCGTTATCGGTATCCTGATCATTCTGTTCATGGCATAACTATCCGAAGCCGGAAACGTCACAGACAAGCGTCAAATGCCTGCATTTGTAAGCTGTTTTGTGACGATTTACGATGACTAAAACTTCATGAGCAAAAAGAAAGCTCTGAAAGAGCGTTTTGCGAATGGAAGTTTCGGATAGTTATAAGGAAATTAGAAAGCGAAACGTAAGAAAGGATGAAAGCACATGCTGAGATTAGATATTAATATTGTATGGACCATCCTGAATCTGTTGATCATCTTTGCCATTGTGAAGATCTTCCTGATCAAGCCCATCCACAAGATCCTGGATGCAAGACAGGCAGAGATCGATAAGCAATATGCAGATGCAAAAGCTGCACAGGACAGTGCCAATGAACTGAAAGGTCAGTACGAGGCATCCTTAAGCGGTGTTCAGGCAGAAAAAGAAAGCATTCTGAACGAGGCAAGAGGCAAGGCCAGCAACGAATATGACCGCATCGTGGCAGATGCCCAGACAGAAGCGAAAAAGATCATGGACAATGCCAGTAAGAATGCCACACTGGAAGAGCAGAAGCGCATCGAGCAGGCACAGGAACAGATCGCCGGCCTGGTAGTGGAAGCGACTGCAAAACTGGTAGCTGCCAAGCAGAACGCAGATTCAGACAGAGAACTTTACAACCAATTTATAGCAAAGACAGGTGAAAAGATTGATTAGTACAGCTTTAGAATACGCAAAAAGATTGCGTGAACTGAATATCCCCGGAGACATTGTAGGTCAGACAGGCGATATCTTCAAAGCCGTACCGCAGGTGAAGCTGGATTTCGAATCCCCTGCTGTATCACTGTCTGCCAAGCATAATGTAATAGAAAAAGTATTCCCCTTACAGATCAGAGATTTTCTGAAAGTCCTGTGTGACAACGGAGACGTCTATCTGTGGGATGATATCTGCACCGCATACAGAGAAGTCTCTCCCGAGAAAAAGGAAGAGTTCGTTGTAACCCTGTCCTATGTGACAGCGCCCACCGATGAGCAGCTGCAGAATATCCGTAATTTTATCCAGAAGAAATACAACAGAGAGGATATGGTCTTTGAGACCAAAGAAGATCCTTCTCTTGGCGGCGGTTTCATCATCCGTGCCGGTAACGAGGTCTATGACTGGAGTACCAATGGACGTATGAAGCAGTTCGCAGACAAGCTTTCCCAGGTAGGAAAGACCGCCAGTGAGCAGGGCATTATTTCCATTCTGAAAGGTGAGATCGAGGATTTCAACTTACAGGCACAGGAAAATGAGATCGGTTCTGTCAGCTGGGTAGGTGACGGTATCGCCAACGTCAATGGTATCGACCATGCAGAGTACGGCGAGATCGTTATCTTTGATTCCGGTGTCAAAGGTATGGTACAGGATGTCCGCAGAGATGAGATCGGATGTATCCTGTTCGGTCATGATACCGAGATCCGCGAAGGCACCAGAGTCGTTCGTACCGGTAAGAGAGCCGGTATTCCTGTAGGTGACGGATTCAAAGGCAGAATCGTGGATGCTCTGGGAGCACCCATTGACGGTGCAGGTCCTATTAAGGAAGAAGGCTATCGTCCCATCGAGCAGCCGGCACCTTCCATCGTGGACAGACAGTCCGTAGGCGTGCCTATGGAGACTGGTATTCTGGCTATCGATTCCATGTTCCCCATCGGTCGTGGACAGCGTGAGCTGATCATCGGTGACCGTCAGACCGGTAAGACTTCCATTGCCATCGATGCAATTTTGAACCAGAAGGGCAAGGATGTGGTATGTATCTATGTGGCTATCGGCCAGAAGGCATCCACCATTGCAAAACTGGTAGGAACCCTGAAAAAGAACGATGCCATGGATTACACCATTATCGTATCCGCAACCGCCAGCGATCCTGCACCTCTACAGTACATCGCACCTTATTCCGGTACCGCACTGGCTGAGTACTTTATGTATCAGGGCAAGGATGTCCTCATCGTATACGATGATCTGTCCAAGCATGCGGTAGCTTATCGTGCACTGTCCCTGCTGCTGGAACGTTCTCCCGGACGTGAGGCATATCCCGGAGATGTATTCTATCTGCATTCCAGACTGCTGGAGCGTTCCGCAAGACTGAGTGCAGATAAGGGCGGCGGCTCCATCACCGCACTGCCGATCATTGAGACCCAGGCAGGCGATGTATCCGCATACATTCCGACCAACGTTATCTCCATTACCGATGGTCAGATCTTCCTGGAGAGTGATCTGTTTTTCTCCGGCATGAGACCTGCAGTCAATGTCGGTCTGTCCGTATCCCGTGTCGGCGGTGCTGCACAGACCAAGGCAATGAAGAAAGCAGCCGGAAGTATCCGTATCGACCTGGCACAGTTCCGTGAGATGGAAGTGTTCACCCAGTTCGCATCTGATCTGGATAACGCCACAAAGGAACAGTTACAGCACGGACATGTACTGATGGAACTGTTGAAGCAGCCTCTGTGCAGACCTTTGAGCATGGCAGAGCAGGTTATGACCCTGTGTGCAGCCAACGGCAGAGTGATGCTGGATGTGCCTGTAAGTCAGGTAAAGGATTTCCAGATGAAGTACTTAGACTACATGAAGGAACAGCACAGCGACATCGTTCGTCAGTTAGAGACCACCAAGGCTCTGGATGACGAGCTGAACAAGCAGATCTGTGATGCTGCAACAGAATTTAAAAAGGAATTTTTACAGAAATAATGTAACTATTCAGAAACCCATTCGCAAAACCGCTCTTTCAGGGCTTTACTTTTGCTTATGTGGTTACTTCGCCCATTGGCTCTGAATAGTTACAAATAACAGGAGGTTAACATGGCAAATACGAGAGAAATACAAAGTCGTATGAAAAGCATTCAGGATACCATGAAGATCACCAATGCCATGTATATGATCTCTTCCACAAAGCTTCGGAAAGCTAAGAAGAATCTGGAAGAGACAGAGCCTTACTTCTATACTCTGCAGACGATGGTCAGCAGAATTGTCCGTCATTTACCGGAGATCGATAATAAATATTTCGATGAACGGAAGGACAAACCGGCTGGGGAGAAGACTACGGGACTGATAGTAGTCACCGCGGATAAGGGACTGGCCGGAGCCTACAACCATAACGTACTGAAAATGGCAGAAGAACAGATGCAGAAAGCCGGACAGACAGGAAGCTACAAGCTGTTTGTCGTGGGTGAGCTGGGACGTCAGTATTTCGGACACAGAGGAATCAAGGTGGCTGAGCAGTTCCATTATACAGCACAGAACCCGACCCTGCATCGTGCCAGGATCATCACAGAGACGATCCTGGAGCAGTTCGAAGAAGAGCAGCTGGATGAGGTATATATTATTTATACCAATATGGTAAACAGCGTGACGACGGAACCGCAGATGCTGCGTCTGCTACCTATCGTAAAAGAACGGTTTATTACCAAAGACGGACAGGATCTGAGTATGTATCAGGATCCGCTTGTCATGACCCCGTCCCCGAAAGCAGTGCTTGATAACATTGTTCCGGATTTTGTCATGGGATATGTATACGGTGCACTGGTAGAATCGTTCTGCAGTGAACAGAACGCCAGGATGATGGCCATGGAGGCAGCAAATAAGAATGCTTCCGCCATGATCCATGATCTGTCCATTCAGTACAACCGGGTACGTCAGGCTATGATCACACAGGAGATCACTGAGGTCATTGCCGGTGCCAAGGCTCAGAAAAAGAAGAAAAAGGCAAGAAAGGAGGTCCTGAACAATTGAGTAACGTAAAGGAAAAAAATCATGGTAAGATCGTCCAGGTCATGGGACCTGTTGTAGACGTAGAGTTCGAGAACAATGATCTTCCCTTTATCAAGGATGCCCTGGAAGTATACAGTGAAGGCAAGCGTCTGGTCATGGAAGTGGCACAGCATATTGGCAACAATACCGTTCGCTGCATCATGCTGGGTGCCAGTGAAGGACTTTGCAAGGATATGGATGTCATTGCTACCGGAAAAGGAATTCAGGTGCCGGTAGGTAATAAGACACTGGGTAGATTGTTCAACGTATTGGGAGAGACCATCGACGGTGGAGAATCCCTGGAAGGAGAGGAGCATTGGGTCATCCACAGAGATCCACCTTCCTTCGAAGAGCAGAGTCCTGTAGTAGAGATGCTGGAGACCGGTATCAAGGTTATCGATCTGCTGGCTCCCTATGCAAAAGGTGGTAAGATCGGTCTGTTCGGCGGTGCCGGTGTAGGTAAGACCGTGCTGATTCAGGAGCTGATTCGTAATATTGCTACCGAGCACGGTGGATATTCTATTTTCACTGGTGTCGGAGAGCGTTCCCGTGAGGGTAACGATCTGTGGAGTGAGATGAAGGAGTCTGGAGTTCTGGAGAAGACTGCGCTAGTCTTCGGTCAGATGAACGAGCCCCCCGGAGCACGTATGCGTGTAGCCGAGACCGGACTGACCATGGCAGAGTACTTCCGTGATGAAGAGCACCAGAACGTGCTGCTGTTCATTGATAACATTTTCCGTTTCGTACAGGCAGGTAGTGAGGTATCCGCATTGTTAGGCCGTATGCCTTCCGCAGTAGGATATCAGCCCACTCTGGCTACCGAAGTCGGTGAATTGCAGGAGCGAATTGCTTCTACGAATAAGGGTAGTGTTACTTCCGTACAGGCTGTCTATGTGCCTGCGGATGACCTGACAGACCCTGCACCCGCAACTACATTCGCTCATCTGGATGCCACCACCGTTCTGTCCCGTAAGATCGTGGAGCAGGGTATTTACCCAGCTGTGGATCCTTTGGAATCCACCTCCCGTATTTTGGAAGAGGATGTGGTAGGTAAGGAGCATTACGAGACCGCCCGCCAGGTACAGGCAATGCTGCAGAAGTACAAGGAACTGCAGGACATCATCGCCATTCTGGGTATGGAAGAGCTGTCCGATGAGGATAAGGTCACCGTATATCGTGCCCGTAAGATTCAGCGTTTCCTGTCCCAGCCCTTCCATGTGGCAGAGAACTTCACCGGTGTACCCGGTAAGTATGTGCCTGTGAAGGAGACCATCCGTGGATTCCGTGCGATCATCGACGGAGAGATGGATGAGTATCCCGAGGCTGCATTCTTCAATGTAGGAACCATTGACGAGGCAGTGGAGAAGGCCAAGAAGCTCATGGCACAGTAAGGAAAGGCGGTGTGCGTATGAACACCTTCAGCTTGAAGGTCATTGCCAGTGATAAAGTATTTTTCGACGGGAAATGCGGCATCATTATCGTACCGGCTCTGGACGGCGAGCAGGCCATCATGTCCCATCATGAGGATATGGTCATTGCCACGAAGGAAGGCGAGGTACGGTTTAAGGAAAAAGAGGATGACGACTGGACCAAGGTTGTAGTAGGTGTGGGGTTTGTCTATATTTCTCATAACCGTGTGATCATGCTGGTGGATACGGCAGAACGGCCGGAGGATATCGACAGGGTCCGTGCGGAGGCTGCCCTGGAGCGTGCGAAGGAACAGCTGCGTCAGAAGCAGAGCATCCAGGAGTATCATGTATCCCAGGCATCCATGGCGAGAGCAATGCTGCGCCTGAAGGAAGCCGGAAAATACGAAGTCAAGTAGTAATACGTAAAATATAAGTAAAAAGTAACAAAATTAAGCCTGTAATGTTAGTAAATGTGTGCAATTCGGAAATTGTTATTTTTCTGTCATTGCGATAAAATCTCTTCAGAATCGTAAGGAGAGTTAAGCGATGGATTATTTACAGAAAAAATCAATACGAAGTGTCGCAGCTGCCATTACAGGCTTTTTGCGTCATTCCGTTCGAAAAATAGGAATTACCAGGGAGAAGCTTCCTTCCTGTATCGCGCTGGCAGTATGTCCGCTGGTGACATTTTATCTGTTTGAAATGTATACCCATAATCCTTTTACGACAATGCATTTCAAAACCCAGCTGTTGAACATGGCGTTCTATGTACTGACCGCACTTCTGTTATTCGGAATCGTGAAATATGTCCGGGCGGCTCTGATGTTGCAGACGGCCTTTTTCATGGTGGCAGGACTGGCGAATTATTATGTGCTGAATTTCCGTTCCGCACCCATCATGCCCTGGGATATTTATTCCATCAGTACAGCAGCCAGTGTGGCGGGCAATTTCAGCTATGAATTGTCCACCAGTACGATACTGGTCATTGTGGGATTCCTGATTTTGTTGTTGATCGAGAGCCGTTTTCATATGAAGGCACCGGGAAGAGTGGCAAAGAGAGCGGCGCTGATCCTGTTAAGCATTGTCATGATCTATGGTTATACCGGCATGATACAGAGCGAGAGCTTTGTGCAGAGCTTTGGATTATACGACAAGCTGTTTACCCCTACCGTCATGAATAAGAGAGATGGCAATATCGTGGCATTTCTGATGGAAATGGAATATCTGGATGTGGAGAAACCCGCAGATTATTCTGCAGATGGCACCGGCAGCAATTATGAGCAGGCCGGGAAGGATTCCGCTGGGCTTGCAGCAGCTGTGGAAGACCCGGAGAGCGTGAAGCGTCCGAATATCATTGTGATCATGGATGAGGCATTTTCGGATCTGGCAGTCCGGGGAGAGTTTACCACCAACGAAGACTATATGCCCTTTATTCACAGCTTACAACAGGGGGCAGAGAATACCAGAACCGGTTACCTGAATGTTTCCGTGCTAGGCGGGAATACTGCCAATACGGAGTTTGAATTCCTTACCGGCAGCACTATAGGATTTTTACCGCAGGGCAGCGTGGCTTACCAGCAGTATGTGCAGAAGGAGATGCCTTCTCTGGCTTCCTACCTGAAGGAACTGGATTATCATACTGTGGCGATCCATCCTTATTATGCCAGCGGCTGGGACAGAGACAGAGTCTATCCGCTGCTTGGATTTGATGAGTTCCTGTCACAGGACGATTTCAGGAATCCGAAACGGATCCGTAACTATATCTCCGATGAGAGCAGCTTTGCCAAGATCATCGAACTGTATGAGAACAAGGAAGCGGGAGAGCCTCTGTTTGCCTTTAACGTAACTATGCAGAATCACAGTGGTTACGAAGAGGAATTCCATAACTTTACCCCGGATATTACCGTGGATGGTATTGACTCCAAAGCATTGTCCATGTATCTGTCCCTGGTAAAACAGACGGATTCCGCCCTGCAGGGTCTGATCGATTACTTCTCTCAGGCGGAAGAGGATACCATGATTGTATTCTTCGGGGATCATCAGCCTACGACCTATGTGAGCAATCCGATCTTAAGAAATAATAAAGTGAATCCGGAGACTTTAACAGATGAGGAAAATCTGTTAAAATATAAAGTACCTTATGTGATCTGGAGCAACTTTGACATTGAGGAGCAGATGGACGGAGAGACCAGTGCCAATTATCTGGCCATGGATGTGCTGGAGAACTGTGATCTGCCGCTGCCTGCCCTGCAGAGCAGTCTGACCGGGCTTCGGAAGGAATACCCGGTGATCAGCGCAGCAGGTGTGAGAGAGGCGGACGGCACTCTTACGACGGTGAAGGAATGTGGGGAAGCATTGAACGATTACCGGAGGCTGGAGTATTATCTGCTGTTTGATTACGGAAGGTAAGAAAAGAGATCGTGGGAGAAAAATAATATGAACGGCAATAAAACGACAGCAACAAGTAGTGAGGAGCGCAGGATGCAGAGAGGGATCTCTGTGCTTGCGTTCTTTGTGCCTGCATTTATTATGCTGGTTCTTTTTATCATACGGGGCATATATCCTTTTGGTGACCGGAGTTTTCTGTTCTCCGACATGTACCATCAGTATATGCCTTTTTTAAGTGAATTTGTACACAAGATCAAAGCGGGAGAGGGACTGTTCTATTCCTACAATGTAGGGATCGGATCGAATTTCCTGGCACTGTATGTCTATTATCTGGCAAGTCCTTTTAACTGGCTGGTATTTTTGCTGCCGGAAGGCCTGATCATGGAATTCATGAGTTATCTGGTGATCCTGCGGATCGGCCTTATGGGGCTTACCTTCAGCATCTATCTGCGGAAAGTGTTCGGCAAGGAGGATCCGGCGGCTCTTTTGTTTTCCACTGCGTATGCTCTGTCCGGCTATCTGGCGGCCTACAACTGGAATGTGATGTGGCTGGACTGCCTGATCCTGCTACCCTTGATCCTGTTAGGAGCAGAGCGGCTGGTCAGAGAAGGCAAATGGGTCATGTATACCGTGACTCTGGGACTCTGTATTCTGACCAATTATTACATCTCCATTATGATCTGTATCTTTCTGGTGCTGTATTTTGGAATGTTGTTGATCACGGAATACTATACCATGACGGAAGGGCAGAGCAGGAAAGCACGGATCGTATTCGGCAGGATCGGAAGATTTGCATTTGCCTCCCTGCTGGCCGGAGGTCTGGCAGCGGCATTGTTGATTCCGGAGGTCTGTGCTATTCTACGGACGGATTTTGGCAATTCGGATTTCCCCGGTACGCTGGAGTCCTATTTTTCCGTGTTTGATATGCTGGCGAGACATTGCCTGTGCGTGACCACGGAGAGGGGACTGGAACACTGGCCGAACATTTACTGTGGTGTGGCAGTATTTTTACTGGTGCCCATGTATGCACTGAATGAAAAAATATCGGTGAGAAAACGGTTCTGCAATCTGGCACTGGCGGGATTTTTGCTGCTCAGCTTCGGAACCAATGTCCTGGACTTTTTATGGCACGGTCTGAATTATCCGGATTCCCTGCCGGCGAGACAGTCTTTTCTATATATTTTTCTGATCCTTGTCATGTGCTATGATGCTTTCCGAAATGTGGAGGGCACTTCTCCCAGGCAGATCATCTATGGGTATCTGGCGGCGGTGATATTTTTACTTGCCTGTGAAAAATTCGTGGAGAGTGAAGATTTTGACACCGGCATTGAAGTGTTGACCCTGGTATTTGTTACGATCTATGGTGTGCTTCTGTATCTGTACCGGACGAGAAAAGACGAACTGACGAGGCAGGTGCTGGGGATTCTGGTGCTGGCGTGCATAGTGGCGGAGCTGAGCATCAATACATTTAATACGAGTCTGGGCACTACCGGACGAAGCGCTTATCTGGGAGACCAGGAGGATTATAAGGCGTTGTACGCCCTTACGCAGGAACAGGAGGGGGATGACTTCTTCCGTATCGAGAAGTTTACCCGCAAGACGAAAAATGACGGTACTCTTACGGGATACCCTACGGCTTCCGTATTTTCCTCCACCATGAATTCCAACGTCATGGACCTGTATAAAATGCTGGGTATGCGTCACAGCAAGGTTTATTACGGATTTGACGGAGCGACAGCTTTCGTGTCGGCACTCCTGAATGTGGATTATATGTTCGGCGAATCGGATAAATACGAAAACGGTCTGTATGAGATCGTGAATAACAGCGGAGATGTTTATTTATATCATTGTAAATATACGCTGCCTTTTGGCTATGTGGCACCGATGGGTTGGAATGTTACGGACGAGATCGGCACCGGTGTGAGAGTGCAGAATCAGCTGACCGAGGATCTGGGAATCGCAGAGCCCTTACTGGACCGGGCGACCAGTGAGACTAGCGGAGATAATGTATGTATTACGGCGGACCGGGCAGGCTACTATTACGCGAGGATCAATGCCACAGGGACGAAAAAGGTTCAGGTGCTTGGGGGAACGCTGGAGACGCAGGATTACAGTGATCTGAAGGACGGATCCATTCTGTATCTGGGATATCTGTTGGAGGGAGAGCGCGTGACGCTGACCAATGGGGATGACACGGACGATACCCCGAAGGTATCGGCGGAAGCTTATGTACTGAATGAAGAAGTGCTGGCACAGGCAGTGGAGATATTGTCAAAAGAACATCTTGAAAATGTAGCGATGGACAGCACCCATATTTCCGGAACCTTAAGTCTGAAAGAAGCCGGCAGACTGATCCTGTCCGTGCCTTATGAGGAGGGCTGGACGGTGCAGATCGACGGAGAAAATGCAGAGCCTGAGCAGTTTGGCAATGCGCTCATGGCATTTGATCTGGAAGCGGGAGAACATACGATACAGATGCACTATGTACCGGAAGGACGGAATATCGGTATTTTAGTGAGTGCGGGAAGTGTACTGATCCTGTTGGGATGCGTGTTGTGTCAGAGGTGTGACAGGAAAAGGAAAGACTGTGCGGAGAATGAGCCTTTGCAAAAGGCAGCAGACGAAACGATGGAAGACGGGAATGCGGAAAAAACGCACACAGAGGAAGGTTCTGTGAAGGAAGAGGCAGGAAGGATGTAAGAAGGAGCGAATTATGACGAAGAAGAGTATTTGTGATACCTTGCGGCGTACCTGCCTGATCCTGGCGGGATCCTTTATCATGGCAGTCAATTTGAAAAGCTTTGTCCGGGCCGGGGGATTGATCCCCGGTGGATTCAACGGTCTGACCCGACTGATCCAGGAGATCAGCGTGCTGTTGTGGCACTGGGAGCCTCCTTTTTCGGTGATCAACTTTATCTTAAATGCGGTTCCGGTGGTCATCAGCTTCAAATTCATCGGAAAAAAGTTCACCGGTTATTCCTGTCTGATGATCGTGGTGAGCGGTATTTTGACGGATATGGTGCCCGCCTGGCCGGTAACGGAGGATATTCTGCTGATTGCTATCTTCGGTGGACTGATCAATGCACTGGCCATCAGCCTGTGTCTGTTCGCCAATGCCACCAGCGGCGGTACGGATTTTATCGCGATCTTCCTGTCGGAAAAGTACAGCATTGATTCCTGGAATTATATTTTTGCGGGAAATGTGGTGATCCTTGGAATCGCCGGAGCACTGTTTGGCTGGGACAAGGCGCTGTATTCCATTATTTTTCAGTATACCTCCACGCAGGTACTCCATGTGCTGTACAAGCGCTACCAGAAGCAGACACTGATCATCGTGACGAAACGGCCGGAGGATGTCTACGAAGCTATTGCGGAGATCACCCATCACGATGCCACCCTGATCAAGGGTGAGGGCTGTTATTCCAAACAGGAATGTGACGTGCTGTATTCCGTGGTGGGACGAGACGAGGTGAGCAAAGTTGTGAATACGGTGCGGGAGACGGACCCGCAGGCCTTTGTCAACATGATCCGTACGGAGAATCTGGCGGGCCGGTTCTACCAGAGACCGAATGATTAAGAAATGTAAAAAGAAGAGCCTGAGCGTCAGCAGTTTAGCTGACACTCAGGCTTGCGTATTTTTTCGGGGAAACACCCACGGCTTTGGTGAAGGCTTTGAAGAAATTGCTGTAGTCCGTGAAACCGCTGCGTTCGAAGGCTTCCATAACATTGCCGTTTTCGTTCAGAACCGCCTTGGCGATACTGATGCGGCGGGCGGTGATGTATTTATTAATGGTGGTGCCTGTGGCGGATTTGAAAATCCGACAGATATAGGATTCGCTTAAGTAGAACTGTCCGGCCAGCTGTTCCACTGTAATAGGCTGGGAGATGTTCTGGTTGATGTAAGCCAGAATATCGTCCACCTGATGGTTGTAGCGGTAGCTACTGTCCTTGTATTCGGCGGGAACTGTTACGGTTTCCCCGGCCGCCGTCTGCTCTGCACTGCGGATGAACAGCGTGTTGAGCATGACCATCAGCTCCATGAAAGCGGCGTATTCCGTGATGTCATGGGCAAAGCCCTCCGCGGAAGTGATTTTGTTGATATAATAGAGGAAACGTTTCTGCTGTTCCTTGTTGAGCGAAAGCTTATGGGAAAAGGGGGCACTGCGGTGGGTGAAGCAAAAGCTCAGATCCGTCTCTTTGGTGGAGATCAGCTTCATGAAATCCGGCGCCACCGACAGAACGATACGTTCGTGGACGGAGTTGTCGATCTGGGTCAGCTTGTGACTTTCGTACTGGTTGATGATAAAGAGATCGCCTGGGGCGATGGTGTAGAAGCAGTTGTCGATCAGAAACTGTTTGCCGCCGCAGATGGAATAGTAGATCTCGTAGCAGTCATGGATGTGCATGTCCATGGCTTTTTCTTCTTTATATAAGTGGGCAATGGCAAAAGTCCCGGAGGTTTTACAGTTATCTATGGCTGTTTTACAGGAGGTAAGTTCTTCCATTTCTTTCATCCTTTTCGCTTTTTCTTTTATTAAACACCAAAAGTTCAAAATTTGCAATGTTTAGATTAAAATATGAAAAGACTTTGAGAATCTTTTCTAGTATACTTAACTCATACAAAAGAGAAAAGCAGTTACAGCCTTCCAAAATTTTTATAAAAAATAGTAAAAATGTGTTGGAAATGGTTACAATGATATGTTATAATGTAAGTGCTTTCATAAAAAGGTAACATTCAATAGCGGCACGCAGGCCGCCCGTTGAGGAAAGAGAGGCGTAAGGTGGAACTTAGAACAGCAGTATCACCAAGAGATGTGAAGCATTACACCACAGAGCGTCTGAGAGAAGAGTTTCTGATCCAGAATCTGTTCGTACCCGGCGAGATCAAGCTGGTGTACAGCCACATCGACAGAATCATTACAGGAGCAGCAGTTCCTGTAAGCCCTATCACTCTGACCGCCGGAGATGAACTCCGTGCAGAGTATTTCTGTCAGAGAAGAGAACTGGGTGTGATCAATATCGGCGGAGCAGGTATGATTACCGTTGATGGCAAAGTGTACAAGGTAGGTTACAAGGAAGCTATGTACATAGGAATGGGCTCCAAGGAGATCATTTTCGCAAGTGAAGATGAGAAACAGCCCGCTAAATTTTATCTGAATTCCGCTCCCGCACATAAGACTTATCCGACCGTGCTGATCAAGCCGGAAGGTACTCCCGAAGAGGGCGTGGTCATTGTAAAGGATGAGAATAAAGTAGAACTGGGTACTCTGGAGGATGCCAACCACAGAGTAATCTGCAAGTATATCCTTCCCGGACAGGTAGAGAGCTGTCAGCTGGAGATGGGTATGACGAAGTTAGAGCCCGGCAGTGTATGGAACACCATGCCTTGTCATACACATGACAGACGTATGGAAGTATATCTGTATTTCGATATGCCTGAGGATGCCTTTGTTATGCACTATATGGGTGAGCCCGATGAGACCCGCCACATCGTAATGCGTAACGAAGAGGCAGTCATCTCCCCCAGCTGGTCCATCCATTCCGGATGCGGTTCCAGAGCATATACCTTTATCTGGGGTATGGTCGGAGAGAATCAGGACTTCGATGATATGGACGGCGTTGACAACAGAGATCTGAAATAAGATCCTTTGGAACATGTAACTAAAATAACAGTTTTTATAAAGAAAAGGAGAAAAAACAATGTCTGAATTCACTAATTTCTCACTGGAAGGTAAGGTTGCACTGGTTACCGGCGCATCTTACGGTATTGGTTTCGCTATCGCTTCCGCATACGCTGAGTGCGGTGCTACCATCTGCTTCAACGATATCAAGCAGGAGCTGGTAGACAAGGGAATCGCAGCATACGCTGAGAAAGGTATCAAGGCTCACGGCTATGTATGCGACGTTACCAACGAAGAAGCAGTTAATGCTATGGTAGCTCAGATCGAGAAGGAAGTAGGCACCATCGATATCCTGGTGAACAACGCAGGCATCATCAAGAGAATCCCTATGACCGAGATGACCGCAGATCAGTTCCGTCAGGTAATCGACGTAGACCTGAATGCACCTTTCATCGTATCGAAAGCAGTTATCCCTGCAATGATCAAGAAGGGTCATGGTAAGATCATCAACATCTGTTCCATGATGTCCGAGCTGGGTCGTGAGACTGTATCTGCATATGCAGCAGCTAAGGGCGGCTTAAAGATGCTGACCAAGAACATCTGCTCCGAGTACGGCCAGTACAACATTCAGTGTAACGGCCTTGGACCCGGTTACATCGAGACTCCTCAGACTGCACCTCTTCGTGAGATCCAGCCCGATGGCAGCAGACATCCTTTCGACCAGTTCATCTGCGCTAAGACCCCTGCTAACAGATGGTTAAAGCCCGAAGAGCTGACCGGCCCCGCTGTATTCCTTGCTTCTGAGGCATCCAATGCAGTCAACGGACACATCCTGTATGTAGATGGCGGTATCCTTGCTTACATCGGCAAGCAGCCCCAGTAGAGCTTGTGCAAAAGGAAAACAAGCGGCCGCGTAGCGGACATTTGTTTTCCTTGCACAGCTCACGAGTAAATATCCGGTGAGTTTACGAGCCGGATGCAGAGTGCGAAGCACGAATTTGCGAGTGAGTAGCTATGGAGCTTGTGCATTTACGCAGGATATCAAAAACAGAATAAACAATTCACATCAGGTCAGTCGCAGAAGAATTTCGGCGGCTGACTGTTGTGGCGTTTGGAAAAGGAGTATCTCATGAAGATAGCTTTGATCAATGAAAACAGTCAGGCTGCCAAGAATGAAATGATCTGTGCTACTCTTAAAAAAGTAGTAGAGCCCATGGGTCATGAAGTATTCAACTACGGTATGTGCGGCGCAGAGGATCCCAATTCCCTGACCTACGTACAGAACGGTATTCTGGCAGCAGTTCTTTTGAACTCCGGGGCAGCGGATTTCGTTATCACCGGATGCGGAACCGGCGAAGGTGCCATGCTTGCATGCAATTCCTTCCCCAAGGTTCTGTGTGGACACATTGAGTCCCCTCTGGATGCTTACCTGTTCTCTCAGGTAAACGACGGTAACTGTGTAGCACTTCCTTTTGCTGAGAACTTCGGCTGGGGCGGTGAACTGAACTTACAGTATACTTTTGAAAAGCTGTTCTGTGCTCCCGGCGGCGGTGGATATCCCCCTGAGAGAGTTGTTCCCGAGCAGCGCAACAAGAAGATCCTGGATCAGGTAAAAGAAGTAACTCATACCGATATGGTTACCATCCTGAAGAATCTGGATCGTGAACTGGTAAAGGGTGCTTTATCCGGTGCCAGGTTTAAGGAGTATTTCTTTGCAAACTGCAAGTGCGACAAGATCGCTGAGGCAGTGAAGGAAGTACTGGCATAAAAGTATTGGTTTCATTTTGCAGAAATATTTTCGACAGGATCTCCTGCGAAGATTTTTCACATAACTATTAGTCTATAAGACAGAAAGGTGTTATTTATGAACGCAGTATTAGAGCAAATCAGCAAAATCGGTATCGTACCGGTTGTAAAAATTGACAACGCAGCAGATGCACTTCCTCTGGCAAAGGCACTTTGCGCAGGCGGACTTCCCTGTGCAGAGGTTACCTTCCGTACCAGCGCAGCAGCAGAAGCTATCAAGATCATGACCGACAACTTCCCCAGCATGTGTGTTGGTGCAGGTACCGTTCTGAACGCAGAGCAGGTTGACGCAGCAGTAGCAGCAGGCGCTAAGTTCATCGTAAGCCCCGGCTTAAATCCCAGAACCGTTAAGTATTGTGTAGAGAAGAACATTCCTATCACTCCCGGTACTTCCAGCCCCAGCGACATCGAGCAGGCTATCGAGCTTGGCCTGGATGTAGTTAAGTTCTTCCCCGCTGAGCAGTCTGGCGGTCTGGCTAAGATCAAGGCTATGGCAGCTCCTTATGTAAATATGAAGTTCATGCCTACCGGCGGTGTAAACGCTAAGAACCTGACTTCTTACCTTGACTTCCCCAAGATCATCGCATGCGGTGGTTCCTGGATGGTTCCCGGCGACCTGATCAACGCTGGTGAGTGGGACAAGATCGAGCAGCTGACCAGAGAAGCTGTACAGACCATGCTGGGCTTCGAACTGGCTCATGTTGGTGTCAATGCAGAGAACGAGGAAGAGGCTGTTAAGGCTGCAAACCGTTTCGCATTTATCTTTGGTATGCCCGCTAAGGTTGGCAACAGCTCCGTATTCGCAGGCTCTGCTCTGGAAGTTATGAAGACTCCTTACCTGGGCAAGAACGGTCACATCGCTGTTAAGACCAACTACATCGAGAGAGCTGTCAACTACCTGAGCACCGTTCTGGGCGTTGAGTTCAACGAGGAGTCCGCTAAGAGAGATGCCAAGGGCAACCTGAAGGCTATCTACCTGAAAGAGGAGATCGGCGGCTTCGCTATTCATCTGGTACAGAAATAAATCATAAGCAAATTTTAAGCCGTACGGTTGCAGCAACTGCATATTTCAGTTGCAGACGCGCTTCCGCTGTAATATAGCGATTACACGGTGAAATGAATAGGATTTAGAACAAGCAGGTTGGACGGTTGCGTGTTCCGACACGGACTCTAACCGACCGTCGGTACTTAGATGCTGTATTTTAGCATCTTATGTACCGCTACGGGAGGGCCGAAGCGAGAGCGGGTCCGTGATGGAATATGCAGCCATCCAACCGGAGATAATAGACAATTTTTAGTGAGAAAGGAATATACCAAAATGGCAAAAGTAATTACCATGGGTGAGATCATGCTGAGACTGTCCACCCCCAACAACGAGAAATTTATCCAGGCAGATGAGTTCGATATCAACTACGGCGGCGGTGAAGCTAACGTAGCAGTATCTCTGGCTAACTACGGTCATGACGCTGAGTTCGTTACCGCAGTTCCCGACAACGAGATCGGTGAGTGCGCAGTAGCAGCTCTGAGAAAGTACAACGTAGAGACCAAGCACATCGCAAGATGCGGTGAGAGACTGGGTATCTACTATCTGGAGAGCGGTTCTTCTATGAGACCTTCCAAGGTTGTATACGATAGAGCACATTCTTCTATCTCTACTGCAACCGAGGCTGATTTCAACTTCGATGAGATTTTTGAAGGCGCTGACTGGTTCCACTTCACCGGTATTACCCCTGCTGTATCCGACGCTGCTGCAGAACTGACCGAGAAGGCTCTGATCGCTGCTAAGAAGCATGGTGTAAAGGTATCCGTAGACCTGAACTTCCGTAAGAAGCTGTGGAGCTCCGAGAAGGCTCAGAAGGTTATGACCAACCTGATGAAGTATGTTGATGTATGTATCGGTAACGAAGAAGATGCTGAGCTGGTACTTGGCTTCAAACCCGGCGATACCGATGTTACCAGCGGTGAGCTGGAGCTGGCTGGTTACAAGTCCATCTTCGAGCAGATGGTTGACAAGTTCAACTTCGAGTACTGCGTATCCTCTCTGCGTGTAAGCCATTCCGCTTCCGATAACGGCTGGTCTGCTTGCATCTACTCCAGAGATACCAAGGAGTTCTATCACTCCAAAGAGTACAGCATTCATCCCATCGTTGACCGTGTAGGCGGCGGCGACTCCTTCGCAGGCGGCGTGATCTGCGGTATGCTGGATGGAAAGAACTTCAAGGATGCTCTTGAGTACGGCGTAGCTGCATCCGCTCTGAAGCACACCATCCCCGGCGACTTCAACCTGGTATCCAGAAAAGAAGTTGAGACCCTGGCTGGCGGCGACGCTTCCGGACGTGTACAGAGATAATGTAACTATTCAGAGCCAGATAATATTACCTAATATTCGTTGAATGCCTGCATTCATAAGAATATTTGGTGATATTAATATGGCGAAGTAACCACATGAGCAAAAGGTAGCATCGTAGATGCGATTTTGCGAATGGGGTGATGAATAGTTGATATGGATAAAAAGAACTCACCTGCGTGGTAACATGCAGGTGAGTTCTTTGTTATTCTGTAACTGTTCAGAACCTCTCATCCAAAGATAAATTCAGGGTTTCCTGAAAATGCATTTTTGATTGTTTCATAAGTATTGAAACCATGCTTATGAGCAGTTCCAACGTATGACATGATTTTGAGATAAAAGCAGATAAACAGGTAATGGCATTTATCACCAAGAAGGAGTATGAATCAATGCTTCAAGTATGCAATAACCCAGATGTATTATCGTTAAA
This sequence comes from Waltera sp., assembly GCF_046969025.1. Lineage (NCBI taxonomy): Bacteria > Bacillati > Bacillota > Clostridia > Lachnospirales > Lachnospiraceae > Waltera > Waltera sp. Next base: position 130,172 of record NZ_JBKVQF010000003.1, on the reverse strand, counting down.
ATATCTTGAGGAGAGGCTGAAACTTACAGTCAACCGAGAAAAGAGCCGTACTGTCAGCGTGTTTGCAATCCGAAATTTTAAATTCCTTGGCTTTGCATTGGGAAGGAACGGAAAAGGCATTTATGTCCGAGTTCATCCGAAGTCATGGAAGAAGTTCAAGTCCAGACTGAAGGAGTTATCTTCCCGTAAGCGATGTCAGTCAATCAAGCCAAACCTTGAGAAAATCAAGGTGTATGCGAGGGGATGGCTTAACTACTACGGAATTGCAAGTATGAAGAACAACATAGATGAAATCAACGGATGGCTCTATCACAGAATACGTATGTGTATATGGAAACAGTGGAAGAAACCAAGGACGAAGGTACGTAACCTTATCAAGATGGGAGTACC
>NZ_JBKVQF010000003.1:122842-128051 GCF_046969025.1 Waltera sp. | reverse complement strand
AAGATAAAAATACCGTACATCAGACTGGATTTTCGAATCGTTAGACAGTCTGACGTACGGTGCTGTGAGAGGACGGCGGTTAGTCACCGCCTCCTACTCGATTAAATAAAATGGGAATGTCAGAATAAAAAATATCCGACTACATCTTTCGTCAACAAGCTACTTTTCAAGCCGAAAAATATTGATTATAATAAATGAAAAACTAATAGAAGTCTTGTATATATTGGGAAGAAAACTAAATTCGAAGATTAATCACAACAAAATAGTTAGGTGACGTTATTATGAGTATGATAGAGAACACTTTTAAGTTAAAACACAAAGCGGTAGAAAAAATAGTAAAGTACAGCAACCAAATGAGTCTGCGTACAAAAATTAGACAGGGTTACATTGTAATGATTATCCTCTTTTTTTTCATATTTGTTCTAGTAGTCGGTTTGGAAATCCGCAACTACAGTGGTAAGATTATTTATTCAACCATGGAAAATCAAAATCAACAGATTGAGAAATCCATTGATTATTTTATAGATGACATTATCAAATTGTCAGAATATCCGTACGTAGACAGTGAGGTGACAGCGCTTCTCGAAAAAAGCTACCAAGGGGATGGAGAATCAATCGTTGTAAAGATCAATGACACGGCAAAGTTGGCTCACCTACTTTATAAACATGTTTTTTATATGAATAAGCGGATTGATTCTGTGTGGCTTTTAGCTGAGAATAATATGGAAAATCCAGCAATCGTAACACGGCAGAATCTCAATAATCACTACAATATGAAGGAAGAGGACTGGTATAACCGCGTATACAGTGGAAACGGTACCCCTTTTATTCTAGGGGTTCATGAAGATAGTGGCAGTACAAGCAATGAGAAAATTGTCTCCGTAGCCAGAAGCATTGTAAGCCCCACAGATGGCAGTTTTCTAGGCATGTTTGTAATCAATATAAAAGCCAATGATTTTGCTGCACTTTGGTATAATGGACAAGCGGATGACAGGATAATTGCAGTAGCAGACAAGGAAAATCATTTAATCATGAATCCGAATGCTGCAAAAGAGGACGACTTGGAAACCTATATTCAGAGTGTCAATGCGAAAATGCCTGTTAACAAAAGACAGACTGTTAAACTTGGTAATGAAAAATACTATCTTGTCATAACACAATTAGAGTGCATCGAAGGAAAGATCTATCAATTCTACGCCACAAAATCTGCAACGAAAGGATTTGGAATACTCTATTTTGTGCTACTCATTGGCACGCTCCTGATTGGAGCTGTGTTTTATCTGATAAGTTATAGAATTTCAGATAAAATAACAAAACCGCTCTATCAACTGGTAGACAGTATGCGGGAAGTCAGCGGTGGTAATTTTCAGATACAGACTGACAAATTAAATGGTGAATTGCAGATATTGTCAACGACATTCAACAAAATGACAAAACGCATAGACATCATGTTTCAAGAACTGACTGAGAAAGAGAAACAAAAGAGGGATATGGAACTTCTGGCTTTACAGGCACAAATCAATCCACACTTTTTGTATAATACCTTAAATTCTATTCAATGTGTGGCAGAAATGCAGGGCGCCGAAAATGTTTCGAATATGTTAGATGCAATGATTTCTATTTTGCATTACACAGCAGAATCCGCAGGCGAAATTGTCGCAATGGAGAAAGAACTCACCTTTATCCAAAATTACATAAAAATTATTAACTTCCGCTATTTTGACAGGTTTTCCTTCTTGGTACAGGCAGATGATAAGGTTCGTAACTATGGTACATTGCGTTTTATCCTACAGCCTATTGTCGAAAACGCCATTTTTCATGGATTTGAGGCTGATGATTTAAACGCTTTAATTGAAATCAAAATTGTAGAAAAGGATCAGAACCTTGTCATTGAAATAACTGACAACGGTAAGGGAATGGAAGAAGCGAAATGTGCGGAGATTTTACAGCATGATTCTACGGAGAGAAGAGGACTGAACAGAATAGGAATATACAATGTAAACCAGCGGATTAAATTATACTTTGGGGAAAACTATGGGATTCGCATTATAAGTAAAATGGGGCAGTTCACCAAAGTAATTATAACTATGCCAAGAATAACAGCTATGGGAGAAAAATTAGATGAGAAGGGTATTGATTGTTGATGATGAGGTTCTGGTCAGAATAGGAATTAAACATTCCATCGCATGGGAACAGAACGGTTTTGAACTGATAGGCGAAGCATCAGACGGTAAAGAAGCACTAGAGATGATACAGAAGTTAGCACCTGACATTGTAATTCTGGATATCAATATGCCAGTTCTAAATGGCATAGAAGTTTTACGAGAGCTAAAAGAACAGAAGTACAAAGGCAAGGTAATAGTGCTAACTTGTTTTAATGAAATAGAATATGCCAGAAGTGCAATGAAGTATGGTGCAAGTGATTACGTCCTTAAAATAACGCTCAATACAGACGAACTTCTGAATGCTTTACTGGATCTGGAATTTGATGACAACAATTTCAATGAACCGTTGACTCTTCCTTCGAGAGAGAAGATGTCAGAAGAAGAAGCTGTCACAAGGATATTGGAAGGATACGAATCTGACTTCCAAAGCAAGAAATTAAAGGCTTCAAATTTATATTGTATACTGGTTAAAATCGAACAGCTTTCTGAGGTATTAGACCGCTATAAGGAAAAAAAACCGGATTTTTTCTATACTTCACTTCACTCTATGATAGGGCAGGTGGTGGCAGGTCAAAAGGAATGTGTTTATATTCAGTATAAACCAAATCGTTGCGTTATTTTTTTAAGCTTTAGCGGGCAACCCAGTACGCAAGAATGTTATTTAAAGATTCGCGCCATAGTAAATCATTTGGTACAGGTTTTAAAGGAATACCTGGCATTATGTATTCATATTGGCGTAAGCAGTCCTCTGTATACGATGCAGCTTTGTAAGGCATACGAAGAAGCAGAGATTGCCATACAGGAGAGCTTTATACTGCCGGAATCCTCTATTTTCTACTATGAAGAAATGAATGAAGTTGAACAGAAAACAGAATTTCGGAAGAGTGAGAGGGCACTAGAAAAAGCCATCACTGATAAAAACAGTACTCAAGTGTGGGAGGAAACAGAACGGTTCTTTAACCTTATTCGGGCAAGTAAGGCACGCTATATTTCAGAAAATAAAAACTATTTGGGTAATTTGCTAAGGATTTGGCAGGGCCGAGAACAGCATGTGGAAGATATAATTGTAAAAATACAGCAGACGGACTGTTTGGATGAATTGGAAACAGTTATCTACACTTATTGGAAACAATTTCAGAATATAGAAGAAAATGAAGAAAGCAACTATCTGATAAAAAAAGCAAAGCAATATATACAGGACAACTATAATCGGATGATTACCTTGACAGATCTTGCAGACTACATGGGATTAAGTGAAAGCTATACCAGCCGGCTCTTTAATAAAGAGGTAGGTATGAATATGTCTTCTTACATAAACGAAATACGTGTAGAAAAAGCAAAAGAACTTTTGACTCATTCAGATGAAAAGATTTATAGTATTGCCGAAAAAATTGGGTATGCATCCACAACAGCATTTCATGTTGCCTTTAAAAAGAAAACAGGGATGACTCCCGCTGAATACAGAAATCAAAACTACAGGTAAAAACTGAAAAGGAAAAGACAAAACTGTTAACTTTTTATTTTAGCTTGAATAATAAGAAGTGAAAGTTTTTTCTTTTTCTCCTGAAAGAGAACAAAGAACAAAAAGATTTAAAAATTTGTTTGGTTTTTTTGCAGGGTTCTTACACCTATAATTAGGCTTACAAGGGAGGTACAATTCAGTACCCAAGAGAAAGGAAGGGAAAGAGTGAAAAATAAAGTAGATTTTTGGGCGCACTTATATAAGGGTTCATAAAACCCTGTTTTTACAAGTATAGAAAGCAGAAAAAATGTTAGTTATCGTTGCGTTTCACTAACTTAGAGCTGTCGTAACCAAGGCTTTCAAGGTAAGCAAACACATTGTTCTCATTCAAGACGACACTCTCTACATGATTCTGAGGGTCCATCAATTCCTCATAGTCAGTAGGGGTAAAGGGCTTCTTTTCTGAAACCATGTGGTAAATACAGACCATCATCATTCTTGCAATGGCAATGATTGCCTTTTTGTGTCCACGTCGCTTTTTGATTCGACCATATTTGATTGCAAAATAAGGCTGCTTTTTGCTCTTAATTGCAGCAAGGGCACATTGAACCATCATTGGTTTCAGGTAATCGCCTGCTTTGGCAATGCGGACAGACTTTTTCTTACCAGCGGATTCATTGTTGGCAGGAGAAAGTCCGCACCAGGAACACAGATGTTTTGCATCATCAAAAATATCCATATCAACGCCTGTTTCTGCAAGAACAATCGTGGAACTTAACTCTGTCATGCCGGGCATGGTACTGACAAACTCCACGAACTCGTAATAAGGCTTGATGCGGACATAGAGTTCCACTTCGGTCTGGGTAATCATATCATCGAGATATTCCAGATGCCCCCGGGCAAGCTCTAGTTTTTTAGCCTGATCTGTTTCAATAGTGTAGCCTTTGATGGCTTCGATGATTTCATCAGACTTGGATTTAGCCCCTTTCTTTATGAGTTTGCGGACAGCTTTTTCATCCATGGAATCGGCAGTATGCTCCAATAGATAAGAGATGATTTCAGTTGCTGTCTTGCCAAAAGGATCAGAAAGAACACTGGCAATGCCGACATTGGAAATGGTCATACAGTTCTGGATGCGATTCTTCTCGGAAGACTTCATGCAGACCAGCTTGAAACGGTATCTGGAAAGTTCCCTAAGCTGACGAAAATCTTTTGGAGGAATAAAGGAACATCTGACAAGATCAAATTTGTAGAGGTCGGCAATCCATTTAGAATCCTTTTTGTCCGTTTTCTTGCCTTTAATGGCTTTGACATACTTCGGATGTGTAAGGCAGACATCAATGTCATTTTCGAGATAATTAAAAATAGGAATCCAATACTTTCCGGTGGATTCCATACAAACATGATAGCAATTATTCTCGATAAGCCAGTTGTGAAACCTTTGAATATCTGAGTTGATGGTTGAAAAAGATTTTTGCAGATATTCGGATATGCCGTCCTTATTGGTAGTTACGATGGTTGCAACGATAACATTTTTGTGGACATCAAGTCCACAGCAGATGGAGTATTTTAACTTCATCAT
>NZ_JBKVQF010000003.1:0-122592 GCF_046969025.1 Waltera sp. | reverse complement strand
ATAACTTGTTTGTGCCTTGAGCGAAGCGAAAGGAATGACAAAAACTATGAAAAAACCCATTTTAAAAAAAGTAATGGCATTGTCTATGGCGGCTACTATGCTTTGCCTTACAGCATGTGGAAACGCCGGCACCCAGAGTGAAGCTCCTGTTGAATCTGCTGAGAAAACAAGTGACACCACTGCAGTAGTAGAAGCCAAGCAGGGAGAATCGGATGGAGAAACTGTTACCATCGGCGTCTGGGCTGAGGATGAACAGAAGAGACTTGAAGCTGCGGTTGACGGTGTTGAAGCTGCTACTGGTGTAAAGGTAGAATTCATACAGTATCCCAGTGACTCTGACTTCTGGGATAACATTCCTGCACAGATTGCAGCAGGTACGGCACCCGACCTGATTTCCTGCACCAATGAACATTATTTACAGTATATTGACCAGGGACTGTTTGAAAGTTTAAATGAGTACATTGATTCCGGTGTTCTTTCCACCGAAAATATTAATGAAGTTGCAATGAACGCATGGAATATAGACGGAAATGTATACGGTATTCCTTACGCATTGAATCCCGGTATTTTCGTTGTAAACAATGATATGTGGAACGAATTCGGACTTGGTGATGCTTATCCGACAACATGGGATGAAGTTCTTGATATCTGTAAAAAAGTAAAAGAAGAGCATAACATGCCTGCACTGTGCTTAAACGTCCAGGAATACCATTTAACCAACTATGCATTGTCCTTTGGTGGTGGCTGGGATTACGGCAACAATATTGACGCCCCTGAAAATGCGCAGGCTTTACAGTTCCTGATTGATGCTTACAAAGAGGGATATATCATTACACCTACCGAACTGGGTCTGAGTTGGGATGGTGCGGTATTGGTTCAGCAGTCCGCATTATTCTCTACCGCTGGTGCTTGGTATCAGCTTACTTTTGAAACCGAGGCACCGGACGTTGAACTGAAATACCTGGCTGTTCCCAAAGGTGGAAATGGCAATGGCGGCGGAACGATGCACACCGCAGCCTTAGTAGCTCTTAAAAACTCCAAGCATCTCGATGCAGCCATGAAAGTAATGCAGTTTGCATTTGGTAATGAGAATCTGTATAAAGCAACAGTAGAAGTGACCAGTGTTATTCCTGCTAACAGCGAATATTTCGATTTATACAGAGAACAGCTGCCTGATCTGGCTCCGCTTGTAGATTATCTTGAAACTTCCCAGCCCTTTGCTTATCCTACTCAGAGTAAGAAGTTCGCAGACCGCTTAATCAGTCTTATGCAGGAAGCTTTAATGAACGAAGAATCTACCCTGACAGGACAGGAAATCGTAACGCAGCTTGCTGAAGAATTTGGCAATAAATAACAAGGAAGAGCTGGTACAGTATTCTAAGGAGTACTGTACCAGATTTGACTAAGGGGTGAACACGATTGAAAACAAAATATAAGAAGAATGAAGTACTTACAGCTGTGCTTTTTTTGGCACCTTCTGTGCTCCTATGGTTATTCTGGTTTTTATACCCAGCACTAAAGTCGATGCGGTTGTCATTTTATGATTATAGCTTTATCAATCCTGAGCGACAGAAATTTGTCGGCTTGGATAATTACATCAGGCTTTTCCAGGATTCTGCTTTTCTGGATGCCCTAAAGCATACTTTTATTCTTGCATTTGTTGTTGTTGCATTTATTTCTGTACTTGCATTCATTATTGCGGTTTTACTAGAAGGAAATATCAGAGGCAAAACATTTTTCCGTACGGTCTGCTTTATGCCTTATATTATTTCATCCGTAGCAGTCAGCATATTCTTTATGTACTTTTTTGTTAAGGGCGGACTTGGTACACGCCTGTTTATGCTTTTTGGTGCAGAAGATACAACATGGTTTACGAATAAGAACTACGCTCTGTTTTTTGTAGCTATTATATATATCTGGCAACAACTAGGGTTTTATATGATTCTATATATAGGAGGATTACAGAACATATCTGAAGAGATTTATGAAGCTGCCAAAATAGATGGTGCATCAAGACTGCAGTCCGTCCTTCACATAACAGTACCGCTTGTGAAACCTACAACATATATGGTAATAACGCTCGGAATGATTAATGCGTTCCAGATTTTTGACCAGATTGCTGCCATTTCAAAGAACGGACCTCTCGGTTCACCGGCGGGTTCTACCAGCACCGTAGTAACATTCCTTTACCAGCAGTCTTTCAGCTATATGGACATGGGATATGGAAGCGCCGCTGCAATGGTGCTTGTTGTAATTATCTTCGTACTATCTCTGGTAAGAAATTTTGTCAGCAAGGATGGAAATTAGAGAGGAGAGACTGAGAATGAATTTAAAGAAAATTACCCATTATGCAGTCTTAATCGTGATTGCCTGTATTTTTCTGGTTCCCTTGTTATATGTATTTTATAACTCACTTCTTCCGTATCGTTACGTGCAGACCTGGGCACCAATTGACGTGTGGACATTGGATAATTATAAAGAACTGTTTCAGAAATATCCAATTCTACAGTGGTATTGGAATACTTTTGTTTCTACTGTCATTGTAGTAGTAGGCAATTTGGTGTTTCCTGTCATGGCAGGATACGCACTGGCAAAACTAAGATTTCCTGGAAGAAAGCTGATATTCAGTATTCTTCTGATTTCCATGATGGTGCCCTTCCAGCTTATGATGATACAGATGTATATCATGCTGGCAAAAATGAATATGCATAATACAATCTGGGCGATTACGCTTCCTTTCTTGTCACAAACGATGTACCTGTTTATCGCAAGGCAGTTCTTTTATTCTGTGCCAGATGAGCTGATAGAAGCTGCAAGAATTGATGGTGTGAGTCATGCAGGTGCATTTTTCAAAATTGTATGTCCTATGTCAAAACCACTTTATGCAACAATTGCGATTCTTGCCTTTACGGGAACGTGGAATTCCTATCTGGTGCCTGCTACCTTTATCAACAGGATTGAAAAATATACACTTGTGGTTGGACTGCAGACGGTAAATATGTCTTTCTTCCAGAAAACTAATCTGACTATGGCAGGCGTTGTTTTATTATCCTTCCCAGTAATCTTATTCTTTATCTTTAACCAGAAGAAGTTCGTTCAGGGTGTTATGTCATCCGGAATTAAAGCATAAATCATTTACATGCCATATGAGTTATCAATTATGGAAAGGGAAACAGATTATGAAGGATTACGAACGATTAAAAATGATGGAATACCCAAAAGACCGGATAGACCTTGTTATTGACACGGATGCTGCAACAGAAATAGATGACCAGTTTGCAATTGCATACGCACTGCTTTCCAGGGAACGGTTTCATATCAGAGGGATTTACGCTGCTCCTTTTGCAATGAATGAAAAAACAAAAGATCCCAACGTTGGAATGCAAATGAGCTACGATGAAATAGTCAATATCATGCATCTTTGCGGTGAAAATCCCGATGGATTGGTATTCCATGGTGCCGGTGCATATGGTGCACCGCAGCCATCAGATGCATCCATGCATTTGGTTCAGCTGGCGAAAAACTACAGCCCGGAAAAACCGCTTTATGTAGCCGCTATTGGGGCAATCACAAATATTGCTACAGCTATTTTACAATACCCTGATATTATCAATCGAATTGTGTTGGTATGGCTTGCAGGAAATGATTTTGACGACAGTCCTAATGTATATAACATTTACCAGGATGTGAAATCCGCTCAGGTAGTGTTTGATTCAGGGGTACCATTTATTCACGTGCCCTGTAATTATGTGACATCTCATCTGCTTACGGGAATACCTGAACTGGAAAACTGTATTGGCAGAAAAAATGCACTATGTGATTACCTGGTAGAAAATGTAAAAAAGTATGGAGAAAACCACTTTGCATGGGGCAAACAGATTTGGGATATCGGGGTCATTGGTTATCTGATGAACGAGAATTTTTCATCCTGCGAAACTGTATCCGCACCCATTTTGACTGATAACATAACCTGGAGCAGAGATTACAGAAGGCACCTGATCAAAAATGTAAAACACCTCGATAGAGATGCAATCTTTCGGGACATGTATAAAAAACTTGGCAACCTGGAGACATAGAATAAATGAAGTATGATGAACACTTTCGAAATAAACTCTATTGAGCTTCCTGTATACTTTAAAGAGTAAAGGGAATTGACCAAAAAGAATACCTCAAGTAAATGTTGAAAATCAGGCAATTAATCTTTTGTCAAAAGAAGAACTGAATAAGAAAATAGAGGTGGTAGAAAAAGAATTGAGATCCTGTACCTGGCGGGAATTGGAAACAAACGGTAAATTTTCCAAGAACGATAAAAATTGATGTCAGAGGAAGGGAGTTGAGTCGCGGAGCATTTGAATTCAGCAATACTTCAGAGGGCTTTGAGAATGCAAAAGCATGGATGCTGGAACTAGCAGCAAAAAATGATAAGAAACAGATAGTGCTGGGTCTTGAACCGACAGGCCACTACAGGTTTGCGTTGGCCGCATGGATGATTTCAAGCGGAATCAGTGTTGTCCAGGTAAATCCATATGCCGTAAAGCAAAGAAATTGAAGACAACAGCCAGCTCAAGGATGACAGAAAAGATCCGAAACTGATTGCAAATCTTGTGAAAGATGGAAACTACGGAATGCCATATCTTCCAGAAAATGTTTATGCAGATATGAGAAGGCTCTCCATGTTCAGAGATCAGCTTACCGAGGACAGGATAAGAAATATCAATCGTCTTCACAGGGAATTGAAAATCTATTTTCCGGAATACATGGCCGCATTTGGGAAAATAGATGGAGCATTCACTCTGGAAGTACTGAAAGTGACAGCAATCCCATCAGAAATCAAAGCACTGGGAGCAGAAGGCCTGAAAAATATTTGGCATAATGCAAAACTAAGAGGACTCGGTTATAGCAGAGCCGGAGAAATCGTGAGCTATGCAGAAAAAAGTGTGGGATTGACGGATGTGACAGATGTAGGACGCGAGGCAGTGAGATGGTATGCAGAACAGATACTAAAACTGGATGGGCAGCTTGCATCGGTTGAAAGTATCTTACACAGGAAATGCAGGGAAATCCCGTATGCTGAGAACATACTGGCAATCAATGGAGTAGGTGAAAACATACTGTCTGGAATACTGGCAGAAATGGGCGATGTCAGCAGGTTTGATGATGTGAAGGAAATCCAGAAGCTAAGTGGGATGGGACTGGTGTCATGCAGCTCCGGCAAGCATAAAGGGCAGACAAAGATCAGCCACAGAGGACGCAAGAGACTTCGTTACTGGCTGTTTTAGGCAGCAAAGTCAGCGGTATCGCATGCGGATGAATTCAAACAGCTACATGAGTATTACACAACGCGGCCCAATAATCCATTGAAAAAGATGCAGTCACTGATTGTGATAGCCTGCAAGATACTGAGGGTGATCCACACTATCCTGAAGACAGGGACGACATATGATCCGCAGAAACAGTTGAAAGATATCAAACGCCCGGTAGAAGCACAGGCACCGATGGCAGCATAGGAAACAAAGATATACAAGTAACACACTCCAGAACTCTGTCGAGTGACCGATGGGAGGCATCGGAGACTGGACAGGGTTCTGGAACAGAAACCCGTAAATGATGGAGTCCGGAACGGACTGCATCTGCAAAAGACCAACATGAGACTGTAGTGGCGTAGCGTCCACTGAACCAATCAGCACCACGACAGGTGAATGCAGGTCAGTAACAATCAAACATAAAAACAAGAGCTGTAGCCGGCATCGGTTTTTACCGTGGGGCATGACCCCGTCTAGGAGCTTGGCTGGCACTCAGTGTATGGTAGATGGGACGAAGGAAGTTGGGACATGATCCCCTTAGACACGGAAGGTTCATCATCATAGTTGATCAGAGGGAAAATAGCCTTTATAAAGCAAACTAAAAGGATGCTTTATTAGCTATACTTATTTATCAGCTATTCGGTACAAGATACTACGATATCCATCACTCTCGGCTCTTGTTTTGAGGTAAATAAAAATCGTCAAATCCAGAAAAATCAATAGATTAGGGCTTGACAGAATAGGAAGGATTCTATGAGACAGGATTTATCAAGGAACTGGGAAATTTTACAGGATGTGCATGACACGTGTGAGCAGCTCGGGTTGCCGGAGCATGAAGAGTTTATGACCCTGCGGGGACCGCAGATTTCAGAATGGGAGCCGCTGCCGGAGCTGAAGCAGCTGCAGCTGCTCTATTCCGAGCATCCGTACTGGGGAAGAGAACTGCGCTATTTTAATGATGCTCCGTGGTGGTATAAAAAAGAATTTGAGCTGTCACTTGATGCGACGGATCGTGTGGAATTGTGCTTTACAAATGTGGATTATTACTGCAAAATCTGGTTGAACGGTGTATATCTTGGTTCTCACGAAGGATATTCAGCTCCGTTTTCTTTTCCACTGAATGAGGTGGTACAGCGAAATGGAAAGAATCGGCTGATTGTAAAGGTCTGGTCACCGTGGGATGAAAAGGTGGCGGGTGACCGGCAGGAGGAACGTACCGGTGCGGTCTATCGAAATATGGTAAAAGGCACTTATGAGCATTCCGATACATTTATTCAAAGAGATGTAAACCCGGTTGGTATTTATGGAAGCGTCAGCCTGAGGATACAGAAAGGAACCGGTTTTGCAGAAAATCCGGAATTTTCCTATCAGCTGGATGAAGCGCTGGAGCGTGCGGATCTGCATTTGCAGGTAAAGGTGCGGAGACCGGAAGCAGTTTCCCTGAGATGGAGTATTACGGACTGCTTTACCGGAGTGGTGGTTTTGTCGAAAAATGAGGAGCTGACCGGTGTACAGCCCTGCGGGGACTCTGAGCTGGCAGTTGCTTGTCTGGACGGAACCCTTTCCAATGTCCGGCTCTGGAACACCTGGGATAAGGGAACACCGTTTGTTTATCGGGTAAAAGTGACGCTTTGTGCAAAGAATGGAACGGTACTGGATGCTTATGAGGAGACGACCGGATTCCGGAAAATTGAGATGCGGCGTACACCAGAGATGACAAAGTTTATCTTAAACGGAAAAGATTTTTATATGAGAGGAACGGCATATTTTCCGGATGTGTATGTATCAGCAATGAATGAGGAGCGTTATCGCAGAGATCTGTTGCAGATTAAAAACAGCGGCTTCAATATGGTTCGTGTTCATGTGCATGTAGATCTTCCGGTTTTTTATGAGCTGTGTGATGAGCTTGGTCTTGGAATTATGCATGATTCCGAATATAACTGGACGCATCCGGAGGATGAAGCGTTTGCGGATCGTTTTGTTCATATATATCTGGAAACAGTAGACATGCTAAAAAAGCATCCGTCGCTGTTTTGCTGGATCTGCATGAATGAGCCGGGCGATCTGACAGTAAGTACGGGGGCGAAGCTGTTTGCAGCGGTATGTGAGCATGATCCGAGTCGTCCGGTTATCAAGGGTTCCTTTTGCGTAGATGATCCGGATAGCGGAGACAGCCATAACTATACCGGATCGTTGGATGGCGGACATTACAGCGACATTTATGGGACGACAGAAAAAATGAATACGGAGTTTGGATTTGATGCGCCGCCATGCATAGATGACCTGAAAAAGATGCCGCCGGTATACCGCCGTCTGCAACCGATTCTGGATAATCTGGATTCAATTGGGCAGTATCAGTATCATCTGTTGAAATACTATATTGAGCATTATCGTATGCAGAAGTATAAGCCAAATGCAGGCTATGTGCAGTTCTTGTTTAATGATATGTGTCCGCAGACCTTTTACGGTATTTATGATTACTGGGGACTTCCGAAAAAGGGACTGCAGGCTGTGCTGGAGAGCAATATGCCAGTCGGAATATTTTTAAAATTTAAAGACAAGCTGGATGCGATTTATGCGGTCAACGATTACAGCTGTGCGCTTGGCATTTGCCGTGTAGGCTACAGTATTACTGATGAGACAGGAAAGGTAGTAGCCGAGGATGCAAAGGATATCAATATAAAAGAGGATTCGCTCACAAAGCTTTGGGAGTTTGATGGAACGATTCACAGCGGCAGTGTTTATAATGTTGCCCTGTGGATTGAGCAGGACGGAAAACTTCTGGCACAGAATGGATATCACGATGTATTTTATATGCCGCAGCACACGCCAGGCCATCCGACTTATATGAGCCATGAGACCGGCTGCAGAATTTACTGGGCATAGAGCTACGGATATCAGGGAGCAATCTGCAGGCATCATAGTATAACGAAGAGAAGAAAAAGAGGGCTGTGAAAAGAGAATAGTCCAGAAAAAAAGAAGGACCAAGGGGTTTCTTATAAAACTGATGCTGGCAAAAATGAATATGCATAATACAATCTGGGCGGATACGCAGCCGGAGAACGGCACCAATGAGAGGATTCTGGTGGAGGATTGTGTCTACGGTTTCTGCCACAGGTGTCTCACCTGTGGTTCGGAATCCGTACATAACCGGAATATCCTCATGCGCAGAATAAAGATCAAGGGAGCGGCGAGACTGTTGTGGCTGAAAATGCGTCCGGACACCCCGCAGTGCTATGAATACATAACCGTGGAACAGATCGAAGGCAGGGTAAAGGAATTCCTTAAGATCTATCACTGGACACAGTTTTTTGATCTGAAGGACCGCAAGGACAGACCGCTTTCTTATGCTGATCATATCACCATGTGGGATTGTGATTGTGTCTGTGATACATTTTTTGATGTGATCGCGGATGAAGAGCAGTATCTTCTTACGGATTTTACACTGAAGGACCTGCGGATCAAGGCAAGAGTGGATAATTTTTCGGAAGACAAATTAAGAAGCGTAGTATATGAGAACGTACAGGTGGAAGAGAGCACGGAGCCGGCGGGGAGCTGGCATGAAGTGAAGGGCTTCCAGTGATATTTTACGTAAAAAGCCACAGCGGCGGATAGTGTAAGCCGCGGAAAGGATCAATATGGCAAAGCTGTATATCAACGAGAAAAACAAGAAGGGACATATCAACCCGGAACTTTACGGTAACTTCTCCGAGCATCTAGGCAGATGCATCTATGAGGGACTGTATGTGGGAGAGGATTCCGAGATCCCCAATACCAACGGTATGCGTAATGATGTAGTGGCAGCACTCAAGGAGATGAAGCTTCCGGTGCTGCGCTGGCCCGGCGGCTGTTTCGCGGATGAATACCACTGGAAGGACGGTATCGGACCCAAGGAGAACCGCAAGAAAATGATCAACACCCACTGGGGTGGTGTGACCGAGGACAACAGCTTCGGTACCCATGAGTTCTTCGAACTGTGTGAGCAGATCGGCTGTAAGACCTACATCAACGGCAATGTGGGCAGCGGCACTGTACAGGAGATGTCCGAGTGGGTCGAGTATATGACCTTTGACGGGGTATCACCCATGGCAGACCTGCGCCGGAAAAACGGCAGAGAGAAAGCCTGGAAGGTGGATTATTTCGGTGTCGGTAACGAGAACTGGGGATGCGGCGGCAATATGACTCCGTCCTATTACGGCAATCTGTACCGCAGATACCAGACTTATGTGAGAAATTATGATCCAAAGCAGCCTATTTTCAAGGTATGCTGCGGTCCCAATACCGGAGATACCTATTGGACGGAAGAGGTGTTAAAAACCTGTTTTGAAAATGCACCGGAATGGCTGCACGGTTTTATGGATGGACTGTCTCTGCACTATTATACCCTGCCGGGAGATGACTGGTCGAATAAGGGAAGTGCGCTGGATTTCGATGATGCGGCATGGTACAAGACCTTAGCCAAAGCCTTTAAGCTAGATGAACTCATCGGAAAACATTCCACTATCATGGACAAATACGATCCCGAGAAGAAGATCGGTCTGATCTGTGACGAGTGGGGAACCTGGTATGATGTGGAGCCCGGCACGAATCCCGGATTTTTATACCAGCAGAGCACCATGCGTGATGCACTGGTAGCGGGACTTTCCTTAAATATTTTTAACAAGCATTGTGACCGTGTGAAGATGGCAAATATCGCACAGTTAATCAATGTATTGCAGGCAGTGATCCTGACGGAAGGACCGAAGATGCTGCGGACTCCGACTTATCATGTGTTCCATATGTACAAATACCATCAGGATGCGGATCTGGTGGAAAGTTATATCGATGGCGTGGAGCAGGTCGGTGAGGATGAGAAGTACAAGGTTCCCAATTTGCAGGAATCCGCTTCCGTGGATAAGGACGGTGTGGTGACCATTACCCTGAACAATCTGTCTATCAATCAGGCGGAAGAGATGGAGATCACCTTCGCGGAATGCGACCCGAAGCAGGTAAGCGCAGCGATTCTTACCAATGATATGCATGCATATAATACTTTTGAGGATCCCGACAAGGTACACGAGGAAGTATTTACAGATTATAAGATCGAGAACGGAAAGATCACATTTACCATGCCGGCGTGCAGCGTGGTAATGTTCCGGGTGAAATAATGCCGGACGAAGAAGTAAAAGAAGTAAGGCAGAAATACCCCTGCAGAAAATGTCTGTTGAGGGAGATGGATCAGAATGCCTATATGGAAAGTCTGTATGCGTACATCGCCAGACTGGAGCCTGAGATCAAGGCGGACGAGGCAGTTTACGAAGAACGTCTTGGCATATGCAAAGGCTGTGATTATCTGAAGGAAGGCTTGTGCGGTGCCTGTGGGTGCTTTGTGGAACTCAGGGCTGTGATTGCCAAAAATGTATGTCCCTACCAGAAGTGGTAATAC
The DNA here is from genome assembly GCF_046969025.1 of Waltera sp. Classification (NCBI taxonomy): domain Bacteria; kingdom Bacillati; phylum Bacillota; class Clostridia; order Lachnospirales; family Lachnospiraceae; genus Waltera; species Waltera sp. Next base: position 111,864 of record NZ_JBKVQF010000003.1, on the reverse strand, counting down.
AATCTGGGCGATTACGCTTCCTTTCTTGTCACAAACGATGTACCTGTTTATCGCAAGGCAGTTCTTTTATTCTGTGCCAGATGAGCTGATAGAAGCTGCAAGAATTGATGGTGTGAGTCATGCAGGTGCATTTTTCAAAATTGTATGTCCTATGTCAAAACCACTTTATGCAACAATTGCGATTCTTGCCTTTACGGGAACGTGGAATTCCTATCTGGTGCCTGCTACCTTTATCAACAGGATTGAAAAATATACACTTGTGGTTGGACTGCAGACGGTAAATATGTCTTTCTTCCAGAAAACTAATCTGACTATGGCAGGCGTTGTTTTATTATCCTTCCCAGTAATCTTATTCTTTATCTTTAACCAGAAGAAGTTCGTTCAGGGTGTTATGTCATCCGGAATTAAAGCATAAATCATTTACATGCCATATGAGTTATCAATTATGGAAAGGGAAACAGATTATGAAGGATTACGAACGATTAAAAATGATGGAATACCCAAAAGACCGGATAGACCTTGTTATTGACACGGATGCTGCAACAGAAATAGATGACCAGTTTGCAATTGCATACGCACTGCTTTCCAGGGAACGGTTTCATATCAGAGGGATTTACGCTGCTCCTTTTGCAATGAATGAAAAAACAAAAGATCCCAACGTTGGAATGCAAATGAGCTACGATGAAATAGTCAATATCATGCATCTTTGCGGTGAAAATCCCGATGGATTGGTATTCCATGGTGCCGGTGCATATGGTGCACCGCAGCCATCAGATGCATCCATGCATTTGGTTCAGCTGGCGAAAAACTACAGCCCGGAAAAACCGCTTTATGTAGCCGCTATTGGGGCAATCACAAATATTGCTACAGCTATTTTACAATACCCTGATATTATCAATCGAATTGTGTTGGTATGGCTTGCAGGAAATGATTTTGACGACAGTCCTAATGTATATAACATTTACCAGGATGTGAAATCCGCTCAGGTAGTGTTTGATTCAGGGGTACCATTTATTCACGTGCCCTGTAATTATGTGACATCTCATCTGCTTACGGGAATACCTGAACTGGAAAACTGTATTGGCAGAAAAAATGCACTATGTGATTACCTGGTAGAAAATGTAAAAAAGTATGGAGAAAACCACTTTGCATGGGGCAAACAGATTTGGGATATCGGGGTCATTGGTTATCTGATGAACGAGAATTTTTCATCCTGCGAAACTGTATCCGCACCCATTTTGACTGATAACATAACCTGGAGCAGAGATTACAGAAGGCACCTGATCAAAAATGTAAAACACCTCGATAGAGATGCAATCTTTCGGGACATGTATAAAAAACTTGGCAACCTAGAGGCATAGAATAAATGAAGTATGATGAACACTTTCGAAATAAACTCTATGGAGGAGTGATTGGAAAATATATCGGTGTAATGCATGGTGCAGAAATCGAAAGCTGGACTTATGAACAGATAAAGGATGTTTTTGGTGAAATCAAGCAGTATCCTGTCCGTTTTAATAATTTCTGCAGTGATGATGATCTGAATGGACCATTGTTTTATATGCGTGTTTTACAGGATTTTGGAACTTCAAACATCAGCGAAAGGCAAATGGGACATACCCTTTTAAATTATGTGGGAGAACGTCATGGTTTTTTCTGGTGGGGCGGATATGGTACCTCTACGGAAGAAACAGCTTATTGGAACTTGCTAAATGGCATAGAACCTCCCCTTTCAGGTTCCATAGAACAAAATGGAAAAATAACAGCAGAGCAGATAGGGGGACAGATTTTTTCTGACTGCTGGGGACTGCTGTGTCCGGGTGATCCTGCGCGAGCGGCACACTTCGCAAAAATGATGTCCAGTGTCAGTCACGACGGTAATGGTATCTATGGTGGACAATTTGTAGCGGCAGCCATTGCATCTGCATTTACATCAGAAAATGTAGAACAAATCATAGAATCAGCGTTGTCAGTGATTCCAGCTGACTGCGAATACGCTCTGATGGTAAGAGACGTGGTGACACAAAGCAAAAAAAATGAAGGTGACTTCCGTAAAACTTTCCACTTTGTAAAGGAAAAATACGGATATCAGAATTATGGTGGAGTGTGCCATATTATTCCCAATGCTGCAGTTATGGTACTGTCTCTAATACACGGGGCAGGTGATTTTTCAGATACTTTGAATATCTGTAATATGTGTGGCTGGGATACAGATTGTAATGTCGGAAATATTGGTACGATAATGGGCGTATTTACCGGTGCAGAGAAGATACCCAGTCAGTGGACAGAATCTTTATCAGACTTCCTTTGTGCATCCAGCGTGTTAGGTTGTCTGAATATACAGACATTATCGCAGCAGGCACTGCAGCTAATGAAACTGAGTCACAATCTTTACGGAGTAGAGCCTGAACCTTACTTTGCCGAGTTATTTGCGAAAACAGAAGGAAAACACTTCCATTTTGAATTTCCTGGTGCCTTGCATGCAATTCGTGTCCGGGCTAGCAGAAACCAGAAAGTACTGCTGACAAATACCAAAGAGGAAGCAGCGGGAGGAGAAAGGTCTTTAAAGGTAATAGCACCCTACTTGCATAAAGGTGAATCCGTACAAGTCTATTTTAAATCCTACTATGTCCCTCAGGATTTTCAAGACAGCCGTTATGATCCGGATTTTTCTCCTATCGTATATCCAGGAGATAAAATTACTGTGATGATTAAGGCTAGTAATTCTTCACAACAGATGACTGTCTGCCCTTTTATTAGGGATAGAATCACCGGTCAGTATATTAAACTGGAAAAAGCAGCCCTTCATCTTTCTGATCCATTACAGAATACGCAGAATGATAAATTCCAAAAACTGGAATTTCAAATTCCTACATATGAAGATATTCTCATAGAGGAAATAGGATGGGAATTTTACGCACCTATTGATAACAATATGGGACCCTTTACGGTATTCCTAGATGATGTCGAAATCATACAGAATCCTAATTATATGATTCATTTTGATAAGCTACCCATGGAGCGTTGGAATGTGCTTCATACCTGTGTTGCGGGGCTTACCTGGCTACGAGGTAAAGTTGAACTTGAGGATGGTTGGCTGGCTGTGAGTGGGTGCAGCGCACCCGCTGAAGCCTACACAGGAGAAATTCACTGGAAAAACTACAGGTTTCAAAGCATTATAAGGCCTGGTAAAGGTGATACACACCGTATACTATTCAGGGTACAGGGTGCCATGCGGTGCTATGCTGCAGGGTTCATGAAGGATAACAGACTGCTTCTCTGGAAAAAAGAGAAAGATTATCGTGTGCTGTGCCAATGTCCATTCACCTGGGAACCAAACAAAGAGTATAAGCTTACTGTTGAAGTAAACGGCAATAAGACTGTTATTTATGTAAATGACCATGCTTACCTGGAATGGGAAGACAAAGAGAACGCATACAATGAGGGATGCATTGGATTTGGGACAGAAGGAAGCAGTCGAACATTCTTCAAGGAATACGAAATCTGTATGCTAGAGTAACAGGAAGGGATGAAGTGATTGATGAAAATAATAAACTGTGGTTCACTGAACCTGGATTATGTATATTCTGTTGACCACATGGTACAGAAAGGTGAGACCCTATCATCCATCTCCATGGAAACATTCTGTGGAGGCAAAGGTTTAAACCAGTCCATTGCACTTTGTAAAAGTGGTATTTCGGTGTATCATGCCGGACGTGTGGGCAGAACAAACGGTGACATGTTGTTAAAAATGCTGGAAGATGTGGGCGTAAATACAGATTTTGTCTCCATTGTGGAAGAGGAAACAGGTCATGCCATCATTCAGAGGAATTTGGTGGGTGACAACTGCATCTTATTATATGGAGGAGCAAATAGAGGAATTGAAAAGCCCTGGATTGATGAATTATCCTCTCATTTTGAGGCAGGGGATTATCTCTTACTTCAAAACGAAATCAGCAATCTTCCTTACATAATGGAAAAAGCAATTGATGCAGGTGTTCACATTATATTAAATCCCTCCCCCATGGATCAGCAGGTACTGGACTGTCCTGTAAAACAGGTAGACTACATTATCTTAAACGAGATTGAAGCGGCGGAAATATGCGGTCTCGTGGGTAAAATAAAAGACGAACAGCTTGCGGGAAAGCTTGCTGAATCATTTCCGCATACAAAGGTCATTCTGACTCTTGGAGAAAAAGGTGCCTTGTATCTGGAAAAGGGAAACATCATCAGACAGGAGAGCTTTCATGTGCCAGTAGTGGACACTACTGCTGCCGGAGATACTTTCACGGGTTATTTCTTTGGCAGCATTTTAAGTGGCATGAAGCCGGAAACTGCTTTACAAAGAGCAGCAAAGGCTGCGGCTATCGCAGTGACAAAGAAAGGAGCAGCACCTTCCATACCAGAAGCCCTAGAAGTGGATGGTTTCTTTTCCGAATAAACATTACGTGTAGAATAGAGCCCTGTAAGGATAATCTTACAGGGCTCTATTCACTGATTTCAGGAGAATTAATTCTGCCTGATCCTGCATCAGAAGCACAATTGATTCACAGCTATCTAAAGTTATGGAACGCTGGGTGTTCATTTCTTCCAATGCAATATCGTTTCGATTAACGTTAGACAAAAGAATCTGCTTTACAACTCCCTCTAGTGGAAGAGCGCAGGAACAATCTCCATAATTCCCAATCACAAGAATATTCTTTCCATCTTTCTCACTTAATCGCTTATAGGCAAATATTCCAGGAACCTTTTCATAAGCAGGTACAAATGCGCCATAAGTGAATGTCTCCAGGAATTTAGGATTCTTACGTAAGGCAATCAGCTTTTTGTAATAGGATAGCACGGAATCCGCATCTTCTTTTTGTGCTGCCACATTAATACAAGCGTAATTACTATTCTCTAAAAGCCATGGATTACCGGTTGTAAATCCTGCATGGGGAGTGGCATCCCACTGCATAGGTGTTCGTGCATTATCTCTGCTGTTTTCATTGCAGGCGTTCAGTGCCTCTTCTTTACTGCATCCAGCTGCAAGGGCAACCTGGAACTGGTCGATCGTACTGATATCATTATACTCAGAAATATCGCTTCTAACGCAGTTAGTCATTCCAATCTCCTGACCTTGGTAGATAAAAGGAATGCCCCTAAGCAGAATGGAAGTAGTGGCCAGCATTTTCTTTCCTGCATCATTTCTGGCATAAGCAGGCAAATAACGGCTTGCACCCCGTGGCTCATCATGATTTTCAATGATATTTGCTTCAAACCCTATTTCCATATCCCTTTGCTGGACTGCGAATGTAACATCTCTCCAAGCTTCGAAATGAAATGGCGGGGCATCATACCAGCCGTGTCCCTCACTGCTCATTGACTGTACAGAAAAATCAAATTTAGTAGAAAAATGTCCGTTATCGCCAATAAATTCGGGCAGTTCACTTTCCTTCATATTGAACACCTCACCCACAGTAAAGGCATCATATTTTTCAAATGTCTCTTTCTTCATTTCTTGCAGGAAGTCACCTATACCATTGGTGGACTCCAACATTTTAACACAGGACACCAGACCATCATCACCATCCGGGGGAAAGGAGGGGAAGGAGGTATTCTTTTTGATATTGATAATAGCATCAATCCGGAATCCAGAGACACCTTTGTCAAGCCACCAGTTAATCATCTCATAGATTTTTTGACGCACGGTCGGATTTTCCCAGTTTAAATCAGGCTGTTCCTTTGCAAAACTATGCAAATAGTACTTACTGCTTCCGGGTACCTTCTCCCAGACAGAACCCCCAAAATAAGAGCGGTAGTTGCTGGGCGCATTTCCGTCTTTGCCCTCCAAAAAGTAGAAATAATCAGCATATTCTCCATCTGGGTCATCCAGTGCCTTTTGAAACCATTCATGTTGACTGGAACAATGATTTACTACAAGATCCATGATAATATGCATACCACGTTTTTTTGTCTCTGCCAACAGTGTATCAAAGTCCTCCATGGTTCCAAATTCTTCCCCGATTTTGTAGTAGTTCGAGATATCATATCCCTGGTCTACAAAGGGAGACTGATAGATTGGAGAAAGCCAGATGATATCAATGCCCAGTTCCTTTAGATAATCCAGTTTGGAAATAATGCCCTTGATATCCCCAATACCGTCACCGTTTGTATCCATAAAACTCTTTGGATAGATTTGATAGGCAACTTTACCATGCCACCATTTACACTTCATATATCGTACCTCCTCGTTACAAATACATCATTTATTGAATTGTCTTTTCCAGTATTGTATGATACTGTTATTATATTCCATAAATAGGTATATATCTTGCACAATATTGGCACATTATTATACAATTCTGCTATACCATAAAATATTATGCCATTACCGCACCAGAAAGGATAACACACATTTTTCCATGACACCTTATACAAAACCCCTACCGGAACAGAAAGAAAATACAAAACATGGAGAGCAGCTGTTCCCATTACAGAAATACATTACAAAACTTTATCCAGAAGACACTACCGTGACAGCACATTGGCATGAGGAGGCGGAATTTACCAAAATAACAAAAGGTGCATGTCGTTATCAAATCCATCTTGAAACTTACGATGTAGAAAAGGGTGATTTTATCTTTATTCCTCCCGCGGTACTGCACTCCATTATTAATGACAGGTTGCCTGAAATGGAATCAGATACATATGTGTTCCACATGAATTTTCTTGGAGTGGGAGCCTCGGATGTGTGTGCCATTCAATACCTGATGCCCATTACAAACAGAAAACTCATTCCTCCTGTTGTTATCAGAAGAACTCATCCAATCTACACGCAGATATCTTCGATTTATAACGAAATATGTAAGCATGATAAGGAAAAACAACCCGGATATGAACTCTGGTTGAAATCTTTGTTGCTTAGTCTGCTCGCAGTTCTTATACCGTATTGCAAAGAGGAGTCTGACAGTTTTGCTCTGCAGAACCAGCACATCGAGAAACTAAAAGAAGTTCTACGCTATATTTCAGATCACTATATGGACGAATTATCCATTGAAGAATTAGCGAGTATCTGTTGCTTTAGTCAGTCCTATTTTATTCATTTTTTTAAAAAGTATGTGGGCATGTCCTGTATTGAATATATCAACAATGTTCGCCTTGAACAGGCTGCCTTGCAACTAGAATCAAACACAGACACTACTCTGGATGTGTCCCTGGCGGTTGGTTTTCGCAATCTTTCCTATTTTCACAGAGCTTTTAAGAAAAAATATGGTATGACTCCGGGAAAATTTGTTCAGGAAAACAACGCAGGTTTCCGCTAAAGTCCTCTGTGATATATTTACCCTAAAACATATCTAAAGGAGCATCAACAAGAGATAACCGACCGCATTTATTGCGGAAAGTATACTCCGTCTCCAGTAAGACGAGCCACGATTCCCAAACCAGATGGTGGTGTGCGAAAGCTTGGTATACCAACAGTGGTAGACCGTACACTCCAACAGGCAATAACCCAACAGTTAGTGCCAATCTATGAACCACTGTTTGCAGAGGGTAGCTATGGCTATCGTCCGAACAGAAGTGCAAAAGATGCAATACTTAAGATTAAGGAGTATGCAGAACAAGGCTATACATTTGCTGTAGTCCTTGACTTGTCAAAGTACTTCGATACTCTTAATCACGAAATTCTCATCAATCTTCTCCGAAAGAATGTAAAAGATGAACGTGTAGTACAGTTGATAAAGCGCTATCTGAAAAGCGGTGTAATGGAAAACGGAGTAGTCATTGACACAGAGGAAGGCTCACCACAAGGTGGAAATCTATCACCATTGCTGGCAAATGTCTACCTCAATGAGTTCGACCAAGAATTCCTGAAAAGAGATGTCCCATGTATAAGATATGCCGATGACATCGTGCTTCTTGCAAAGAGCAAGCGGGCATCAGAGAGACTCTTGGAAAGCAGTACAAAATATCTTGAGGAGAGGCTGAAACTTACAGTCAACCGAGAAAAGAGCCGTACTGTCAGCGTGTTTGCAATCCGAAATTTTAAATTCCTTGGCTTTGCATTGGGAAGGAACGGAAAAGGCATTTATGTCCGAGTTCATCCGAAGTCATGGAAGAAGTTTAAGTCTAGACTGAAGGAGTTATCTTCCCGTAAGCGATGTCAGTCAATCAAGCCAAACCTTGAGAAAATCAAGGTGTATGCGAGGGGATGGCTTAACTACTACGGAATTGCAAGTATGAAGAACAACATAGATGAAATCAACGGATGGCTCTATCACAGAATACGTATGTGTATATGGAAACAGTGGAAGAAACCAAGGACGAAGGTACGTAACCTTATCAAGATGGGAGTACCAGAAGCCTTGGCAATGCAAGCGGGAAATACCCGACGTGGACATTGATTCGCAACGCATACAGTCGCAGTGAACATGGCAATGACAAAAGAAAGACTGATAAACAGTGGCTTTTATGACTTAGCCACAGCCTATCAGTCTGTGCACGTCAACTATTGAAACCGCCGTGTACCGAACGGTACGCCAGACTGTCTAACGATTCGAAAATCCAGTCTGATGTACGGTATTTTTATCTTCGATTTTTTTAATATCATTTTTATCTTTGTTTTTCACATGAATTACATATGTTCCTCTCCTTGCTACATCACACTTTCTTCAAACTTCGTTACTAATTCTTCTGTTGAAAACATGCTTAATAATCGCTTAAAGTTATAAGCGATAAACATAGATGCAGCTTCTGCGTCAACATTCTCTTGTCTGCGTCGAAGAAAGAAACTATATCCGAGACTTCTTTTTATAGTCCCAAATGGATGCTCCACGATACATCTTCTCTGTTTATAAACCTCGTTATTATTTAGTGTTTCATTATACACAGTTTCAAGAACATCTTCATATACCCAACGCTGTATCGTTCTTCCAGATGAAGAAGTAGTGCAGTCTTTTTTATATTTGCATGAATTGCAGTCTGTACACTTATATTTGCGATACTTCATACCATTCTTCGAAGTATTTTCAAAAAATCGCAATCTATCTCCTGCCGGGCATGTATATTCATCAGTTTCACCATTATATATAAACTTTTCTTTGCGAAATTCATTATCCTTTGTAGCATTATTCGCTTTAGCTTTTTTTATAAAGACATTCATTCCAGCATCAACACAGTTTTTTATCTCCGTTCCGTTATAATAACCTGTATCTGCCAGAACTGTAGAGGACTCTTTTTCTAAAAGTTCGGATGCTTTTTGTGCCATAGTGTAAAGCTGGTTTTGGTCATTTATATCATTAGTCGTCGAAATATCTACAACAAAATGATTCTTTGCATCTACAACAGACTGTACATTGTAGCAGATATCCAATGAACCGTTATTTTTCATCCTTCTTGAATCAGGATCTGTCAAACTCTTTTGTTCCAGTCCTTCATCTTTTAATTCATGTTTTTGTGTAAGATACTGTTCTTTTAGCTCTTGATATGTTTTTAGTTTATCTGTAAGGTCATCTGCCAGCGCTTCATCTTTAACGATTGCCATAAGATATGCATTTATCTGAGCTTCCGCATATTCGATTTTTTTATCTAAACCGCTTTGCGTAATACAATTATGCTTGCTGTTTTGAGCACGGATCTTAGTTCCATCAATAACAATCAGTTCTCCATCAATGAGCCCCCAACCTTTGAGAATAAGGGTAAGATTTCGTAATGTATTGTGAAACGCAGCCTTATTCTTCTGAACAAAACCTGCAATAGTACCATGATCAGGTGTTATGCAGTTTATAAGCCACATTAATTCCAGGTTGCGTTTTGCTTCCGTTTCCAATGCTCTGCTAGAACGAATCTTATTTAAATAGCCATAGATATGAAGTTTTAATAAATCAGATCGGCGATAAGGTGATTGTCCTCGATTCCTACCACTATACTCTATAAAACCTAGATTTTCTAAATTTAAGGATTCTACATAAGAATCTATTACTCGGACAGAATTATCCTTACTTATTAAGTCATCTAATGAAGTGGTTACCATTCTTGTTTGATATCTATCTGCGCCAACAATATATGCCATAACGAATCCCCCTACGATACTGTATTTGGTAGTTTTATTATAATATTTTTCTTAATCGTTAGACAGTCTGACGCACGGTGGTGTGAGAGGACGGCGGTTAGTCACCGCCTCCTACTCGATTATGAATCTTAGCTTTCGCTGTATTTCTCTTCGCAGTATTTGCAGCGGTAGATCTCTTTTTTCTCATCGGAGAGGACAAATACGTGGGGCAGTCCCTGCTCGATGGAAGTGATGCATCTGGGGTTGCGGCATTTGATGACGTTCTTGATCTGTTTGGGAAGTACCAGTTCTTTCTTCTCTACGATCTCACCGTTTTTGATGACGTTGACGGTGATGTTGTGGTCGATGAATGCCAGTACATCCAGATCCAGCATATCGATATCACATTCTACTTTCAGAATGTCTTTTTTGCCCATTTTTCCGCTACGGGCGTTTTTGATGATAGCAACGGTGCAGTCTAACTTATCCAGCTGAAGGTGCTCATAGATCGAGAGACTTTTTCCGGCTTTGATATGATCGAGGACGAAGCCCTCTTCGATTTTTCCTACATTTAACATAGTAATCTCCATTCTGCAGGCACAGAGTGCTGCGTATGTTAACTTTAATATACGAATTCATAAGATAATTTTGCGGTCAGATACCGGAAAATTATGCCAGACCCAGCAAAGTCAGGATCAGAGCCATACGGACATAGACACCGAACTGTGCCTGCTTGAAATAGGCGGCTCTGGGATCGTCATCGATCTCCACGGAAATCTCATTGACTCTGGGAAGGGGATGCAGCACCAGCATATCGGGCTTCGCCAGTTCCATTTTTTCCGGGGTCAGTACATAGAAATCTTTCAAGCGGACGTAATCCTCTTCGTTGAAGAAACGTTCCTTCTGTACACGGGTCATATATAAGAGATCAAGCTCCGGCATCACGTCTTCGAGACGGATAACTTCCTGGAAAGGAATGCCTTTCTCGCGGAGCATGTCGGTGACATAATCAGGGATCTTCAGCTCTTCGGGAGAGATGAAAATGAATTTGATGCCTTCGTAGCGCACCAGTGCGTTGATCAGGGAGTGTACGGTACGACCGAATTTCAGGTCACCGCACAGACCGATGGTAAAATTATTCAGATCGCCGTGGAGGCTGCGGATGGTCTGTAGGTCCGTCAGGGTCTGGGTGGGATGCTGATGGCCGCCGTCACCGGCATTGATCACAGGGATCAGGGATTTCTCTGCAGCTACCATGGGAGCACCTTCCTTGGGATGGCGCATAGCACAGATGTCCGCATAGCAGGAGATGATGCGGATGGTATCGGATACACTTTCTCCCTTAGAAGCAGAAGAGGAAGCCGCATCGGAGAAGCCGATGACTCTGCCGCCTAAACGGGTCATGGCGGATTCAAAGCTTAAGCGTGTGCGGGTGCTGGGCTCGTAGAAGCAGGTGGCGAGGATCTTGCCGTCGCATTTGTGGGCGTATTTGGCGGGATCCTTCTCAATGTCGTCTGCCAGAGCGAACAGCTTGTCCAGTTCCTCAACAGAGAAGTCAAGTGGGTTCATCAAGTGTCTCATTTTTTCATTTCCTCGTTTCTGCGCTGCTATTTTCGACACAGTGACCGTACGGAATAGGAGAATCCGTGTTCACTTGTGTATGCGACATCATAAGAATACAGCGCTTTTCTTATGATGCGGGTAGAAACAGGGACCGCAGGAAGCAGACAGCTCATACCCTGACCAGAAAAAAGTCGAAGAGGAAAAACTCTTCGACTTTAAAATTACTGTTGATAAGATAACAGATCCGTTACGGGTTTCCGTTTGGGAGCAACGGGTGCTTCTGCGGGATAACCGATGGGGATCAGTGCGATCAGGTCCTGATTTTCAGGAATCTCAAGGAGATCAGCAGCTTCCTGCTGATCGAAAATACCCATGATCACGGTGCCAAGGCCCTGCTCGTAAGCAGCCAGGCAAAAGGCTTCGCTGGCAACACCGGCATCGAACATCTGCCATGCATCGCCTCTTTGGGTAGTGAAGGAGCCGTCTCTCTCGAAACCGCTTCTGCCCTTGATCACGGTTACTGCAACGACCATGGGAGCGTTCTCCATGATCTTGCCATTACCCGGGAAGGAGGAAGTACATGCTGCCAGTTTCGCTTTCTTTTCGCCTTCCACAGCGATATAACGAACGATTTGCGTATGCTTCCAGCTGGGAGCATAAGAAGCTGTCTCTACGATCTGAGCCAGAAGCTCATGAGATACCGGCTGATCCGTATACTGACGGATACTTCTGCGGCCTGTGATACATTCTTTTGCGGTCATTGTTTATCCTCCTGTTTTTTTGCATTTGTAATATAATAGCATTTCTGAAGGGTAGAATCAAGCAGGAAAGAGTGAAAAAATATAGAAAATTTGTGTGGATATGACAGAAAGGTTTTGCATTCCCGGATAGGATATCATATAATGAGGCAAAGAGAACTATATCGATGAAGCCGGTTGTGTAAAAGACGGTTCTACTGTACGTTACAGCGGCTGTGGAATACCGGACCAGGCAATAAAAGGAGGGCACTATGTCAGTAGAATTTGTGGAAAAGAAGCGCTGGTTATTTTTAGGATTACCTTTTACTTTTACCAGGTATGTGATCAAAGAGGATATGATCACTGTGGATACGGGTGTGTTCACCAAGGTGGAGAATGACTGCTATATGTACAAGGTACAGGATGTGGAGCATACGGCAAGTATCTGGGAGAGAATGGTAGGACTTGGCACCATTGTCTGTTATACCGGTGATACCACTCATCCCAAACTGTTGATTGAGCATATCCGCAACTCCAAAGCGATCAAGGAGTTTATTTTGAAGGAGTCGGAAGAAGCCAGATTGAAGCGCAGAACCGTGAACATGCTGGATATCGGTTCCGGAGAGGTTGAGGATATTGACGATTTACAGTAATATTGAGAAACAAGTATACATGTGTAAAGTATACATGTGTATAAGAGACGGGGCCTTCCGGGACCCTGTTTTTTCGGGAGAAGAGATTTATGGAACTTGATATGACGAAGGGCAGCCCTTCCAAGCTGATTACAAAATTTATCATTCCTATTATCATAGGTAATATTTTCCAACAGTTATACAGTATGGTGGATACCATTATCGTGGGTCGGTTCGTAGGTGTGGATGCATTGGCGGCAGTAGGAGCCACCGGGTCGGTAAGCTTCCTGATCCTGGGATTTACCCAGGGACTGACCACCGGATTTACTGTGCTGACGGCACAACGCTTCGGAGCAGGGGACCGGGAAGGTATGCGTAAAAGTATCGGAAGCGCTGCCATCCTGTCGGTGATCGTGACGATCGTGATGACCGCAGTCAGTATGGCCGGCATGGACAGCCTGCTTCGGGTGATGAATACTCCGGAAGATATTTTCGATATGACGAAGGAATACATTATGATCATCTGTGCGGGAATTGCCTGCAATGTATTGTATAACCTGCTGTCCAGTATCCTGCGTGCCATCGGCAACAGTGTGGTGCCGTTAGTATTGCTGGTGATCGCTTCGGTGACGAATATTGTCCTGGACTATGTACTGATCGTTTACGGTCATATGGGAGTGGGCGGTGCAGCTTATGCTACCATCATTTCTCAGGGATTATCCGGTGTACTGTGTCTGATTTATATTATTAAGAGCGTACCTACACTGCATATCCGTCCGGAGCATTGCAGACTGGAAAGCCAGTGTGTGAAAAATCAACTGACCGTGGGAATTCCCATGGCACTGCAGTTTTCCATTACAGCTATCGGTACTATTCTGGTACAGGCAGCACTGAATCTGCTGGGTTCTACCGTGGTGGCATCTTATTCGGTGTCCTGCAAGGTGGAACAGCTGGTAACACAGCCCTTTGCTGCAATGGGTGTGACTATGGCAACTTATTGTGCGCAGAACCGCGGCATCAATGATCTGGACCGGATCCGTAAGGGCGTGAAAGCTGCCAATATCATGTCCGGTGTCTATGCGGTGCTTGTCTACGGACTGGTATATATAGCACTTCCTTATATTGTACCGCTGTTCATCTCCGAACAGGTTGAGATGGTATGTGGATATGCCAGAACGTATATTACGATCTGCGGCATGTTCTTCATTCCGCTGGGAATGATATTTATCTTCCGAAATGCGCTGCAGGGCTGTGGCTTCGGCTTCATGCCCATGATGGGCGGTGTGGTGGAATTGTTGAGCCGTGGTATCGTGGCTTTTGCGGCAGCGCATCTGATGAGTTATGTGGGTGTGTGCTTTGCCAATGCCTCAGCCTGGCTGACCGCAGGTATTTTCCTCTGGATCGCTTATCATTTCCTCATGAAGAAGATGGTGAGGGACAAAAAGGGCCATGAGGAACGGATGCTGGCAGAAGCAATGCAGTAATGCTGTAAAACGGCTCAGGGCAGGATTTTTTCAAAAAACAGTCCTGCCAGGAACCACCAGGGGGCATAGTCCAGCCGGATGATCCGGTGGATGTGGAAACGGCTTTTACCGTAATCCCAGGGGCAGAGACCATGCTTCCACAATAGGCGCCCACTGAGATATTCCACGGTGAAGATCATTGCCATATAGAACAGCCCGCGCCCGGGACGACTGATGTGCAGGTGCTCAAAAAGCCGTTTGAAGGGTGCAAGCAGGCAGGCGGAGCCGTAGATGGGGAACATCCACAGAGAAGTATTACCGGTAAGACGCAGATCCCTGCGCCGGAGGGAGTGCAGCGCTGTGAACAGGATCTCTATGCACCAGCCACACAGTCCGCACAGGAGAAAGCTCCTGCCGAAGGTTTTCAAAGAGTTTGCGATGGATTTTGTCATTTTCATGGACATAGTATATGAAATTTTCAGTGTATGATACGGGAGAGACTGCTATGAACTATCAGGAAGCAATGAAATATATGGAAAAAGTGGGAACCTACGGCATTGTTCCGGGGCTGGACAGCATCAGAGAGCTGTGCAGAAGGCTGGGAGATCCGCAGAACGACCTGAAATTCGTACATATTGCGGGAACCAACGGAAAAGGTTCCACACTTGCCTATATTTCCAATATCTTACAGGCTGCCGGATACCGTGTGGGAAAATATATATCACCTGTTATTATTGATTATTGTGAAAAAATCCAGATCGGAAAGCAGAAGATCACCCATAAGGATCTGTGCGATGGTCTGGAAATCATCCGGGAGCATTGCGAGGCAATGGTGCAGGACGGGTTCCATCATCCCACGCCTTTTGAGATCGAGACGGCGCTGGCTTTTTGGTATTTCCGGAAGAAACAGTGCGATATCGTCGTGCTGGAGACCGGCATGGGCGGCAGAGAGGATGCCACGAATCTGATCACCACCACACAGGTGGCGGTACTGGCATCCATCGGTATGGATCACATGAAGTTCTTGGGTAGCAGTCTGGAGGAGATCGCAGCACATAAGGCCGGAATCTGTAAGCCGGGATGTCAGGTGGTCTCCATGCGGCAAAAGGAAGCGGCACAAAAGGTTGTGGAGCAGACGGCGGCAGAGCTTGGCTGCATGCTGACCATCGCAGATGTGGCAAATGCAAAGCATGTGAAATACGGACTGAAAAAGCAGACCTTCGATTATGGAAATTATAAAAAGCTGGAGATCACCCTTGCGGGGAAATTCCAGGTAGCAAATGCTGTGCTGGCGGTAGAAGCGGTGCAGGCTCTGGGGAAATGCGGTTATGAGATCAAAGAGACTGCCATTCGGAAAGGCCTGAAGGAGACTGTCTGGAACGGAAGGCTGCAAATACTGGAAGAACACCCGTTATTTATAGTGGACGGCGCGCATAACGAGGATGCAGCCGCAAAACTTGCGGATTCCATAGAATTCTATTTTACAAACAAAAGAATTATCTATATAATGGGAATGTTAAAGGACAAGGAAGTGGACCGCGTGATCGCGCTGACGGAGAAGTATGCGGATCAGATTCTCACGGTGACACCTCCGGACAATCCCAGAGCCATGCATGCTTATGATCTGGCAACGGAGGTGGCAAAGGTACACCCCAATGTGACGGCGGTGGACAGCCTGGAAGAGGCAGTGGAGCTTAGTCACCTGCTGGCAGGACGGGATGATGTGATATTGTGCTTCGGCTCTCTCTCTTATCTGGGAAGAATCCTGAAGCTCATGGAGAAGAGACAGACAGCAGGGAATAAACAGAAAGCGAGGCGGTGAAAATGGTAGATCAGAAGAAAGTACAGGAAGCAATAAAGCTTTTACTGGAAGGAATCGGGGAAGATACCGATAGAGAAGGACTGAAGGAGACACCGGAGCGGATCGGCAGGATGTATGAAGAGATCTGCGGCGGTATGGATCAGGATGCGGGAGAGCATCTGTCGAAGGTCTTCTCTGTAGACAATAACGAGATGGTACTGGAGAAGGATATTACCTTCTATTCTATGTGCGAGCATCATCTGATGCCTTTTTACGGCAAAGCTCATGTTGCGTATATCCCCGATGGCAAGGTTGTGGGTCTGAGTAAGCTTGCCAGGACTGTGGAGGTATATGCCAGAAGATTACAGATCCAGGAGCGGATGACGGCGCAGATCGCTGATGATATCATGAAATATCTGGCGCCTCAGGGAGTTATGGTAATGTTGGAAGCAGAGCATATGTGCATGACCATGCGCGGAATCAAAAAGCCCGGCAGCCAGACCGTTACCATGGTGACAAGGGGAGTCTTTGCGGAGAATAAGGAATTGCAGGACAGATTTTTACAGCTGGTGAACCGGTAGACATTATGGATGCGGACGAAAGCTGCAAAGAGACCGGGACGGAATGGTGAGACTTTGATGGATAGAATTGATAAAATATTAAATCATGATTTGTTTTTATACCATTTAGGACAAAATAATGCGGCAGAAGCAGACAGACGCTTCTGCCGTCATGGTATGGCGCATTTTCTGGATGTGGCCCGGATCGGGACGATCATAGCTCTGGAGGAAGGACTGAAACTGGACTGGGAGTGGATCTATGCGGCGGCATTGCTCCATGATTGCGGGAAGCATGAACAGTACGAGAA
Organism: Waltera sp.; assembly: GCF_046969025.1. Taxonomy (NCBI): domain Bacteria; kingdom Bacillati; phylum Bacillota; class Clostridia; order Lachnospirales; family Lachnospiraceae; genus Waltera; species Waltera sp. The sequence goes on along the minus strand of NZ_JBKVQF010000003.1, from coordinate 94,770 downwards.
CGGCACGCCTCATGAGCAGGCCAGTGTCCGGATCGCACCGGAGATCCTTAAGGACTGTGGATTTGACGATAAAGAAACGGATGTTATTGTAACTGCAATCTCACGGCACAGAGATCCCGAGGCCGCGAAAGAGAAGAACCTAAACGGCGTTCTTTACCGGGCGGACAAGGCAAGCCGTGCCTGCTTCGCCTGCGATGCGGAGAAGGATTGCAACTGGAAAGACGGCAAGAAGAACCTGACGATCAGGTACTGAGTGCAACAGGCTGAACCGAGAAATTCGCAAAGCTGTACCCGGTAGGGGAACATATCCGGACAAAAAATAATACAAACATGAGGGAGAAAACAAATGAAGATTGGCAACAGAGAGTTTCAGACCAAAGGACATACTTATGTAATGGGGATCCTGAATGTGACCCCGGATTCTTTTTCCGACGGAGGAAAGTGGAATGACAGAGACCGGGCATTGAAGCATGTGGAAGAAATGATCGCTGAGGGGATGGATATTGTGGACATCGGCGGAGAGTCCACGCGTCTGGGTTATACCCTGCTATCTGACGAGGAGGAGATTGCCAGAGTCGTACCCATGATCGAGGCTGTGAAGGCAAATTTTGATATTCCCATTTCCCTGGACACCTACAAAAGCGGTGTGGCAGAGGCGGGGATCCGCGCGGGAGCGGATCTCATCAACGATATCTGGGGATTGAAATACGACAGACACATGGCGGAAGTCATTGCAAAGAGCGGCCTGCCCTGCTGTCTGATGCACAATCGCAAAGAGGCGGACTATCAGGATTTCATGCAGGATGTGGCGGCAGATCTGGCAGACACGATCCATCTGGCGGAAGCGGCAGGCATTGCGGATGAGAAGATCATTCTGGATCCCGGCGTGGGGTTCGGCAAGACCTACGAGAACAATCTGGAGATCATCAACTGTCTGGAAGAACTGAATATGTTCGGCTATCCCCTGCTGTTGGGATGCAGCCGCAAGTCGGTCATCGGGCTGACACTGGATCTGCCGGTGACGGAGAGAGTGGAGGGAACGCTGGTGACTACCATGTTCGGCGTCCAGAAGGGATGTATGTTTGTCCGGGTGCATGATGTGAAAGAAAATGTCCGCACCATTAAAATGTGTGAAGCTATTTTAAACAGCAGCAACTGATATTTTGCGAAGAAGCGTTGGGAAAGGCGGAGTCGGCAAATGAAAAAAGGCACTTATGAGGACCAGATCCGTATCGAAGAATTGGAAGTATACGCGCATCACGGCGTATATCCGGAAGAAAATGAAAAAGGACAGCATTTTTATGTGAATGCCACGTTGTATACGAATACCCGTCCGGCAGGACTGGCGGATGACTTAAGTCTCTCCACCAATTACGGAGAGGTCTGCCAGTTTATCACGGAGTTCATGCAACAGCATACTTTTCAATTGATCGAAACGGTGGCGGAGCGGACTGCTTACGAAGTATTACAGCAGTTTCCACTGGTACAGGGACTGGATCTGGAGATCCGCAAGCCTGAGGCTCCGATTCCGTTACCCTTTGGCAGTGTATCTGTGGCAATTCACAGGGAATGGCATGAAGCCTATATTGCCGTGGGTTCCAATATGGGAGACAGCAGAGAACATATCGCGCGGGCACTGGCACAGCTTAAGAATAGTAAAAATATCAGAGTAGAAAAGGTATCGGAGCTTTTGGAGACATTGCCTTACGGCGGTGTGGAACAGGAGAATTTTGTAAACGGAATGTTTGAGATCCGGACATTGCTGACACCGGAAGAACTGTTGCGGGAACTGCATAAGATCGAGGCATCGGAAGGACGGGAACGGAAGATCCACTGGGGCCCCCGGACACTGGATCTGGATATTATTTTCTATGATGACTTGATCTACAGCTCCGAGGATCTGGTGATCCCGCATGTAGATATGGAGAACCGTTATTTTGTACTGAAGCCATTAAGTGAGCTGGCACCGAATTTCCGTCATCCCATTACTCACAAGACCGTAGCACAGATGCTGGCGGAGCTTCCCGTGGATCTCACGGAAGGAAGCGAAGCGTAAAGCGGGCACAGAGACCAATGAACAAACCGGTCACCAGACCGCTGAGAAGCAAAAACGGCAGATAGACAAGCACGGCGGGAACGGAAGTCAGTAAAAACGCAACACCAATCTGCCCCAGATTGTGAAAAACAGCACCTGTCATGCTTGCGAGGAACAGGTAATTCCCATGCAACAGCAGCTTCACAAGCAACATGGCAAACAGGCAGAGTATACCGCCGGACAGGCTGTACAGGAGACTCATGGCCTGCCCGAAGAACATGGTCGCTAAAAGGATCCGCACCAGAAGCACGAAAAAGGCGTCTTTTGCGGAATATTTCCATAGAACAACAAGCGTTATTATATTGGAAAGCCCCAGCTTGATGCCCGGGATCGGGACAATGGGGGGCAGAGCACTTTCCACGGCATACAGCGCAAGTGCAATGGCCGCCAGCAGAGAAAGCGTCGTCAGTTTTCTGGTAGTTACAGGTGGTTTCATAAAAATCTCCGTGTTTTCGTAATTCGTAAATGGTCCGGTGGTTTGGTACCGTGCATTTTGGTACGCTGTGCAGGCAAAAATGGTATTCTGTCAATAGGTCACGCCGTCCGGAACCGGTGCAGTGTCATCCGGAACGGAAACCTCTTCTCTGACCCGGATCACCAGCCGATTGGGCAGACAGGTGATGGGGAGCAGGGAGGTGCTGATAAATCCCTGATGCACGCAGATCTGATCCGGACAGGACGCAGAGACGATGGCAATGCTGCCCGGACGGACACAGACGGTATTCGTGGCACCGGCATTCCCGGAGACCTCAAAGGTATATTCGGCGGTCACCGTATCCAGACGGATGGTCTGCAATAATTCGCCGTTCTGATAGAGATCGGCATAGAGAGCCTGACCGTTTTCTACGGAACTGTGCGAGACTACATAGATCCGCACTACGCAAAGGACAGCTATTACAAGCAGAGCGGTGGTAAGGAGAACTGCTTTTTTTCGATCATTCATGGAAAGATTCATAGGAATAAGGAACTCCTTTCTGATGAGAACAGTATAGCAAAAGGAATGAAAAAAATGAAGAAGTATTTGAAAACGCCCCGGGTGTTGCGGCGGGCAACGTTACTGGCAATGCTCCCGGTGTTTTTTCTGGCGGGATGCGGGCAGAAAACGGAATGCGAAAAAAGCATAGATACCGCCATGGGAACCGTGATCTCCCAGACCGTTTATGTTACCGGAAATTCCGCAACCACAACAAATAGTAAAATAAATGAGAAAATAACAGATGTTCTTTTACAAAAACTAAACGATCTGGAACAAAAAGAACTTTCCTGGAGACTGGAAAGTGCGGAAGTGGCGCGGATCAATGCAGCCGCTGGAGAAGGGCAGAACTCCGTATCTCCTGCGATGGCTGAGTGGCTGGGAAGATGCCGGCAGATCTCAGAGGAGAGTGCCGGGGCCTTTGATGTCAGTATCGGCCGGCTCAGTCGTCTGTGGGACATTGATACCTGGGCGGCTGCCGGAGATTCCGGGGATTATGAACTGCCGAGGCAGGAAGAGATCGCGGAGGCTCTTGCCACCACAGGCTGGCAGAAAATTCAGTTGGAACAACAGGCGGACGGGGATTCGGTGAGCATTCCCGCAGAAATGCAGTTGGATCTGGGAGCTGTGGGAAAAGGTGTGGCGCTGGATGAGATCCTTAAGACACTGGAAGCGCATCCGGAGGTAAGTGGTGCCGTGATTTCCGTGGGCGGCAGCATCCTGACTTACGGAAGCAAGCCGGAGGGCGGAGCCTGGCAGATCGCAGTGACAGATCCGCTGGATCCTTCGGAAAGTGTGGGCGTGCTGACACTGGACGGAGGGCACTGTGTATCCACATCGGGAGATTATGAACGCTATGTGGAAGTGGATGGTGTCAGATATCATCACATACTGGATCCGCGGACCGGATCACCGGCCCACAGTGATGTGGCGGGGGTCACCATCGTGACGAAGGACGGATTCTTAAGTGATGCCCTGTCTACGGCCTGCTTTGTACTGGGACAGGAGGAAGGCCAGCAACTTCTGGAAAAGTATGATGCGGAAGGATTGTTCATCGACCATGAGGGAACGATCACCATGACAGAGGGCATGCGGCAATATTTTCATTTGTCGAATTCGCAGAAATAGTGTATAGTAAATATAGTTAACCGTAGATAACAGTCAGTGCAGAAAACCTCTGTTGAGAGAGGGATCACAGAGTAAATAATGGAGAAATAAAATGGAAGAGAAGAACAGTTATCTTTCCGCAGATCCGGAAACCATCCGGCAGATTGATGAGAAGATGCCGCCGGAGGAGGAGTTACAGGATCTGGCAGAATTTTTTAAAGTATTTGGAGATGCTACAAGACTGAAGATCTTGTCGGTGCTGCTGTGCTCCGAAATGTGTGTGTATGACATAGCCACTCTGCTTGGTATGTCACAGTCTGCCATTTCCCATCAGTTACGGGTATTGAAGCAGATGGATCTGGTGAAGAACCGCAGAGACGGCAAGACGATCTTTTATGCACTGGCGGATGACCATATCATCACGATTCTGAATCAGGGCCTGAACCATATCGAGGAAGGTTAAAATCAATTTGCAACGGGAACGAAAAATAAGAGCCGCAGGCGGAATGTCTGCGGCTCTTGCTATGTTAGTATTCTGTAACTATTCAGAGCAGTATTCGCAAAATCGCATCTTCGATGCTTTCTTTTTGCTCATACAAGCTGCTTCGCCAAAGAAATATGAGCGGATGCTCTTACAAATGCAAGCATTCGACGAACATCCGCTCATATTTCATGGCTCTGAATCGTTACATTATTTTTTCATAGCATCCAGCGCGGCCTGTCTGGCTGCGTCAAATCCGCTGTAGCTCTGACTGCCTAATGGAGAGTGATACCAGGAAGAGTCATCTCCGAACATCTGGAAATAGACATACTGGGATGTCATATTGATGGCAGTATAATTGCCTTCGGCAATGACCCAGGAGTCGCTTCCGTCATCCCGCATGCATTTCAGGCAGGCTTCTTCGCCGTTCACCTGATAGTACACATAACCGTAACCCACATTGAAGCAGTCGATCCGTTCGTTGGTCAGGACTTCGATCTCATTCCGGGACAGGGAGTAACGACACAGGCGGTAATCATTTTCCACATCCATATAGTAGACATAATCTCCCTGTACGATGGGATACCACAGATTGCCGTCCCATACGGTGGAAACTCCGTCCGTTGCGGTATTCATGGCATAGAGATAGTGGTTGTCCTGCGTACCGTTGTAATAAATGGTGCCGTTTACGGCGCTGGCGGGATTGATCTCGAAGTTGGCAAGTTCCGTCTTGTCAGACTTGTCGATCTTCATACGGTAAAATAAAGGCCCGTTATCATCCACGGTCATAATATAGAGGTTGCTTCCCATCAGCTGGGCGGTGGAAATGGGATCTCTGGTAAGTCCTGTGACGTCGCTGCCGTTTAGCTTACAGCGGTTGAAGGAACGCACAGTTCGCAGAGCACCGATCCCGGCATCCCCGGAAGCTCCGGTCTGATAATAGTAGAGGAATTTACCGCCAGCCAGGATATTTTGTACGGAGGCATTTCCAAGTTTTTTGATATTCTGCTCCGAAGGATCCATGGAGTACAGGGTGTCGCTGTCATAGACATTGGCAAAATACACTTTTCCATCATACTCGCAGAAGTAGCCGGAATTGTTCAGATTTCCGGCGGTGTTCCCCACGGTCTCCGGGGGATTGTCAGGGATCCGGTCTCCCACGATGGCAAATGCACCGATGATGATCACGAACAGAAGAAAAGGAATCAGAATCAATAAGGCTTTTTTATCTTTCATAAGCAATCCCTCTTTATGTAAAATGAAATGTAAAGTTTTTGTAATATCTAATATTATACCTCGGTTCTTGCTTGCTAACAAGAAAAAAGTGAGATAGAATGTAACTATTCAGAGCCAAAGGGCGAAGTAACCACTATGAGCAAATAACATGCAAGCATGTTATTCAGAAAAGCCTCGCAGAGGCGGTTTTGCGAATGTGGTTCTGAATAGTTACATTTGGAGTCAGCGGATTCCGAATGTTTGAGAATTGCGGGAGCTGCTTTGCAGCGGAGCAATTCGTGGATATCAGTTAAGTTAAGGAGAACAGCATGGATTTATCACAGTTAAGACAACAGATCGACACCATTGACCGGCAGATCGTGGATCTCTATGAGAAGCGCATGGATGTCAGCAGACAGGTGGCGGAATATAAAATAGAGACCGGCAAAAAAGTATTTGACAAACAGAGAGAGCAGGAGAAGATCGCCGGAGTTAAGGCACTGACCCATAATGATTTCAACAGCCACGGCGTGGAAGAACTGTTTGAACAGATCATGTCCATGAGCCGGAAGCTTCAGTACCAGCTGTTAGCCGCCCACGGAAGTGAAGGAAGGCTTCCTTTTATCGGCGTGGAAGAACTGGAAACCGACTGTGCCAGAGTGGTCTACCAGGGAGCGGAGGGATCTTATTCCCAGGCTGCCATGCACAGATTTTTCGGGGAAAATGTCAATGCCTTCCATGTGGAAACTTTCCGGGATGCCATGAGTGCTATTGATGAAGGCAGTGCGGATTTCGCAGTACTTCCCATTGAGAATTCCACCGCCGGAATCGTGAATGAGATCTATGATCTGCTGGTAGAATTCGAGAATTATATCGTGGGAGAGCAGGTGATCCCCATCGAACACTGCCTGCTGGCACTGCCCGGCACGAAGATGGAAGAGATCAAAAGAGTCTATTCCCATCCCCAGTCCCTGATGCAGAGCGCCAGATATCTCTCCGAGCATGACTGGCAGCAGATCAGCATGCAGAACAACGCTTTCGCAGCACTGAAGGTGGCAAAGGACAAGGATCAGACCCAGGCGGCCATCGCCAGCGAATATGCGGGCCAGACCTACGGACTGGAGATTCTGGAAAAAGGGATCAACGATTCCGACAGCAACTCCACCCGTTTCATCATTGTGACGAACCAGAAGATCTTCCGCAAAAATGCCAACAAGATCAGCCTGTGTCTGGAAATCCCCCATGAGAGCGGATCCCTGTACCACATTCTGTCCCATTTTATCTACAACAATCTGAACATGACCAAGATCGAGAGCCGCCCGATCCCCGAGAGGAACTGGGAGTACCGCTTCTTTATTGATTTCGAAGGCAATCTTGCGGACAGCGCGGTGAAAAACGCACTGCGGGGACTCAGAGAAGAAGCCCGCAGCATGAAGATACTGGGCAATTATTAAGCATAACAACTATTCAGAAACCCATTCGCAAAACCGCCTCTGCGAGGCTTACTTAAATAACATGCCTGCATGTTATTTGCTCATGTGGTTACTTCGCCCATTGGCTCTGAATAGTTAAAACATATAAAACAAGAAGGTTAGACATATGAGAGAAAAAGAACTGATCGTATACCGTGATTTCGAGGACGGAGAACTGCTGTATGACATGGCGTTCCTCATGTCCCATTACGATGACGAATATTACAACATGGAAGATATGGCGGCACTGTTTTACGAGTGCATTCATGATTTGATCGATCTGGCAGGCAATTACGGTTTCCACGGGAATCTGTGGCACTGCTATCTGGCCAATCTCCTGGTGAATAACGAGAACAGCTACAGCTGTGGCTGCGAGATCCGCGGAGAGATCGTCGGTTCCATCAACGATGCGGCACTGCATGACATCCGCATTTTCAAGGAATTCTATGACTTTGATTTTGCCCCCATGATGGAGCAGCTTCATGTGCCGGAATTTTCCATCATTGAAAATTATGCCAGCAGCATGCAGGAGAGCAAGGTGTACAATAAGAGAATTTGTGCCCGCATCTGTGAACTGGCGGAAAAGTTCTGCGCAGACGGAACGGCCGAGGAGATGAAGGCTACACTGACCCAGTTCTATAAGGAATACGGTGTCGGCAAATTCGGCCTGCACAAGTCCTTCCGCATTACCCATGACGAGGAGGGTGTACATATCGTTCCGATTTTGAACATTGCCCATGTGAAACTGGATGATCTGGTAGGTTACGAGCTTCCCAAGAAAAAACTGGTAGACAATACCGAGGCTTTTGTAAACGGTAAAAAGGCCAACAACTGCCTGCTGTTCGGTGATGCGGGAACCGGTAAATCTTCCAGCATCAAAGCCATTGCCAATGAATATTATGACAGGGGCCTGCGTATTATCGAGGTCTACAAGCATCAGTTCCAGGATCTGAACACGGTCATCAGCCAGATCAAGAACCGCAATTACAAATTTATCATTTATATGGATGACCTGAGCTTCGAAGAGTTCGAGATCGAATACAAATACTTAAAGGCTGTCATCGAGGGTGGTCTGGAGAAAAAGCCGGAGAACGTCCTGATCTATGCTACTTCCAACCGCCGCCATCTCATCCGCGAGAACTACAGTGACAAGGAGGAGACCAGAGAGGATATGCACACCAGCGATACCGTACAGGAGAAGCTGTCGCTGGTATACCGTTTCGGCGTGACCATTTATTTCGGTGCTCCCAACAAAAAGGAATTCCAGAATATCGTGAAGACTCTGGCGGAGCGTTATCATGTGGAGATGCCGGAAGAGGAACTTTTACTGGAAGCCAACAAATGGGAACTGTCCCACGGCGGACTGTCCGGAAGAAGTGCCCAGCAGTTCATTGATTACCTGTTAGGAAAGTGAGGAACCTTATGAGTGTAAAAACCTTCGCAGCCATTGATGTGGGCAGCTTTGAACTCACCATGAAAATATTTGATCTCTCCGGGAAAAATACCATGCGGGAGATCGACTGTATCCGCCAGCGGATCGACCTGGGCTCGGACACCTATGCCCACGGGAAGATTAGCAATGAGAAAATAGATGACCTGTGTCATACTTTGAAAGAATTTGCACAGATCATGGAATCCTACAAGGTGACAGCTTACAAAGCCTACGGTACCAGTGCCATCCGGGAGACGCAAAATACCCTGATCCTACAGGATCAGATTGAACAGCGTACCGGCATCCGGGTGGAGACCTTAAGCAACTCCGAACAGCGTTTTCTGGATTACAAGTCTATTGCCTCCAAGGGAGAGACTTTCCGCAGAATCATTGAGGAAAAGACGGCGATCCTGGACATCGGCGGGGGTAGTATCCAGATTTCCCTGTTCGACAAGGATACACTGGTCTCCACACAGAACCTGCGGCTGGGGGTACTGCGGCTGCAGGAACTGCTGAATCATCTGAACGCGGGCAGCACTCAGATGGAGCGTCTGGTGGACGAACTGGCTACGGCACAGCTGGATGATTACAAGAAGCTGTATCTCAAGGACCGCGAGATCAAAAATATCATCATCGTGGACGATTACCTGTCTCCCTGGGCGGTGCGCAAGGCTCACGAGCGGGGAGAAGTCAATGCCGTAGTGGATCGCAAGGCATTTTCCCAGCTGATGGAAGCCCTTCGTACCAAAGGCACCACGGAGCTGGCGAAGCGGATGGATATTGCGGAGGAGAAAGTGCCTCTGGTGTACATCAGTGCCATTCTGACCAGACGAATTGCAGAACTCATGGGCGCGGAACTGGTCTGGGCACCGGGCGTAACACTCTGCGACGGTATCGCCTATGAGTATGCGGAGCAGAACAAAATGTTCCGTGGCGAGCATGATTTTGCGGAGGATATTATCGCTTGCGCACTGAATATCAGCAAGCGCTACAATGGCAGCAGTAAGAGAGCGGATACCCTGGAACATATCACGACCACGATTTTTGACAGTATGAAAAAAGTGCATGGCATGGGGCAGAGAGAACGCCTGTATCTGCGGCTGGCCGCTATTTTGCACGACTGTGGAAAATATATCAGCCTGCTCAATGTCGGCGAGGCTTCCTATGACATCATCATGGCAACGGAAATGATCGGATTGTCCCATATGGAGCGGGAGATCGTGGCTAACGTGGTAAGGTTTAACCACAGCGATTTCGTCTATTATGGGCAGGCACAGGAGCGCCCTATGGGACTGGATAAGGCGAGCTACTTAACGGTTGCCAAACTGACTGCCATCTTACGTCTGGCCAACAGCCTTGACCGCAGCCACAAACAGAAAATGAAAGGTGTCAAGGCCGTTTTACAGGAGAATGAACTGATTCTGAAGGTGGACACCCAGGAAGATATTACGCTGGAAAAGGGATTCTTCCAGACCAGCACGGAATTTTTCAAGGAAGTATACAGCATTACCCCGGTGATCCGGCAGAAAAAGAAATTTTAAGGGAGGCAGCAGGGCAAAATGGAAATCGATTTTAAAGATCCGAAATATTATACCAACCGGGAACTGAGCTGGGTACTGTTCGACTATAGAGTGTTGAACGAGGCCAGAGACAAGAGCATCCCACTGTTCGAACGGTTGAAATTTTTAAGCATCACAGCATCGAACCTGGATGAATTTTTCATGATCCGCGTGGCATCTTTAAAGGATATGGAAAATGCGGGTTATACCAAAAAGGATATTGCCGGCATGACGCCCACAGAGCAGTTAAAGGCGCTGCATGTAGCAATCCATGAACTGGTGGATCTGCAATATTCCACCTATAACCGTTCCTTACTCCCTCTTCTGGAGAAAAACGGTCTGCATATCATCAGAGAGCATGAGCAGCTGACGGCGGAGGAGGCAACGTATGTGGATCAGTATTTTCAGGAAAATGTGTATCCTGTGCTGACCCCCATGGCCGTGGACTCTTCCAGACCGTTCCCTCTGATTCGCAACAAATCTCTGAACATCGGAGCCATGGTGCGGAAGAAAAACAGTGACGAGGAACTGGAATTCGCCACCGTACAGGTGCCCAGTGTCCTGAGCCGTGTGGTACGGATCCCGTCTAAGGGCAAGGCCTGCAAGATCATTCTGTTAGAAGAGATCATTGAGCGGAACATGGATAAGCTGTTTCTGAATTATGATATTGTCTGTGCCCATCCTTTCCGTATCATGCGAAATGCGGATCTGAGCATTGATGAGGATGAGGCGGCAGACCTGTTAAAGGAGATCGAAAAGCAGTTAAAGAAGCGTCAGTGGGGCGAAGCCATCCGCCTGGAAGTGGAAAGCGGCATGGATAAGCGGCTGCTGAAGATCATTAAGAAGGAATTGAACATCGAGCCCGAGAATATTTATGAAATCGACGGACCGTTGGATCTGACTGTATTGATGAAGATCTACGGGCTGGAGGGCTTTGACCATTTAAAGACTCCCAAGTATGAGCCCCAGCAGTCACCGGAGCTTCCCGCAGGCTGCAATATTTTCGAGGAGATCCGTAAGGGAGATATCCTCTTACATCATCCGTTCCAGAGCTTTACGCCAGTGGTGGATTTCATCCGTCAGGCGGCGAGAGATCCGGAAGTACTGGCTATCAAACAGACCTTGTATCGTGTCAGCGGCAATTCTCCCATTATTGCGGCATTGGCTCAGGCCGCCGAGAACGGCAAGCAGGTCACAGTACTGGTGGAACTGAAAGCCCGTTTCGATGAGGAAAATAATATCGTCTGGGCGAGAATGCTGGAAAAGGCAGGCTGTCATGTTATCTATGGACTGGTGGGATTAAAGACTCATTCCAAGATCACACTGGTGGTCCGCAGAGAAGAGGATGGCATCCGCAGATATGTCCATCTGGGTACCGGTAACTATAACGATGCTACGGCGAAGCTGTACACGGATGTGGGTATGCTGACCTGCGCGGAGCGCATCGGCGAGGATGCCACGGCAGTATTCAACATGCTGTCCGGTTATTCTGAGCCACTGTTCTGGAACAAGCTGGCATTGGCACCGTTATGGCTGAAGGATAAGTTCCTGCACCTGATCGAGCGTGAGAAAAATTATGCGCTGGAGGGAAAGAATGCTCATATCATTGCGAAGATGAACTCCCTCTGCGACAAGGATATTATCCGTGCCCTGTATGAAGCAAGTGCGGCCGGCGTGAAGATCGAACTGATCGTCAGAGGTATCTGCTGCCTGAAGGTGGGAATCCCCGGTGTCAGCGAGAATATCAGTGTCCGCTCCATCGTCGGCAATTTCCTGGAGCATAGCCGTATTTTTTATTTTGCAAATGATGACCATTATGAGATCTATTGTGGAAGTGCCGACTGGATGCCCCGTAATCTGGAGCGTCGTGTGGAGATCCTCTTCCCGGTAGATCGCCCGGAGCTGAAGGAAGAGTTATTACATATTCTGAACAGTCAGCTGAAGGATAATGTGAAGGCTTCTATTTTACAGCCGGATGGCAGCTATGAGAAGCAGGACAAGAGAGGAAAGCAGTTGTTCAATTCCCAGGATGCGTTCTGCCTGGAGGCCATTCAAAAAGCAAAGGAGGCTGCGGGAGAATCTGCCATCGAAAGCAGAACTTTTATCCCGGAGACACATCATGAATAAGAAGATCATACTGGCATCCGCCTCCCCCAGGAGACGGGAGCTTCTGACACAGATCGGACTGGATTTCGATGTTGTGGTCAGCGAGACCGAGGAGAAGATCAACTCCACAGAGCCGGCGAAAGTGGTGGAAGAACTGTCAGCGCAGAAGGCGGAAGCGGTGTGGGAGAAGCTTGCGGTAAGTGGTGTCTTTGATCCGGAACAGAAAAGTGGAGAAGCTACGATGACGGACACCCTTGTGCTGGGAGCCGATACTGTGGTCGCCTGCGACGGCAAGATTCTGGGTAAGCCTGCGGATTCGGAAGCTGCGGCAGCCATGCTTACTATGCTGCAGGGCAGAGGACATGAGGTATACACAGGCGTGACGATCCTCTATGAGGAAAACGGTGAGAGGAAGACGCTGACTTTCCATGAGAAGACCACAGTGCATTTTTATCCTATGACCGATGCACAGATCCGGGAATATGTGGCTACCGGGGATCCGATGGACAAGGCGGGAGCCTATGGCATTCAGGGATTTTGTGCACGGTATATCCGCGGCATTGAAGGAGATTACAATAATGTGGTAGGGCTTCCCGTGGGAAGAGTCTATCAGGAACTGCATGGATTGAGATTAGTGTAGGAGAACAGAATGAAGAAAGCAGCAATTTTTGACCTGGACGGAACCTTATCCGATTCTATTATGAGCATGAAATACAGCGGAGACAAGACCATGGCGGAATTCGGCTATGGACCTTTCTCGGTACAGGATTATAAATATTTTGTGGGAGACGGTGCCGCCAATCTGGTAAAGCGGGCACTGATCAAGGGTGGCGATACGGAACTCACCCATTTTGAAGCAGCCTATGCCAGATACAAGGAGATCTTCCAGGCGAACTGTATGTATCAGGTGAAGCCTTATGAAGGAATCCCCAAGCTGCTGGAAGAGTTGAAGAAACGCAGCATGAAGATCGCCGTATTATCCAATAAGCCCCACCATGCCACTGTGGATGTCATCGAGAGCCTGTTTGGTAAGGGCTATTTTGATGTGGTGCAGGGACAGGTGGACGGCGTGCCCATCAAGCCCGATCCCGCCGGAGTCTTCCGCATCTTAGACCAGTTCGGTCTCACCGCAGACGAAGTGCTCTACATGGGAGACACCGCTACAGATATGAAGACCGGCAAGGCGGCAGGTGCCTTCACTGTAGGAGTCCTCTGGGGCTTCCGCAACCGCAAGGAACTGGAAGAAGGCCACGCCGATGCTATTATCGCCCACCCGTTGGAATTGTTGAAGTATTGCGAATAATTGAAAGTTAGTGAAGAAATGCTATCAAATCCCCATAGCCCTTGGCAGGGTATAAGAAACGCGGCACGCTCGTACTTTAGTACGATGCGCTCCTGTCGCAGAGCGTAGCGGTACATAAGCGGTCACAATACGACCGCAATGCGTCCCTTGGGACGCTATGGTACCGACGTCTGCTTACGGCACTGCTTATTCTTATACCCAGCCGGGGCTACTGGTTTTTTTGAAAGCTTTCCAAAACGCAGAACTCCCGGCGTATGCGGTGCCATGTCGAAGATGTTTGTCGGAGGATGTTGATATTTTCTAGAAAAGTGCTGAAAGGCAGGGGGAAAGCGGACACGATGTCCGCGTCAGCCGATTGTCGACATGGATGTCGACTGTAGGCGGCCCCGTCATGACGAGAACTACTCATCACTTTTCGTAGAAAATTCACATCCGGAGACCTTACATCGAGACATGTGTATCGCATGCTCCGGGAGTTCGTGGATTTTGCCAATGTATTTAACTAACTCTCAATTTACATCTATATCGAATTGCTAATTGACGTAATCTTATATCCATATTATTATGAAAATAAATAAGACATTTTTGTAAGAATTTGGAGGTAATAGCATGCGAGAGTATGATGATGCGGTACTGGAATGCTTCCTGGACAAACAGCTCCAGCTTTTTCCGGAAGCTGTAGCAGAGACACTGGATGAGGCAGAAGATTTTCTGGAAGAGTGCATGGCAGTCGTGGTAGATTCCGTGGAGGATGTCATTGAGTATTTTGATGAGGCCGGCATGGATGTGGACGGCGCTGTGGATGATGAGATTCTGGAGGCAGATGAAGTATTCGATATCGGAGACGGCAGATATCTGATCGTAGAAGCGTAGAACCGAAGATTATTGTACACAGAAACTGGAATGAACCGGAGCTCTCCGACATATATATGTTGGAGGGCTTCTTTGCGTAAGTCTCCTGTAAAAATCTCTTCCCCATTTGTAGGGAATGCGTTATAATGAACTAATGGACTTTTACAGAAAGGTATGGTAAGGAAAATGTTAGAAGGACAAAAATGTCTGGTCATCGGCTCCGGCATCAGCGGGATCGGTGCAGTGGCTTTATTGGAAAAATACCATGCAGACGTGGTTCTGTATGACAGCAGTGATAAATTGACAAAGGAAGATCTGGAGGCGAAGCTTCCCGGGGAAAGCAAGGCAGTCTGTATCGCCGGAGAACTGCCGGAGGAGGTAGAACTGAGCATTCAGGCAGCCGTTTTAAGCCCCGGAGTACCTACGGATATTCCTCTGGTGAACCGTATGAGGGACCGCGGGGTACAGATCCTGGGAGAGATCGAACTGGGATTCCTTGCAGAGCAAGGCAGAGTGATCGCCATTACCGGCACTAACGGCAAGACTACCACCACCACATTGACCGGTGAGATCATGAAAGCTCATTTCGGTGCGGAGAAGACCTTTGTAGTGGGTAATATTGGCAACCCTTATACACTGGAAGTAACGAAGACGTCAAAGGATAGTGTCACCGTGGGAGAGATCAGTTCTTTCCAGCTGGAGACCATACATACATTCCATCCGGTAGTATCAGCCATCCTGAATATTACACCGGATCACCTGAACAGACATCATACCATGGAGGCCTATGTGGCAGCCAAGGAAGCAGTGGCTTCCCACCAGACAAAAAATGATATCTGTGTATTGAATTATGACAATGATTATACCAGAGATTTCGCAGGAAGATGTCCTGCGACTCCGGTACTGTTCTCCTCCCATCACGAGTTGGAAAACGGTTACTTCCTGCGGGGAGACAAGATTATCAAGAGTGTGAACGGCGAAGAGACCGAACTGATGGATATTCACAAGGATATGAATCTGGTAGGCCTGTGCAATGTGGAAAATGTCATGGTAGCCATAGCCATTGCAGAAGGTATGCAGGTGCCCATGGAGACGATCCTTACTGTGATCCGCGGTTTCCATGCGGTGGAGCACCGGATCGAATTCGTGGCTACCAAGGGCGGTGTGGACTATTACAACGATTCCAAGGGAACCAATCCCGATGCGGCGATCCAGGGCATCAAAGCCATGAGCAAGCCTACCGTGCTGATCGGCGGAGGCTATGACAAGCAGAGCGAGTACGATGAGTGGATCGACAGCTTTGATGGCAAGGTAAAGTGCCTTGTCCTCATCGGCCAGACCAGAGAGAAGATTGCCGAGTGTGCCAGAAAGCATGGCTTTGATAAGATCCGTTTCGCAGATACCTATGAGGAATGCCTGAAGCTGTGTACCGAACTGGCCCAGCCGGGAGAAGCGGTACTGTTGTCTCCGGCCTGTGCAAGCTGGGGCATGTTCCCGAACTATGAAGTCAGAGGACAGCTTTTCAAGGAATATGTACACGGACTGGCGGAATAAGAAATCATAACAGAAGTAAGGAGTAAAAGCAGGCATGGCGGAAACGCGGGGAAGAAGACGTAAAAAGAAACAACAATCCGAATACTTTTTTGACTACAGCCTGCTTTTTATTGTGCTGTTTTTACTGGGATTCGGACTGATCATGATCTATTCGGCCAGCTCCTATGAGGCTTATGATTCCTATGGAGATGCCGCCTATTATATGAAGAAACAGCTGATCGCCAATATCATCGGTCTGGTCTTCATGATGGTCATTGCCAATATCCCGTATACCTTCTGGGAACGGTTTGCCACCCTGGGATATGTGGTGTCCATGATCCTGATCTTCCTGGTAAAGACCCCCCTGGGTATCACTTCCCACGGCGCTACCAGATGGATCGGTATCCCACATACGGGCTTCAACCTGCAGCCTGCGGAAGTAGCGAAATTGTGTATGATCCTGTTCCTGGCAAGTCTGGTATGCAAGATGGGAAAAAGCGTCCGTACCATGAAAGGCTTCTTTACCATGATGGCGGCACCCCTGCCGATCGCAGCATCGGTGTACCTCATTACGGATAATTTGAGTTCCGCCATTATTATTATGGGTATTGCGGTGCTGATGGTATTCGTGGCAAGCCCGGATTACAAGAAATTCATCATCATGGGAGGCAGCGTACTGGCGGCGGCTGGACTTTTGGTAGTCGCAGTCGTACAGTTGGGAGATAAGATCGGTGGCAAGTTCCGTCTGGCAAGAATCCAGGCGTGGCTGAACCCGGAAAGTCAGGCACAGGATAAAGGCTTCCAGACCCTGCAGGCACTGTATGCCATCGGAAGCGGTGGCATCTGGGGCAAGGGACTGGGGCAGAGTATGCAGAAGTTAAGCTTCCTGCCCGAGGCACAGAACGACATGATCTTCTCCATTATCTGCGAGGAACTGGGATTGTTCGGAGCGGTTGCCATTATTCTCATGTTCATTATGCTGTTGTGGCGGATGATGGTCATTGCCAATAATGCACCGGACCTGTTCGGCGCCATGCTGGTGGTGGGCGTTATGGGACATATCGCAATCCAGGCGATCTTAAACATTGCCGTAGTTACCAACTCCATTCCCAACACCGGAATTTCCCTGCCGTTTATCAGTTACGGAGGTTCTTCGGCATTGTTTTTGCTGTCGGAGATCGGACTGGTATTGAGTGTGGCGCGCAGGATCCAGTTAAAAGAGCTGTAGAAAAATACATATTCAGAAGACATGGTACGAAACAGTGCTTTCCTACATAAGATAAGATTATCATAAAAACGGGGATGGTGCTGTATGAAAGGAATCCGCATGCAGGGAGGCATTCCGCTGCAGGGGAAGGTACGCATACAGGGATCAAAGAATGCGGTACTTCCGATCCTGGCGGCAACGCTTCTTACCAATGAAGTATCCTATATTCAGAACTGCCCACGTATTGCAGATGTACACTGTTTCGTGCATCTGCTTCGGGAACTGGGATGTCTGGTGCACTGGCAGGAAAAAGGGATCCGGGTACAGCCGGGAGAAAATGAAGAACTTCCCTGCGAGAGAGCGGAGGCCAGACGGATGCAGGGGGAAGCTATCACCGGAATGCGTTCATCTCTGTGCCTGTTGGGAGCATTGCTGGGAAGATGTGGTTATGTGACCATGGAGCATCCGGGTGGGTGCATCATCGGAGAACGGCCGATCGATCTGCACATCAGGGCACTACAGCAGATGGGCGTCGAATTCCGGGAGGAAGAAGGGCTTCTGTCTGCACAGGTGAAGGATGGGAAAATGCACGGGGCAGAGATCACACTGGAGTTTCCCAGTGTGGGAGCTACGGAGAATATTTTGCTGGCTGCGGTGAAGGCGGACGGAGACACCAGGATACTGGGGGCCGCCAGAGAACCGGAAGTGACGGCATTGTGCGAATTTCTGACGGCATGTGGTGCACAGATCGAAGGAATCGGAGAAACGGAACTATTGGTTCATGGTGACAGACCGCTTCATGGTACACAGTTCACGGTTCCGGCAGACCGGATCGTAGCCGGGACGTATCTGTTCGCCTGTATCGGCTGCGGAGGCAGTACACTTTTGACAGAGGCTCCCTGGGAGCAGATGGAAGCGGTGACCTTTGTGGCGGAAAAAATGGGTGCACAGTGTATTGCCTCGGAGGAAGGCCTGTTCGTACAGTGTTCCAAAAGGCCGCAGGCCATACCACATTTGCGGACTGGGCCATACCCGGAGTTCCCCACGGATCTGCAGTCGGTGGCAATGGCGGTGCTGACGAGAGCGGAAGGATGCAGCTGCATTGAAGAGAATATTTTCGAGAATCGTTTTCGTATTGCGGAACCGCTAAAGGGCATGGGAGCAGAGATTGTTCTGAAGGACGGAAGACATGCCGTGATCACCGGAGTGGAGCATTTACGGGGAAGCCGGATGGAAGCATGTGAACTTCGCGGCGGTGCGGCACTGGTTCTGGCGGGGCTTGCGGCAGAAGGCGAGAGTTTCGTGACAGGACAGCACTTTATAGAACGCGGATATGAAAATATCTGCAGAGACTTGAGAGAATTAGGAGCACGGATCATCAGTGTATAGAGACCGAAGCAAAATTATCAGAAGAATAGTGATCATAGGCATCCTGCTGCTGGCACTGGGCGGTGGTGCGGTGGCATTGCACTCCGTGTATACGGTACGTACCGTGTATGTGGAGGGCAATGTGCATTATACCGAGGACGAGATCATGGAGATCGTGATGTCGGGACCTTTGGGAGATAATTCCCTGTATCTGTCTCTGAAATACCGGGACAGAGGGATTCAGGACATTCCCTTTGTGGATGTGATGAATGTATCGATTCTGGCACCCGACACGATCAAGATCACTGTATATGAAAAAGCACTGGCGGGATATGTGAAATATCTGGATACTTATATGTATTTTGATAAAGACGGCTATGTGGTGGAAAGTTCCGGGATCCGCACCCAGGGAATACCGCAGATCACGGGGCTTTCCTTCAACCATGTGGTGCTGGGAGAGCAACTGCCGGTGGAGGATCCGCAGGTGTTTTCCAGGATCATGGATCTGACAAAGCTTTTGAACAAATATTCACTGGCTGCGGACAAGATCTATTTGCATTCTTCCGGTGACATTACGATCTACTTCGGACAGATCAAGGTGTCCATGGGCAGTGACAACAGCCATATAGAGGACAAGCTGCAGTTGTTGCCGGACTTCCTGGAGAAGTTACAGGGTAAAAGCGGAACCCTGCAAATGGAAAACTACGAGGAAGGAAAGGGTAAATTTACATTCAAACCGGACGCGTGAAACATTTGTGAAACATTTTGAAAAAATAGGTTGCTAAATTTGTAAAATGATTATATGATAGTCTATGTGAAGTTGAAAAGGGTTAAAAGGAGGAACTAACCTTGCTGGAGATTAAGACGAATGACGCGGATGTAGCTGCCAAGATCATCGTAGTCGGTGTAGGTGGCGCGGGTAACAACGCTGTAAATAGAATGATAGATGAGAAGATTGACGGAGTGGATTTTATCGGGGTGAATACCGATAAGCAGGCATTGCAGCTCTGCAAAGCTCCGAAACTGTTACAGATCGGTGAGAAGCTGACCAAGGGTCTTGGTGCGGGAGCCAAGCCTGAGATCGGTGAGAAAGCAGCCGAGGAGAGTGCAGAAGAGATTTCCGCAGCTCTGAAGGGTGCAGACATGGTATTCGTCACCTGTGGTATGGGCGGAGGTACCGGAACCGGAGCTGCTCCGGTAGTGGCCAAGCTTGCAAAGGATATGGGCATCTTAACCGTTGGTGTGGTAACGAAGCCTTTCCGTTTTGAAGCAAAAGCCCGTATGGTCAATGCATTAAACGGTATCGAGCGTATCAAGGAACACGTGGATACCCTGATCGTAATCCCCAATGATAAGCTTCTGGAGATCGTGGACAGACGTACCACCATGCCGGAAGCACTGAAGAAGGCGGATGAAGTACTGCAGCAGGCAGTACAGGGAATCACTGACCTGATCAATGTTCCCGCAGTTATCAATCTGGATTTCGCAGATGTACAGACGGTTATGAAGGACAAGGGTATTGCTCACATCGGTATCGGTGAAGGCAAGGGCGATGACAAGGCTATGGAAGCTGTCAAGATGGCAGTGGAGAGCCCTCTGTTAGAGACTACGATTTCCGGTGCTACCCATGTTATCATCAATATTTCCGGTGACATTACCCTGGCAGATGCTTCCGATGCGGCAAGCTATGTTCAGGAGCTGGCAGGAGACGATGTAAATATTATCTTCGGTGCCATGTATGATGAGTCCAAGTCCGACAGTTGCACCATTACGGTTATTGCTACCGGTCTGGAAGACAAGGCCAACAACGGTGTACAGAATCGTCTGGGAGGAGGCGCTGCATTCAGACAGCCTGCTTCCCATATGACTCCCAGTTCTCTGAAGGGAATGAATATACAGTCTACCGCTCCTACGACATCCCAGGGACAGGGAGGACAGGCTCCGAGACCCATACAGCCGGTGCCCGGTATTCATAAGCCTACAGATATCAGAAGCTCTGTAGAAGAGAAATCTCTGAAGATTCCTGATTTCTTACAGAGAAAGTAATACTTAGCATTTGTTTTTATAATAACGGAACATAATAAGAGCCACGACACAGAATACTGTGTAGTGGCTTGTTTTGTGTGGAGATTTTAGGAAAGCATATTAGTCTGCCGTTCTCTTTTTCCTGTGCAGAGAAATAATCCTCTCCCCCAGTACAAAGAACGCACCGATCGCACAAGGTAACAGCATGGTGGCGAAACGGTAGAGAAGCACGGCAGACAGGGCTTTGGCCTCCGGCAGGAGACGCCGGAACAGCAATGTAAAGACAGCTTCTACGGATCCGATCCCCGCCGGGGTGGGGATGACACCCGCCAGCGACTGGCTGAGAGAGGTCAGAGCAAAACATTGCAGGAAAGAAAAAGGCAGATCGCCGTATTCTCCCCCAAGAGAATTGCAGAACACGATCCAGGGGATGATATACCAGATAGTGAACTTTAATACATTACACAGGAACAGGTGAAGCAGCAATATTGGATCCTGTAACAGAGACCGGCTTTCCGCCTGTAGCAGGGCAAGCTTATGCCCGGCACCGGTGAGTTTTTCCTCCCAGGAGGGATGCTTTGCACGGAACCGGTTGGCCAGCAGATTACAGGCAGTCTGCATCCAGGGTACGGTAGCGACAGCTAACAGAACTCCTGCGATCACACAGACTCCTGCAAATCCCAGCAGGATATAACATTGATAATCGGCAAATGAAGCATGAATAAATCCATAGGTTGCCAAAAACAATAGCAGACTATAGACTGCCATAGAGACCTTGTGGACAATATATTGGAAAAAGTACATGCCGGTGGCATTGGGAACCGGGATACCGGCTTTGTTCAGGTAATAGATTCCTGCGATGCCGGAACCGCTGCCCAGAGTGGCTGTCTTATAGAAAGAGCAGTAGAAAGCATTACAGAATCCCTTCAGGCGGGGATATTCCGGGTGCGTTTTATGCACGATCAGCCAGGTGATGTGCCCTTCAAAGATATGGTAGAGGATCACGGTCAGGAACAGGGACATGACCACTTGCGGGGAGACATTGGCAAGCTCCGTCAGCATATCTCCCATGGAATCCCGGAAGCTGTAATACAGGATACCTAATAACAGACAGACAAACAGAAGCTTTCCTGCGAATTTTAATCTCTTTTTGGTAGTATCCGACACAGACGTTTCCTCCTTTTTGAACCTTTTGGCAAGTAAAAATCTATTTTGATTGTCTCTCTTTTGCCTGAAAATGGAAAGAAACAGATTTTGAAAAACGTAGTCTTTTCACCGCATAAGTTTATCTTTTTTTTAGAATAAGGTAAGAGAATATCCATTGATTGTCTGATGAAAAGTGGCTATGATTGATTTATTACAACAGATTTGGACAATAATACAGGAATGAGAAAGGGAAAATGTATGCAGGAAGTCAAACAACCAAACAAAAAACCGTTCATATTCTATTATATGATTGCATTGATCGTGATTATCCTGATCAACAGTCTTCTGGTACCTCAGATCGTACAGAGGGCAGTGAAGGAAGTGGATTACAACACTTTTATGCAGATGACTTATGATAAACAGATCGATGAGGTACAGGTCCAGGACAATCAGATTGTATTCACGGCAAAAGATGACAAGACCATCTACAAGACCGGTCTGATGGATGATCCGGACAGAACGCAGAGACTGTATGACAGCGGGGCAAAATTCTCCAGTGAGATCGTGGAGGAAGCATCGCCGGTTTTAAGCTTCCTGATCAGCTGGCTGCTGCCTTTGATCATCATTATTGGCTTCGGACAATTGATGTACCGTCAGATGGCGAAAAAGGCCGGCGGCGACTCCATGATGTTCGGCATGGGAGGCATGGGCAAGAGCAATGCGAAGGTCTATGTGAAGTCTTCCAACGGTATCAAGTTCACCGATGTGGCAGGAGAGGACGAGGCGAAAGAAAATCTGACAGAGATCGTGGAATACCTGCATGACCCCGACAAATACAAAGAGATCGGTGCTTCCATGCCGAAGGGTATCCTCTTAGTAGGCCCTCCCGGAACCGGTAAGACGATGTTAGCCAAGGCAGTAGCCGGAGAAGCCAATGTTCCCTTTTTCTCCATGTCAGGTTCGGAATTCGTGGAGATGTTCGTAGGTATGGGTGCCTCCAAGGTCAGAGATCTGTTCAAACAGGCGAAGGAAAAGGCTCCCTGTATCGTATTTATCGATGAGATTGATGCCATCGGTAAAAAGCGTGACGGACAGGTGGGCGGAAACGATGAGAGAGAACAGACATTGAACCAGCTGTTGACCGAGATGGATGGATTCGAAGGCAACAACGGTGTTATCATCCTGGCGGCCACCAACCGTCCGGAGAGTCTGGATCCTGCACTGTTACGTCCCGGACGTTTTGACAGACGTGTGCCGGTAGAGCTTCCCGACCTGAAAGGAAGAGAAGAAATCCTGAAAGTGCATGCCCGTAAGATCAAAGTCGCAGATAATGTAGATTTTAATAAAATCGCCCGTATGGCTTCCGGAGCCTCCGGTGCAGAGCTTGCCAATATCGTCAATGAGGCAGCTCTTCGGGCAGTCAGAGATGGACGTAAGTTCGCAACCCAGGCAGACTTAGAAGAGAGTATTGAAGTAGTCATTGCCGGTTATCAGAAAAAGAATGCCATCCTTACAGATAAGGAAAAGCGGATCGTGGCATACCATGAGATCGGACACGCACTGGTGGCAGCGAAGCAGACTAATTCCGCACCGGTGCAGAAGATCACCATTGTGCCCCGTACCTCCGGTGCACTGGGTTATACCATGCAGGTGGAAGAGGAAGGCAATCATTATCTGATGAGCAAGGAAGAGATGGAGAACAAGATCGCTACATTGACCGGTGGACGTGCCGCGGAAGAGATTGCTTTCGGTTCTGTGACCACAGGAGCTTCCAACGATATCGAACAGGCTACCAAGCTTGCCAGAGGCATGATCACCCGCTACGGTATGAGCAAGGATTTTGACATGGTAGCCATGGAGACCGTGACGAACCAGTATCTGGGTGGAGATTCCTCCCTGACCTGTTCCATGGAGACCCAGACTGCCATCGATAAGGAAGTGGTGGAACTGGTGAAGAAGCAGCATGAGAAGGCAGGGCAGATCCTGCTGGAAAACCGTGCTAAACTGGATGAACTATCTCAGTATTTATATGAAAAAGAGACCATTACCGGAGAAGAATTTATGAAGATATTGAATTCCTAAATGGTTCCCGGAGAAGACGGAATCGGCGTTTGTGCCGGTTCCGTTTTTGTGTGAGCAAATTAAACAAATCTTAAAGAGGTGCTAATGGCATCTTAAACCATGCCTACTGTTATCTTAAAAAAGAAACCACTATACTTTTCCTGTAAGAAAAAGCTGTGGAATGGCAAATTTACAGATTACGGGAAGGGACTGGATATTAAGATGCGAAACAGAAACTACTTTAACAACAATAACATGCAAAAAGGAATCGCACTGGCAACCTGTATGGCGATCGTCATGGGACTGTTCACCGGGTGCGGGAAGAAGAACGATCTGCAGATTGCAGCGTCACCTGATGAAGTGCAGAAAGGGCGATATGTAGAGACGGAACTCTCACTTCCGGAGGAATGGAAGGACAAAAATATCAGCCAGATCTTCCGTTCGGGTGATGAATTACATTTTCTCGTGGCAGGAGGATCGGAAGGTCAGGTCTCTTTAGAGGAATGGATGCTGGGCGAAGGGGATACTCTGACGGAAGTGACGAAGGACTGGCTGAAGGCGCTTCCCGAGGGAAAGGGTCTGGAGAGCAGTGACAGTTTTACACTGTTGCAGGATGCGGAGGGGAATCAGTACCTGTACGGCAACTGTTACCGGGATGAGGAGAGCTCTTCCGCACATCTGTGGAAGGAAGCGGGCGGCAGTGCGTTGGATATTACACCACAGAAGTGGCTGGAGCCTATGGATATGGATGGCTATCGGTTCTATGATACGCCGCAGTATGTGACACTGACAGAGGATGAATTGTTAGTGGGACTGTCTTATTTTTCCCTGGATGTTGTATTGGCACAGGACGGAAGCCTGGTGAGCAGCCAGGAGAGCGACAGCCTGACAGACAGTGGCAGTCTGTCGGATAATAAGTGGGTCAGTGCTGTGGGAGATACGTTGTATCTGGCACAGGCAGATGAACAGGGCTCTGTGAACGGATTGTTACAGATGCAGCTGGATGGAAATAACGGGGCAAAAGCTAAGGGAGTGATTCCCTTTTCCCAGGACAGCTATAGCTCTGCTTATTTCAGTGTGCTGGAAGACGGCACAGTCTATGCGGCGGATGCAGACGGATTCTTCCACTGTGATGCTGGAGATGCTAACTGGCAGAAGCTATTAGAAGGAATCGATACCAGCTTTTCCATGTCGGATCAGTGGTGCCGGGATATTGTGGCACTGTCGGACGGCAGTGTATACGCGTGGTTTGGAAGTGAGAGCGGGGATAAAATAATGATTTACCGCTACGATCCCGATGCGGTGACAGAGGTGACCGAAGAACTGACGCTGTATACCGTAGAGGAGAGCTTCTTTTTACAGCAGGCTGCGGTGCAGTATCATAAGCAGCATCCGGAGATACTGATCCATGTGGATGCGGCAATCTCCATGACGGATAAATACAGCGGAAATGCGGATTATCAGCAGATCTATCAGGATCTGAACACTTCCCTGACCTCCGGCAACGGACCGGATCTCATGGTGATGGATCATCTGAAACTGGACACGTATGCCTCTAAGGGCTTGCTGTTGGATCTGCAGGAGATATTGCAGCCCATGGAAGAGGACGGAACCCTGCTTTCCAACATTACAACAGTGTATCAAGAGGCGGATGGAAGACGGTATGCGGTGCCGCTGCAATTCGGATTATTGTTAGCTGTCGGCAGGGATGTGCAGCCGGAGGAAATGAGCAGCATGGATGCTATTGCAAAGGCGGTATCCGGGAAGACGGAGAGTTATATGGGGGACCGCACCTGCGGCGAACTGGTGGAAGAGTTCTATCCGTTGATCGTGGATGATATTTTACAGAACCGTCAGGTGAATCGTGATACCTTACGTCCCTGGCTGGAAGATTTGAAGAAGATTGCGGATAACTGCGGTATCCTGCCTTCCAGAAAAGAAGGCCGTGCAGCGAATATCTGGGATCTGGGATCTGATGTGAAGCTGGTACTTCAGGAGACTGACGGCTTTAATCAGGCAATGACACCCTATGCTGTGGCAGAACTGTTGAATGCCAATGTGGTATCCGTGGAAAATGCATTTTATCCGAAGATGGTCATTGGAATCAACAGCCGGAGTGAACACGTGGAGATCGCAAAGGATTTCCTGCGGTTTGCTCTGTCCGAAGAATTGCAGAGCGTGGATACCTATGAGGGATTCCCTGTCAATGCAAAAGCGTTGGAGACGCAGGCTGCAGCAGACCGCAGCATGGCGGAAGCCTATACCACCTATGATATCGACGGCAGTACCGCAGAGTTCGCCATCAAAGCCTACTCTGAGGAGACTGCGAACCATCTGATGGAGCTGTGTAGGGCAGCCACCCTGTGCCTCAAGGAAGACACTCAGATCGAGACCTCCCTGACCGAGAGCCTGCAGGCATACCTAAACGGGCAGGCGAGTGTGGAGGAAGCCATGGATGCTGTGGAAGGAAGCCTGAAGATGTATCTGGCGGAGTAGTGCTCCGACCAGCATTCAATAGTCGATTTTCGAACGATTTTATTGATAAAATCGTTCGATTTGTGTATAATATAATTGAAAAGAGAGATTCTCTTTATGAGACGATAAATAGTTATTCTTCAAGAAAGGTGATGATGATATGTCCATTACTGCAACTGAATTAAAAATTAATCTTGGCAAATATCTTATGCTTGCAGAAACAGAGGATATTTATATTACTCGTAACGGAAAAGTTGTTGCAAAATTGTCTAATCCATATCAGGATAGAGTAGATGTTGCTAAATCATTGTTTGGCGTTCTTTCAAATGATATGACTCTGGAAGAAGCACGGGAAGAAAGGTTGAATACGATATGAGAGTTTTAGTTGATACTTGTGTTATCATCGATGCATTACAGTCTCGTGCTCCATTTTCAGAAGTAGCGCAAAAACTCTTTATATATTCTGCAAATAAGCAATTTGAGGGTTATATTACAGCAAAGTCAGTTACAGATATCTATTATCTGACACACCGTTTAACACATAACGACGTAGAAACACGAAAGATTTTGAGCAAGCTTTTTACTTTATTTCATTTGTTGGATACCACTTCTTTAGATTGCCGGAAAGCAATATCTTCTGAAATTGGTGATTATGAAGATGCTATTATGGTGGAAACAGCAATTCGTTCAGAAATGGATTGTATAGTAACCAGAAATGTAAAAGATTATATGAAATCTTCTGTTAAGGTGTGTGAACCTTCTGCATTATTAAAGCTATTAGAGGAAGAAAACGAAACTGAATAAAAACAAGAAGTGAATTGTTCAAAATGGATAATTTTTGATATGGATTGAAAAATAGCCTTATCCTGAACCGACCTCCTATCGTTAGACCTAAAATCTAACGATAGGAGGTCGGTTTTTTTATGGCTAAATATACACTTGTAAACGTCTGATAAAGTTACTATAATTTCAATTACAGAAAAAGGTGATGGAGAACTTACTTATGCAGATTTATGTGGATGCAGATGCCTGTCCGGTGGTGGACATAGTGGAAAAGATTGCAAAGAAATATCAGATTTCGGTGACACTTCTGTGCGATACCAATCATATACTGACTTCCGGTTACAGCGAGGTGGTGGTCGTGGGAGCCGGGGCGGATGCTGTGGATTATAAGCTGATCAGTCTCTGCCGCAGGGGAGACATCGTGGTAACTCAGGACTATGGCGTGGCAGCCATGACGCTGGGCAAGAGTGCCTACGCCATCCACCAGTCCGGTAAATGGTACACGGATGAGAACATCGACCAGATGCTCATGGAACGACATCTGAATAAAAAGGCAAGAAGAGCTTCTCATAAAAATCATTTAAAAGGTCCGAAGAAGCGGACAGAAGAGGATGACGAAAGATTTGCACAATCCTTTGAACGGATGGTAAAAGCAGCACTGGAGGAAGAGAAATGAGACTTTTTCCAAAGAGAACCGAAAAGAAGACTTACGACAGAAGCAATCAAAAACCTGTTATCAAAGCCAGCATCTGCAACGGTGAACAGGTGGCAGGATTTAAGGATATTCGCACGGGAAAATTTGAAGAGGTCATGCTGATCCGCCGGGCGGAAGACCTTGAGACATTTAAGATAATGTATGGGATTGAGGGAGAGATTACAAAAGAATATTGATTTTAACAAAGCGAGGAATAGACTATGAAAAGAAAAATTATTTTAGCGCTGATGACAATATGTATTTTAT
The DNA here is from genome assembly GCF_046969025.1 of Waltera sp. Lineage (NCBI taxonomy): Bacteria > Bacillati > Bacillota > Clostridia > Lachnospirales > Lachnospiraceae > Waltera > Waltera sp. Next base: position 66,616 of record NZ_JBKVQF010000003.1, on the reverse strand, counting down.
CTTTTGTTTCCTGCGGAAAACAGGAAGCTACAGCGACAACAGAATCCATCCCCAATGCCGTTGAATCTGCACAAGTAGAACTTACAGAAACAACCACGGAGACAATAGAAAGCACTGAGGTAGTAGAAGATAACACAAGTGAAGCAGAAACGAAAGACGAATCAACAGAGGCAGAAAAGACCACAGAAGTAACCAACATAGAAGAAGCAGAGCCACTTTCAGAAAAAGACCTTGCATTTAGTTTTTTGGGATATGATACATATAATGAATATGTAGAGGCAGGAAATGATGAGGCTGCATACATGCTTGCCGATAATGCAAACATGATAGTATCAGGTGAATTTACAGATGATGGTAATGTAATAGAAAGTACAGTAAGAGGCATCAAACTTGGAGACAGTATAGACAAAGTAATTGAATTATATGGAGATACAAAGCAGCGTTCCGCAGATATTAAAGATGTATTCTCACATGATGGGTTAAAGGACTCCGGAGCATATAATTATTTCTTAAAAATTGATTCAACCAAAGACTACTTTTATGCATTTAGATTTAGAGTAGATCAAAATAATAATATAATTGCAGTTGTAATAGAACCTATTTCAATGAAGTATTGGTCAGAAGATTGAACTTAACTGAAAATGCTGAAGAGCCGACACAGATCCTTGGTAGATTATTCACAGAGAGAAGGCAGCTTGAAAGAGTCTCACCCTAATATCATTATTTTTACAAATGAAAAAAGCTCAGGAACACCCTATCCCTGAGCTTTTTAAAGTAAAAAATAATGCGGAAGATGGGACTTGAACCCACACGGTATTGCTACCACAAGATCCTTAGTCTTGCTCGTCTGCCAATTCCGACACTTCCGCATAGCGACACAAAATAATTACTATCTCGCATCACGCAAGAATGATAATAACATCTTCCCACGGCAATGTCAACATGATTTTGAAATTTGTAGGAATTATTTATACACTTAGAACAGTTTGGGAGAAATGTAAAGATAGAAAATTATGACGATGGCGTCTTAGATTTATTTCTGATATAATACATAACAGAAAATACACTACAGATGATTATTGGAAAAATATAAACAGAAGAAGGAACAACAGTTATGGAATCAAGAGTAGAAAAAGCGGCAGAAAGAAAAATGTGTGGCTACAATTGTGCGCAGGCAGTAGCGTGCACGTATTGTGATCTGGCGGGAATTGATGAAGAGACGGCTAGGAATCTTACCCAGGGCTTTGCGGTAGGAATCGGCGGCAGCATGGAAGCTACCTGCGGAGCTGTCATCGGGGCGGTCAATGTACTGGGACTGATCAATAAAAATCCGCAGAAGACCATGCAAGGGTCCAGAAGGATAATTCAGAGCTTCAAGGAGCAGAACAGAACCGTGATCTGTAAGGAATTAAAAGGTATCAACGATGGCATTGTAAAGAGGGAATGCATCGACTGCGTCAGAGATGCAGCGGCTTTACTGGAAGCAGAATTACCGGAAATGTAATCAGATCATACAACAGACAGGAGGAAAAAAATATGAAGAGAGTATTTCTGGCAACAGTATTATGTGTTGTCAATGCCGTAGGATTATGTGCCTGCCAGGGACAGAATAACGGAGCATCCACACAGAATATGCAGGAGCGGGATTTCGCGGATATGACGGAAGGTTATGCCCGCCGAAACCGGTAGTACCGTAGAGGTGTGACAGCATGAGTACGAAGGAAACTTCAGCGGATAAAACTAAATACCGTCTGGCGGAAGCGGCGAAAAAGTGTATGGCTTCGTCCGGCACCGATGCCATGACAGTGACGCAGATCGTGCAGACCTGCGGCGTGACGAGGCAGACTTTTTACCGGAACTTCCAGGACAAATATGACCTGATCAACTGGTATTTTGATAAGCTCTTACTGGAATCTTTTGCCCAGATGGGAGACGGACTTACTGTATACGAAGGACTGACCAGAAAGTTTGAATTCATTCAAAATGAGAGAGTCTTTTTTGCTGGGGCATTCCGATCGGATGATCATAATTCTCTAAAGGAACATGACTACGAGCTGATCCTGAATTTCTATACACAGCTGATCAGGCGTAAGACCGGCAGACAGCCTGAAGAGAACCTTTTATTTCCCTTGCAGCTTTATTGCAGAGGATCTATTGATATGACTGTGGAATGGATTTTCGCTCCGAGGGAGAGAACGCCGGAGCAGATGGCGGCGCTGTTGGTAAGTGCACTTCCTATGCCGGTGACAGAATTATTTCAGCAGTTGGGTGTATTGCGGTAGTGAAAAAATCACCAAAACTATTTGTGAAAAATTACTAAAATAGATGTACATATTGTGAACTTTCTGTAAAAAGTGACAGTTGCGGCAAACTGTCACTTTCTTTATGCGATGTTTGCAGTTAGAATAAAATCATCAATAAAATTGTTTTTATGTCGAAAGGAGATTATGTATCATGGCAAACAGAATTATGCTCAACCAGACCTCTTATCACGGTGCAGGAGCAATTGCAGAAATCGTAACCGAAGCAAAGGCTCATGCTTTTCAGAAGGCATTCGTATGTTCCGATCCCGACCTGATCAAGTTCGGTGTGACCGGAAAAGTAACCGGACTGCTTGACAAGGAAGGTCTTGCTTATGAAATTTATTCCGATATTAAGGCTAATCCTACTATTGACAATGTGAAAAACGGTGTGGCTGCTTTCAAGGCATCCGGTGCAGATTATATCATCGCCATCGGTGGTGGTTCTTCCATGGATACCTCCAAAGCCATCGGTATCATCATTGCCAACCCTGAATTCGAAGATGTACGCAGCCTGGAAGGCGTAGCACCTACCAAGAAACCCTGTGTACCCATCATCGCAGTACCCACCACAGCCGGTACCGCAGCTGAGGTTACGATCAACTACGTTATCACCGATGTAGAGCGCAAGCGTAAATTCGTCTGTGTAGATCCTCATGACATGCCCATCATCGCTGTGGTAGATCCCGAGATGATGTCTTCTATGCCCAAGGGACTGACCGCTTCTACCGGTATGGATGCTCTGACCCACGCTATCGAAGGTTACACCACCAAGGCGGCATGGGAGATGACCGATATGTTCCACCTGAAGGCAATCGAGATCATTTCCAAGTCCCTGCGCGGCGCTGTAGCCAATACCAAGGAAGGCCGTGAAGGCATGGCTCTGGGCCAGTACATTGCAGGTATGGGCTTCTCCAACGTAGGTCTTGGTATTGCCCATTCCATGGCACATACTCTGGGTGCTGTCTATGATACCCCTCATGGTGTAGCCTGCGCAATGATGCTCCCCATCGTTATGGAGTACAATGCTGACTGCACCGGTGAAAAGTATCGTGAGATCGCTCGTGCTATGGGAGTGGAAGGTGTAGACCAGATGGATCAGGCAACCTATCGTAAGGCTGCTGTAGATGCCGTTCGCAAGCTGTCCGAGGATGTAGGAATTCCTTCCAAGCTGGAAGCACTGAAGGAAGAGGATCTTCCTTTCCTGGCAGAATCCGCTCATGCAGATGCCTGCGCACCCGGCAACCCTAAGGATGCAAGCATCGAGGATCTGACCGCATTGTTCCGCAAGTTAATGTAATCATTAAATTTGCTACTGTTTTTCCGAAAAAGAATATGGTATGCTGTAACTATTCAGAGCCATGCAAATCATGTCAAATGTACGTCAAATGCTTGCATTCGTAAGAACATTTGACATGATTTATATGGCGAAGTAACCATATGAGCAAAAAGTAAGCTCTGAAAGAGCGGTTTTGCAAATGTGGTTCTGAATAGTTACGGAAGCTGATCAACGAGCAGGCTTGCGAGAGCAGACCTGCTCGTTTTTAAAAGAAAACTGGACGAAATCAACAGGACAAAGGAAACAATAATGGGCAATACAAAATACACCAAAGAACAGATCCGTGAAAGAATCCAACAGAAAAAGATTCTGTTTGACGGAGCTTTCGGCACTTATTACGGAGGAAAATACGACACGAGGCAGCTGCCGGAGCTGGCGAATCTGGAGGCTCCGGAGCGGGTAAAGGAGATCCACAGAGAGTATCTGGAAGCAGGAGCACAGATTTTACGAACCAATACCTTTGCTGCTAACAGCTTCTGCATGGATATACCCCGGGAACAGATCGGAGAGACACTGCGCAGTGGGCTTCGACTGGCAAGGGAAGCAGTGGCAGAGTGGAGAGAGACCACCGGAGAGACGAAAGAGATCTACATAGCGGCGGACATTGGCCAGATTCCAGGGGAGGCCATGGCACAGAAAGATGCTTTAAGCAGAGAATATGAAGAAATTTGTAATATTTTTCTGGAAGAGGGAGCGGACTTTTTTGTCTTTGAAACTTTTTCCGAGATGGAAGAGCTCCTGCCTGCGATCAAAATGATCGGGGAACAGGCATTTATTACGGTACAATTCTCTGTAAACCAGTTCGGCTACAGCAATGCAGGATTAAGTGCCAGAAAGCTTTTACAGAAAGCGGGTGAGGCAAAGGAGATCGATGCCGTGGGCTTTAACTGCGGTGTGGGTCCGTCCCATATGCACCGGATCCTGCAGATACTGGAAAAACCGGAAGGAAAACTTCTCACAGCCCTTCCCAATGCTGGGTATCCTCAGATGGTCACCGGCCGTATGCTCTTCACCGGGGATAACAAAGACTATTTTGTGGACAGAATGCAGCAGATGACTGCCCTTGGAGTGGATATGGCAGGCGGCTGCTGCGGTACGACACCGGAATATATCGCGGAGCTTGCCGGAAAGCTGGATCTGACCCAGTACCCACAGGCAAAAAAAGACACAGAACCGGAGAAACAGCAGGCACCGAAGGAAGACCGTTCTTTTTATCATACCAAAGAGGCGGAGGGCAGGAACCGAAAGCTGATCGCCGTGGAACTGGCACCTCCCATGGGAATCGATGACGAAAAACTGATGGATGCGGCACATCTGCTACAGAAGAGCGGAGTGGATGTGCTGACTTTCCCGGATTCTCCTTCGGGACGTACCAGAGCAGATTCCATTCTCATGGCGGAGAAGGTGGCAAGAGAGACCGGTATGTGTGTCATGCCCCATATCTGTTGCCGGGATAAAAATGCCATTGCCATGCGTTCCCAGCTGCTGGGAGCCTATATCAATGGTATTCAGAATTTCCTGGTGATCACGGGAGACCCCATTCCTTCCATGGTGCGGACCACGGTGAAGAGTGTGTTCAACTTTGATTCTGTGGGACTGATGCAGATTCTGGCGGATATGAACGAGGAGCAGTTCACGCAGGCTCCGGCCAGCTACGGCGGAGCCATCAATCAGGGCAGGCGTAATCTTGAGGTGGAGATCGGCAGAGTGAAGAAGAAAATGGCGGCGGGAGCTACCTTTTTTCTGACACAGCCCATTTCCACACAGGAGAGTGCCGACAGAGTGCGTCGGATCAAAGAGGAGACCGGAGCAAGGATTCTCTGCGGGATCATGCCGTTCGTGAGTCTTAAAAATGCCACCTTTATGAAGAACGAGATGGCAGGCATCGACGTGACGGACGAAGTACTGGCAAGATACCGGGCGGACATGACCAGAGAAGAGGGAGAGCAGGCCGGTGTGCAGCTGGCAAAGGAAGTGATCGTCATGACGGAGGATTTTGCGGACGGCTATTATTTCTCCTTTCCCTTCAACCGGGTGACCATGCTGGAAAAAATACTCAATTAATGGGATTTTTTCAAAAAACAGTTAACAAACCTTGGAAAAATCCGAAATAAGTAGTATACTGTAACTGATATAAAAGGACTAATGGCTGAAAGGCCGATTCAAAACAGTTGACACGGAGGTGACTGTGATGAGTATTAATATTCAGGCAAAGACCAATTATTCATTTCTGTTTTCCGGACTGAGTTCCTCTGCATCCAATGCGCTAAGCGGCAACTGGCTGGCAGATTATGCAAGTATTAAGAACGGCAGCTACGGGAAGCTGATGAAAGCTTATTACGGCAAGGAGAACACCGCATCCAAAACCGCAGCTTCCGACATAACGAAGAAAGACACCACGAAGGAGACCGCGAAGAAAGCACTGGCCAAGGTAGAGACCGCCACTGATGCTTTGAAGGAATCCGCAGATACATTACTGGCTACCGGTAAAAATGATCTGTTCGCACAAAAGGATATCACCACCAAGGATGAGAATGGTATAGAGACCACGACCAAGGGCTATGATACCAGTGCCATCTACAATGCGGTGAACAGCTTTGTGAAGAATTACAACAGCGTGATGGCTGCTGTGGATGATGTGAGCGATACCACAGTGAACAACCGCACGGAATCTCTGGGGAATACTACCATTGCCAACAGTAAGCAGCTGGCGAAGATCGGTATCACTATGAAAAATGACGGTACCTTATCCCTGGATAAGGATGCTTTTATGAAAGCGGATATGTCTACGGTAAAGAGCCTGTTTCGGGGAAATGGTTCCTACGGCTACCGTGTATCCGCACAGAGCTCCATGATCAATTTCGCAGCAGACCATGCTTCCACCAGAAGCAGTCTGTACACCGGAACAGCAGGATATATCGGCACTTACAATGCAGGCAATCTGTTCAGTTCCTACATGTAAATGTAAAATAATTGGTAACTATTCAGAGCCATGCAAAACTGTGTTCTGCGAATGCTTGCATTCAGGCAGATAAGCAGTTTTACATGGCGAAGTAACCTCATGAGCAAAAAGGAAGCCTCGTAGAGGCGATTTTGCGAATGGGGTCTGAATAGTTACAAGGCCGAAGAACGCAGAAATCGTAATTATTTTGCATACAGTTTAAATAATTCGAAAAATAGTGTTGACATTTGGAGCCGGTTGTTGTAATATACATTTGTTCGCAGAAATGGCGGAATTGGCAGACGCGCACGGTTCAGGTCCGTGTGGTAGTGATACCATGAGGGTTCAAGTCCCTCTTTCTGCATCACTTTTTCAAGTGACTTAAAGTAATTTGAAAAAAGTGTTGACATTTTTAATTAAATACTGTAAGATATATCTTGTTCGCAGAAATGGCGGAATTGGCAGACGCGCACGGTTCAGGTCCGTGTGGTAGTGATACCATGAGGGTTCAAGTCCCTCTTTCTGCATCACATGGCGGTGACCGAAAGGTTGCCGCCTTTGTCGTTTCTGAAAAATATAATACAAAACCGGGAAAGGGGCGAAAACCGTGGCAATTAATAGAAGAGACAAAACGAAGACAGACAGGGCATCGAAAGTACACAAGGACTGGTACAAACTGGATCTGTCGGCCATCGTATACCCGACCTTACAGAGAAGAGATTTTTCTTCCGTTTATCGTTTGTCCGTTCTTTTAAAGGAGGAGATCGATCCCGAGATGCTGCAGCGGGCCGTGAATCTGACAATGCCTCGTTTTCCGACGTATAAGGCGGCTATCCGCAAGGGTGTCTTCTGGAGATACCTGGAGCCCAATGACCGCCCCGGCCCATTTGTGCAGGAGGACGTGAAAAATCCCTGTCAGCCCATGTATTTCAAGGCCAATAACCGGTATCTGGTAAGAATCTATTATTACCGGAACCGGATCGCCCTGGAGGCCCATCACAGTCTGGGAGACGGTACCGGAGGCATGTGCGTATTGCAGACTCTGACGGCCACTTATCTGCGCCTGAAGGGGCATACGGAGATTGAGAACGGCGGTTTTGTGCTGGATATTTTAGAGACACCGGATCCGGTAGAACTGGAAGATGCCTACATGAAATATGCCAATGCCAAGGTGTGCCCGCCCAGACCGGGGGAGAAGGCTTACCGTGTCCGGGGAACCAAGGAGCCCTTTTATACCCTGAACATCATAGACGGTATTATGTCGGTGGCAGAGGTCATGAAGGTGGCAAAAAGCTATAATGCCACCATTACGGAATATTTCAATGCGGTTCTGCTCTATGCACTGATGCAGAAGCAGGAGAGTGAGTGGCATTTAAAATTACGTCCGGTAAAGATTGCCATGCCGGTGAATCTGCGGCGCTTTTTCCCATCGAAGACTCTGCGGAATTTTATCACCATGATCTATCCGGGGATTGACCCAAGACTGGGAGAATACACTTTTGAAGAGATCGTGACCCAGGTGCACAATTACATGCGGTATTATCTGAATGAAAAGCTGTTGCGGGGCGATATCACCACCAACGCAGAGACCCAGAGGAACCCGTTTATCCGTGTGGTACCGCTGTTTATCAAGGATCTGGTGGTCCGCCAGTTCTATACGAAGATCCAGGACAAAAACTCTTCGGCGGGGCTGACCAACATGGGAGCTTTGAAAGTGCCGGAGACCATGAAGCCCTATATCGAACGTTTTGATATCTATATGGGACAACCGTTCTCTACGAGAACCAACTGTGCCATTGCCAGCTTTGAAGATATTCTTACCATCAATTTTGCCAGCAGTATTGCGGAAACGGATGTGGAACGACTGTTTTTCCGCAAGCTGGTACAGGACGGTATTCATGTGAAGATCGAGAGTAACCGGTAGATCCTCCGGTTAGAAAGGAAATGCTTATGTCATATTGTGTGAACTGTGGTGTGGAACTGGATGCTTCGGCAAAGAAGTGCCCTCTGTGCGACACACCGGTGTATAATCCCAAGGCACCGGAACCGGAGAAGCAGCCATCCCCTTTTCCAAAGGAAAAGGGACAGGTGGAAGTGGTAAAAAGAAAAGATCTGGGAGTACTGTTGACGGTTATTGTACTGGCTACGGCGGTGACCTGTGGGCTGTTAAACGCTTTTGTGTTCCGCAGCAGTCTGTGGTCTCTGGCGGTGATCGGCGTAGTCCTGGTATTGTGGGTTATTATGATCCCTGTGGTTATTTATACGAGGCAGCCCATTTATCTGTCGATCCTGCTGGATGGAGTGGCAGTGATCGTGTATCTATATCTGCTGACTTATCTGACGGGACATAACAGCTGGTTCTATGGACTGGGACTGCCGATCGTATTGCTGGTGACGGCAGTGGTGGAAGCGGTGACGTTCTGTATCCGCAAGCTCCCCATGTCCTTCCTGACAGGAGCCCTGTACCTGATCTCGGGAATCGCTGTTTTGTGCGTGGGACTGGAACTTCTGATCGACCGGTTCCTGAGACAGGAGATCGCACTGGGATGGTCGGCTATCGTGCTGACGATCTGCGTGATCGTCGATATCACCATCGCCACCCTTTTATCCCGGAGGAGACTGCGCAATGCAGTGCGCAGAAGATTGCACTTTTGATCACTATTCAGAGCCATGAAATATTGGCGAAGCAGCCTCAGATGAGCAAACAACAAGTGAACTTGTTGTTCAGGAAAGCATCGGAGATGCGATTTTGCGAATGAGGCGCTGAATAGTTACGAGAAAACTAGGTGAACAGGAGGAACTTATGGCACTGGTAGGAAAAAACAGTGAGAAGAACAACCAGAATCTGATGCAGCTCATCCGCAGGGCCCATGGTCTTGTGGAGAATCCGGATCTGGAGAAGCACAGACAATCCCAGGATCACATTGGCGAGCTGCTCGGCAACAGTAAAGAGATCCAGTACCGTCCCGTGGACATCGATGGCATGGATGCGGAGTGGGTCAGCGTGAACCGGGCTCATATGAAAAAGTACGTGATCCTGCATTGCCACGGAGGCGGATATTCCACCGGCAGCAGTATCTATGCCAGAACCCTGACATCGAAGCTGGCGGCGGGTACTTCCATGGATGTGCTGTGCTTTGATTACAGACTGGCACCGGAGCATCCGTATCCGGCAGCTGCGGAGGATGCCATGAAAGCCTGGAACTATCTGATGCTTTTGGGCTACGGAGCAAGAGATGTGATCATTACCGGAGATTCGGCCGGAGGTAATCTGGCGCTTTCACTGGTGTTGAAATTAAAAGAGCAGGAGCGCTTGCTTCCCAGAGGAATCGTGCTGATGTCTCCCTGGACGGATCTTACCGGCGAGGGCAAGACTTTCCAGACCAAGGCGGAACTGGATCCGGTACTGGATAAAGAGTACATCGACCGTATGACCAGGGGCTATGCCCCGGACAGAGACCTGACGGATCCTTATATTTCTCCGCTGTTTGGAGACTTTCATGGTTTCCCGCCCGTCTATATTCAGGTGGGAGAGAATGAAATCCTGTTGGACGATTCTCTGCGGCTATATAAAAATCTGATCAAAGCCGGGGTCGCTGCCCATATCGACCGATTCCCCGGAATGTGGCATGTTTTTCAGATGTCACCCTTCAAAAAGGCCAGTGAGGCCATGGATAAGAATGCGGAATTCATCTATTCTGTGTGCAGATAATTTAAATCAGAAAAAATGACTATTTTTTTCAAAAGAAAGAAAAGGATTTTTAAGACAGGCACAGAATATTAGAAGTAGGGGCAGGAGGAACTATGACGATCAGAGAAAACTTGGAACAGTGGGAAAAGGATTATTTAAGTCCGTACGCATCCTTGAGTGTGAACTCCAAAGGACGTCTGCGACCGGAAGAACAATGTGATATCCGGCCGGTGTTTCAGAGAGACAGAGACCGTATTATCCATTGCAAGGCCTTTCGAAGGCTAAAGGATAAGACCCAGGTATTTCTGACACCTGAGGGTGACCATTACCGTACCAGACTGACACATACGCTGGAGGTATCCCAGACGGCCAGAACCATAGCCAAGGCATTAAAGCTGAACGAGGATCTGGTGGAAGCCATTGCGCTGGGACACGATCTGGGACACACGCCTTTCGGACATGCCGGAGAGCGTGCGCTGAACAGAGTATGCCCTTTTGGCTTCGAACATGCCGAACAGAGCGTCCGCACCGTGGACATTCTGGAGAAGGATGGCAAGGGGCTGAATCTGACCTACGAGGTGCGAGACGGTATAAGAAACCACCAGACCATTGGAAAGCCCCACACCCTGGAGGGCAAGATCGTCAGACTTTCCGATAAAATTGCCTATATTCATCACGATATGGATGACGCCATCCGCGGAGGAATCCTCACGGAAGCGGATGTGCCGAAGGACATCTGTGAGGTGATCGGCAGCAGTCCCACCGAGAGACTGGATCATTTCATTCATGACATCGTGACCAACAGCATGGACAAGGGAGACATCCTGATGTCGGAGCCGGTGGCGGAAGCCATGGCGAAGATACGACAGTTCATGTTTGAGAGAGTTTACAAGAACCCGGTAGCGAAGAGCGAAGAGGGGAAAGCAGAGATGCTGATGGAGACATTGTACCAGCATTTCCTGAAGCATCTGGATGATCTGCCGGAAGAATATCTCAATCTTCTTTCCGTGGGAGAACCGAGAGAGAAGGTCGTCTGCGACTATGTAGGAGCGATGACGGATCGGTTTGCCATAGCGGTATACGAGGATATTTACATACCGAAATCCTGGCAGAGATAGGTACAAGATAAAATAGGAGTTAAAAAAACGTGTATTATCCCGAAGAACTGGTAGAAGAAGTCAGAGCCAGAAATGACATCGTGGATGTGATATCGGGCTATGTCTCATTGAAAAAAAAGGGAAGCAACTATTGGGGCTGCTGTCCTTTTCATAACGAAAAAACACCTTCCTTTTCGGTGTCTTCGAACAAACAGATGTATTATTGCTTCGGATGCCATGCCAGCGGAAATGTATATACGTTTCTTATGAAATATGAAAACGATACCTTCCCGGAGGCCATTAAGATCCTGGCGGACCGCGCCGGGGTAAAGCTTCCCGAAGTGGAGGAGACACCGGAACAGAAGAAAAAAGCCGGCAAACGTATGCGGCTGCTGGAAGTCAATAAGGAAGCGGCAAAATATTTTTATTATATGCTGCGGGATCCCCGTGGCGAAGTGGGAATGCGGTATCTGACGGGGCGGAAGCTGACCGATGAGACCATGCATCATTTCGGACTGGGTTATGCCGGGAAAAACGGCGAGCAGGTGGTACAGTACCTGCGGAAAAAGGGCTTTACGGACGAAGAGATCAAAGACTCCGGACTGGCAATGTTTTCTGAACAGCGGGGACTGCGAAGCCAGTTCTGGAATCGTGTCATGTTCCCCATACAGGATATCAACCACCGGGTCATCGGCTTCGGCGGCAGAGTCATGGGAGACGGGGAACCGAAATACCTGAATTCACCGGAGACCATGATCTTCGATAAGAGAAGGAATCTTTATGGACTGAATTTCGCAAGGACTGCCCGGACGGGCAATATTATCCTGTGCGAGGGCTACATGGATGTCATAGCCATGCATCAGGCGGGATTTACCCAGGCGGTGGCATCCCTGGGAACGGCATTTACGGTGGAACAGGCTAACCTTTTACACCGTTATGCGGAAAACATCCTGCTGGCCTACGACAGCGACGGTGCCGGAACCAAGGCGGCACTCCGGGGCATCGGTATTCTCAGGGAGGCCGGGCTTACCGGTAAAGTCATCAATATGCGTCCTTATAAGGACCCGGATGAATTTATCAAGAATCTGGGGAAAGAGGCTTTTCAGGAGAGAATCGATCAGGCGGAGAACAGTTTCTACTTCGAGATCCGTATCCTGAGTGAACAATACGATCAGAGTGATCCGGAACAGCGGACGAAGTTCCACCGGGAGATCGCACAGAAACTGTGCGAATTTTCGGAAGATCTGGAGCGGGAGAATTATTTGCAGGCCATTGCCGAAAAATATATGATCCGTCCCGATGATCTGCGCAAAATGGTCATAGGATATGCTTCCCAGACGGGAATTGCCAGACCGATTCCCCGTCCCCGCAGCGGAGTGCAGAACAAGAGCGATCCTTCGGAGAGCGGACGGAAGTCCCAGAGACTGCTGATCACCTGGATCGGAGATGATCCTTCTCTGTATACGATTGTACGTAAGTACATTTCTCTGGAGGATTTCACGGAGGAATTGTATCGTAAGGTGGCGGAGAAGATGTTTGCAGAGCTGGACAACGGACAGTTTCAGCCGGCGGGGATCATCAGCATGTTTGAGGATGAAGAGGAGCAGAGGCAGGCAGCGGAGCTGTTCCATACAACGCTCCCCGAATTGTCCACGAAGCAGGAGAGAGAAAGAGCTTTCCATGACATTCTGGTGTCAGTCAAACGCAACAGCTACCAGTACTATATGGCGCAGCTGGGTACAGATGTCAACGCGGTCAAAAAAGCGGTGGAAGGCAAAAAAGCACTGGAAGAATTACAAAGAGCCCGCATTTCTCTGGAATAATAGGGTTTGCGGCTCGGGACAGTTATAAAAAATACGAAATATGGCTATAAATAATGGCAATGAAAGGATGGAACCACGAAAATGGATGAAAACACACAGGCAAAATTTGCGGAGAAGATAAAAGAGCTCCTGAATATGGCGAAAAAGAAAAAGAATGTGCTGGAGTATCAGGAAATCAGTGACTTCTTTGCGGACATGCCTCTGGAAGAGGAACAGATGGAGAAGGTTCTGGAGTATCTGGACCAGAACAACGTAGATGTGCTGCGTATTACCGATGACGATGATGTGGATGACGAAGAGATCATTCTGACCGATGAGGACGAAGTGGATGTGGAGAACATCGACCTGTCCGTACCGGAAGGCGTCAGCATTGAGGATCCTGTCCGTATGTACTTAAAGGAGATCGGCAAGGTGCCCCTGTTAAGTGCTGAGGAAGAGATCGAACTGGCCCAGAGAATGGAAGAGGGCGACCAGGAAGCGAAAAAGCGTCTGGCAGAGGCCAACTTACGTCTGGTAGTCAGTATTGCCAAGAGATATGTAGGCCGTGGAATGCTGTTCTTAGACCTGATCCAGGAAGGTAACCTGGGTCTGATCAAAGCTGTAGAGAAATTCGATTATCGTAAAGGATATAAGTTCTCCACCTATGCGACCTGGTGGATCCGTCAGGCCATCACCAGAGCGATCGCCGATCAGGCGAGAACCATCCGTATCCCGGTGCATATGGTAGAGACCATCAACAAACTGATCCGCGTGAGCAGACAGCTGCTGCAGGAGCTGGGAAGAGAACCGACCCCCGAAGAGATCGCGGAAGAGATGAACATGCCGGTAGACAGAGTGCGTGAGATCTTAAAGATCAGCCAGGAGCCCGTATCCCTGGAGACTCCTATCGGTGAAGAGGAAGACAGCCATTTAGGCGACTTCATTCAGGATGATAATGTACCGGTTCCTTCCGATGCTGCAGCATTTACCCTGCTGAAGGAACAGCTGGTGGAAGTGCTGGGTACTCTGACAGAGAGAGAACAGAAAGTACTGAGACTCCGTTTCGGTCTGGATGACGGACGGGCCCGTACTCTGGAGGAAGTAGGTAAGGAATTCAACGTTACCCGTGAACGTATCCGTCAGATCGAAGCAAAGGCATTGCGCAAACTGCGTCATCCCAGCCGCAGCCGCAAGCTGAAGGATTATCTGGATTAATGGCGGAAGTTATATTATCCAATCGAATGCAGGCTTTAACAGACATGGTCACTCCCGGCACTGTGATAACAGATGTGGGGTGTGACCATGGTTTTGTATCGGTCTATCTCGTGCAGAAGGGGCTCTCCCCACGGGTGATCGCCATGGATGTGCGGTCAGGGCCCCTGGAGCGTGCCAGAGAGCATATCCGGGAATATGGTCTGCAGGACAGGATAGAGACCAGACTTTCCGACGGTCTGCACGGCCTGAAGACCGGAGAGGCGAACGGGATGATCTGTGCCGGCATGGGCGGACCTCTCATGGAGAAGATTCTTACCGAAGGAAGAGAACAGGCACAGGGATTTGCAGAGCTGATCCTGCAGCCACAGTCGGAGATCCCGCATTTTCGGACATTCCTGATGGATGAGGGATATCTTCTGCTGGATGAGAATATCATCTACGAAGAAGGAAAATATTATTTTATGATGAAGGTGCGCTGGCTGGGTGCGATGACGGACGATGCGGTACGGCAGAAGGTCGGGGACTCCTGGAAGACGGAAGGTCTGGATCCCGGACTGGCGGAAAAGTTCGGCCCGCTGCTTTTATCCCGCAGAGACCGGATACTTCGGGAGTATCTGGAATGGATGCTGACTGAGCGAAGGCAGATCGTGGGACGCATGGAGCAAAAGGCAGATGCGGACAATCCCAGAACCATATGCCGCAGACAGGAGATCGCAGACGAGATCACCCTGATTACCCGTGCACTGGATTGGTATGATAATGGCAAGGAAGCGGATTGGATTTAGGCAATAAGACCTGTAAAAGCAGATTACAGAAGGACAGGGTGAGAAAAATGATCACAGTGAAGATAAACGGGGAAGAGAGACAATATCCTCAGGGAGCCACTTACGAGGATGTGACCAACGATTATCAGCAGGAGTATGAGAATCTGATCGCACTGGCAGCCAGAGACGGCAAGATCAGAGAATTGTTCAAGAAACTGACAAGGGATTGCGAGGTTACCTTTTTTACCTTGAAGGATGATGTGGGCAACAAGACTTATGTGCGTTCTGCCACAATGCTGTTTTTGAAAGCGGTATTTGATGTCTACGGCAGAGAGGCGGCCCAGAGCTGTCGTGTGGAATTTGCCATCGGCAACGGCTCCTACATCTCTCCAAAAGAGAAGATCAATGCGACGGAAGAAAATGCTGCAAAGATCCGTAACCGGATGCGGGAGCTGGTGGAGGCAAAGACACCTTTTCTGAAGAGATCCTATTCCCTGGATAATGCCATGGAACTGTTTCGGAAAGAGGGGATGAAGGATAAGGAAAAGCTGTTCCGTTACCGCAGAGGCTCTTTCGTAAATATTTATGAAATGGACGGTTATTACGATTATTATTACGGCTACATGCTGCCCAATGCCGGCTATGTAAAGTGGTTCGATGTCATAGCGTATGAGGATGGATTTATGCTGCTGCTGCCGGATAAAAAAGATCCTACACATGTTAAGCCGTTTCAAGAGAGAAAGCTGTTATTCCGGACGTTGAAAGAATCTGAGGAATGGGGAAAGGAGATCGGTATTGAGACCGTAGGTGATCTGAATGATCAGATCTGCCGTGGGTCGCTGAGTGAACTGATTCTGGTACAGGAAGCGCAGCAGGAGCGTAAGATCGGCGAGATTGCCAAGAGCATCGTAGACAGGGGCGGCGTGAAATTTGTCATGATCGCCGGACCCTCTTCTTCCGGCAAGACCAGTTTTTCCCACAGATTATCCATTCAGTTGAAGACCCTGGGGAAAACACCGCATCCCATTGCACTGGATGACTATTTCGTGAACAGAGAATTCACGCCAAGGGATGAGAACGGTGATTACAATTTCGAATGTCTGGAAGCGATTGATGTAAAGCAGTTCAATGACGACATGTGCAGATTGTTAGCCGGTGAACGTGTGGAACTGCCTTCCTTTAACTTCAAGACCGGAAAGCGGGAATATAAGGGCAATTTCAAACAACTGGGACCGGATGATATTCTGGTGATCGAAGGTATCCACGGTCTGAATGAGAAGACATCTTATGCACTTCCCGAGGAGAGTAAATACAAGATCTATATCAGTGCATTGACCAATATCAATATTGATGAGCATAACCGGATCCCGACTACGGACGGAAGACTTCTCCGCCGTATGGTCAGAGATGCGAGGACCAGAGGTGCGGATGCGAGACGCACCATCGATATGTGGGCTTCCGTGCGCCGGGGAGAGGAACAGAATATTTTTCCGTTCCAGGAGGATGCGGATGCCATGTTTAATTCCGTCCTGATCTATGAACTGGCAGTGTTAAAGCAGTTCGCAGAGCCGTTATTGTTCCAGATCGATAAGGGAGAACCGGAATATTACGAAGCCAAGAGACTGCTTAAGTTCCTGGAGTATTTCCTGGGTGTGACCAGTGAAAGCCTTCCCAATAATTCTCTGTGCAGAGAATTTGTGGGTGGAAGCTGCTTCAATGTGTAAACTATTCAGAGTAGCGCAATTCTGCTGACAGGCGTCGAATGCCTGCATTCGTAAGACTGTGCGGCAGAATTGATGCGACGAAGTAACCACATGAGCAAAAAGGAAGCCTCGGAGAGGCGATTTTGCGAATGAGGTGCTGAATAGTTTACATGCATGGTGCTGAATAGTTTACTCTACAGTAAGAAAAGGAGAATACCTGTGGAGAGTCGTTTACCAAAGATAAAATCGATAGTAAAGCAGACAGCAAACTGGGTGATCCGGATCATGGGCAGCCTGATCCTTCTGTTCCTTGTATGGTATGCCATGCGTACCCTGCAGTATATGCTTCCGGTGGCAGGTCATGAAGATCTGGTGGAGATTCCGGATTCCGTAATACGGAATCTGGCGGCAGCAGCGCTGATATTGCTATTGTATGCAGTTCTGACGGCAGTGGAAAAAAAGGCCGGTGACAAAATCACCATCTGGTGTAAAAGAATTGCCGTAACGCTCGGCATGCTTTGGCAGGGAATCGCAGGATTGTGCTGGGTTCTGGCGGCAGACAGAGTGCCGAGTGCAGATCAGGCATCGGTTATTGGTGCGGCCATAGATTTTATACAGGGTGACTATGGGACGCTGGCTCCGGATCATTATTGCGGTCTGTATGCTCATCAGTTGGGACCGGCGGCCATGGAAGAGATGCTGTTCCGGATTCTTGGAGAGGCGGATTATCATGTGATCCAGATAGTGTTCGTACTTCTGAACGTGGCGGGTATCTATTGCATTTACGGCATTCTGAAGGAAGTTTCCGGCAGACTTGCGGTGGTGACCATGGGGACACTGCTTGCGGGCAGCTGTATGGCATCTGTCTTTTATACCAGCTGGGTCTACGGAGAGATTCCCTGGGTATTCTGTTCCCTGTTTTCCGCATGGATGCTGGTCCGATATATCAAATATGGAAAAACGGGATCACTGGTGGGCATTGTGACAGCTCTTACACTGGGAACTCTGCTGCGTAAGAACACACTGGTCCTGGTGGTGGCATATTGCATGGTCGGCGCGGTACGGATATTCTCAAAATGGGACAGACGCCTGTTGATTTCACTGGTGCTGGCGTTGGCACTGCCACTCTTGTGCTATCAGGGAATCTATAAAATGTATGAGATGAGATCCGGAATGGAGCATTCCCGGGGATTGCCCACATCGGCTTACCTGTATCTGGGAATGGAAGAGATCGGTGGCCGGTACGGCTGGTATTACAGCGATTGCTGGGCACAATATTATGCAACGGACTGTAATACAGAGCAGAGCGATCAGATCTACCGGGAGATGATGCAGGAGCGCATGCAGGCCATGAAAGCACAGCCGGGGTATCTGAGAGGTTTTTATCAGGGAAAACTTCTGTCCCAGTGGAATGTCCCGACCTATCAGTCACTGTATTTCAACTTTAACCACGGGGATGTGTACCATGAGAAACTGGCGGCACTGGAAGACCGGCTGAGTGGAGATCTGTTTGACAGTGTGGTGAGGATGGCAGATCGTTTACAGTTTATTATCTATCTGGGGTGTCTGTTTTACTTTATCTTCTGTGTCCGAAAAGACAGTGAGATCACACAGCATCTGTTGGCAGTGGCTGTGATCGGGGGCTTTTTGTTCAGTATTTTCTGGGAAGCAAAGGCCAGGTATATGTATGCCTATTACATGATGATGTTCCCGCTGGCAGCACTGGGATATGGGGAAATCATACGTCTGGCAGAAAAATATTGCTTTTTCCGGAAGAAAAAGATATAATCGAACAGGTGTAAGTAAGATAGATGATCGCGGCTGCTTTATGCAGGTGAGGAAAGTCCGGGCTTCACAGGGCAGGATGCCAGATAACGTCTGGTGGAGGTGACTCCAAGGCTAGTGCAACAGAGATATACCGCCGGCTTTTGGCCGGTAAGGGTGGAAAGGCAGTGTAAGAGACTACCGTCCGGCTGGTAACAGACGGAGCCATGTAAACCCCATCCGAAGCAAGACCAAACAGAGAGCTATAGACCGGCCCGGTCTGCTTTCAGGTAGGTCGCTTGATGCGGCTGGTGACAGTCGTACTAGATAGATGATCGTCATATACAGAACTCGGCTTATTTTTTGCTTACACCTTTTGAGAAAAATGCGGACTGCGGATGCGGTCCGTTTTCTGTTATAAGCAACTGCAATGCAGAGCATGTTTCACGGAGAAACTATGGAGAAGTCATGGAGAAAAAAGAGAGAATGCGGATAAAAGGGATCACTGTGATACTGAGCTGCCTGTTACTTTTCGCCGGCTGCGGGGAAAACGGTGGGAGTGAGGAAAATGTCTCCACGGAGACCGCAGGCCAGAAGGTTTCGGAAGAAAACAGTGGCATGGGACAGGCTGACGCAGGAATGGAATTTGTGGAACTGCCGGTGCAGACAGAGCAGAAACTGACGGAGAATGATTTTAAGGTAATGAAATCCCTGGTGGGAATTCAGACGGGAGAGCGGCAGGGCAGCGGTGTGATCTATGATGAAGAGGAAAACAGGATTCTGATCGCAACGGCAGGGCACGTACTGGCGGACGATACCGGAGAGGCCCGGGTGACATTTCCGGACGGAACACAGGTGGCTGCCACCGGCGTGGAGACAGTGGACAGCTGCGACCTGGCTTTCCTGTGGGTGGACAAGGCGGAACTGTCAGAGGAAGCATGGAAGGTCTGTCTGCCGGTGCAGACGGATCGGGAAGTATTCGATGCACTGAAGGAATATGACGATGTATGGATGTACGGAGGGGAGAGTGGGCTGCCGGTCTATGCTTTCGTGGTGGATCCCTGGATCTATGTGGAGGATTTTGACCAGTATATGCTTCTGCTGCAGGGACTGATCGCTCCCGGAATGTCAGGAGGCGGAGCCTTTACGGAGGACGGTGTGTTCGTAGGAATCCTGTGTGGCGGTGATGAAGAGGGAAAAGTGGCCGTGGTGCCTTACAGCATGATCGAGACGGAGAGACCGTAGCACAGTTGCGTATGCGAGCATCCGCACAGTGTCTGACGAACATTATGGCTTAGTTGATAAAAATTTAATAATCGTTTTATTGACAATACTGTAAATATGATAGAAAATAAAAAGGATGGGTCTTAGACTCAGATTGGAGGAAAAAACAATGACGAAAATAGATGTAGTATCCGGATTCCTGGGTGCCGGTAAGACCACCCTGATCAAGAAGCTGTTAAAAGAAGCTCTGGACGGCAGCAAGACCGTTCTGATCGAGAATGAGTTTGGTGAGATCGGTATCGACGGCGGTTTCTTAAAAGAGGCCGGTATCGAGATCAAAGAGATGAACTCCGGCTGTATCTGCTGCTCTCTGGTAGGTGATTTCGGTACTTCCCTGAAGGAAGTTATCAGCACTTATGCTCCCGAGCGTATTCTGATCGAGCCCTCCGGTGTCGGCAAGCTGTCCGATGTCCTGAAGGCTGTGGAGAACGTGGCAGGAGATCTGGATGTGGAGATCAACAGTGCGGTAGCAGTAGTAGATGCATCCAAGTGCAAGATGTATATGAAGAACTTCGGCGAATTCTTCAGCAACCAGATCGAGTACGCCGGAACCATTATCTTAAGCAGAACCGACAAAGTGGATCAGGCAAAGCTGAATGCCTGCGTGGAGATGATCCGTGAGCATAACGACAAGGCTACCATTATCACCACTCCTCTTGATCAGCTGGATGGCAGGGAAGTACTGAAGACCATCGAAGGCGCTGACAAGCTGGAAGATATGATGAAGGAAATGCTGGAGCATATCCATGACGATCACGATGAGGATGAGTGCTGTGACCATGAGCATCATCACCATCACGACCATGACGAGGATGACCACGACCATGAGTGCTGCTGTGGACATCACCACGATGACGACGATGATGAAGACGAGCATGAGCATCACCATCATCATGACCATGATGAAGACCATGACCATGAGCATCATCATGAGCATGACGAGAACTGCACCTGCGGCTGCCACGATCATGATCATGACCACCACCATCATCACCATCACGCAGACGAAGTATTCACCAGTTGGGGTATCGAGACACCCAACACCTACAGCGCAGAGGACATCGAGAAGATCCTTACTGCTCTGGACAGCGGAGAGTACGGTGCAATCCTGCGTGCCAAGGGTATGGTACCCGCTCCCGACGGAACCTGGGTATATTATGATTATGTTCCCGAAGAGCATGACATCAGAAGCGGTAAGCCGGAAGTCACCGGCAAGATCTGTGTCATCGGTTCCAAACTGGACGAGGACAAGCTGGCAGAACTGTTCCGTAAATAAATTGCCGGAACGGATTTTACAGGCAGCAGGATAAGAAAGAGAAAGGTATGAATTATGACGAAACCAGTCTATATCATAAATGGTTTTCTGGAGAGCGGTAAGACAGAATTTATCACATTTACACTGGGACAGCCGTATTTCCAGATCAAAGGAAAGACACTGCTCATCCTCTGTGAAGAGGGCGAGAATGAATACGATCCCGCTTTATTAAAAAAGAGTCGTACGGATGTCGTATTGATCGAAGAGGAAGAGGAGTTTACTCCGAATCATCTGATCGAGCTGGAGAAGCAGTACAAGCCCGCCCGTATCATCATCGAGTATAACGGTATGTGGAATTGTAAGAACATGACGCTTCCCTGGTACTGGAAAGTAGAGCAGCAGATCACGACCATTGACGGCTCCACCTTCTCCATGTACTACACAAATATGAAATCTCTGTTGGCAGAGATGATCCGTAAGTCCGAGATGATCATTTTCAACCGTTGCGACGGTATCAAGGATCTGAATGTATACAAGCGCAACATCAAAGCGGTGAATCCTTCCGCAGATGTGATCTTCGAGGATTCCAACGGTGAGATCGATGAGATCTTCGAGGAGGATCTGCCCTACGATCTGAATCAGGATCCTATCGTACTGGACAACCAGGGCTACGGCATCTGGTATCTGGATTCCATGGATCATCTGGAGCGCTATGAAGGCAAAAATATCCAGTTTCTGGCCATGGTACTGAAGCCCGAGGAATATCCCGATGGCTATTTCGTACCGGGACGCATGGCAATGACCTGCTGTGCGGAAGATATGGCATTTCTGGGCTATGCCTGTGAGTTTGCAGGCACGAAAGACCTGAAGCAGAAGGAATGGGTCAAAGTGACAGCGAAGGTTGCCAGAGAATACTTCGCAGACTATAAGGGAGAGGGCCCTGTACTCCATGCCATCAGTGTGGAGAAGGCAAAGGCTCCCAAAGATCCCGTGATCAGTTTCAACTAGAAAGGATCGGCTCTATGAAAAAGAATCCCATAAAGAGCGGCCTGCGGGAGACAATGGCAGGAAAAGTGACATTTCTTTTCCTGCTGTTTTTGTATACCGGGGTTATGTTATATCTGTTTTGGATGGAGTGCTATCAGGTGCCGGGCTTTCAGTCGGATATGCCGGACTATGTGAATAAGGTGGCAGGTATTGCGGGAAATTATGAGTTTCCCTATCCGATCCTGTTCTGGACAGCCAGACTTTCCGCCTGGCTGATCGGAGCGAAAGCGGCCATGGCCATCACCACCGCGCTGTTCAATCTGGCAGCGGTAGTGATCACAAAATATTATATGAACCGGGAGATCCGGAAAGTAAGTCATTATGATGACTTAACTCAGGGAAGACAGGCTATGACGGACATTCTTGTGAACCTGCTTGTCTTTTCGCTATTTTTGCTTTCTAACCTGTATTCTCCCAAGAATACAGCTTTTTTCGGCTTTGATTATGCGTATCGCTGTATGGGGATTTATACGCCGAATCCTTTCTGGAATGCCACTTATCTGGCCACCAGACCTTTTGCGATTATCTGCTTTTTTGAGACGGTGAAGGTGCTGTCGGAATATCAGAAGGATTTTCAGTGGAAGAACTGCGTTCTCTTCGCGGTCAGCCTTCTGCTGACCACCATGACCAAACCAAGCTATACGATGGTAGTGGTGCCTCTGATCGGTCTGATCCTCCTGATCCAGCTGATCGTAAGCAGAGGAAAAAGTTTTCGCAATGCCTTCTGTCTGTGTGTGACCATGATCCCCACGGGAATTGCCCTGCTGTACCAGTTTTCCGGAATTTTCACCGGGACGAATGCCATGGGAGAGGAGACAGGCATCGCCATCGGCTTTGCCAAAGTATGGAGCAATTATTCCAAAAGCATTCCTTTAAGTATTATCATGGGAATGGCATTGCCCATCGGCGTACTTTTACTGAATCTGGTATTTGATTTTAAAAATATAAAGTCCAACAGATATTACTGGTTTGCATGGCTGAATTATCTTATGGGTACAGTAATGTTCCTGATCTTCTATGAAAAAGGATTCCGCATGATGCATGCCAACTTTTCCTGGGGCTATATGCACGGCATGTTCTTTGTCTTCCTGATGACGTTGATCGTCATGGTGCGGAATATCAGGGAGTGGTGGAAGAGCTGGAAGGTGATCTTCGTCGTGGGCGAGATCGCGGTATTCTGCTACCATCTGGTGTGTGGTGTGAATTTCCTGATGTATGCCGTCCTGGGCAACGATCTGGCGGGATTTTAGTAAAAATGATTTGAAAAGGCAGACAAGATACCATCTTGCTGCGAGTTACATAGAATAATAAAAGAAAGGAGAGTGTTTCATGAATTTAAGCATTGTAGCCGGTCTTCTGATTCCGTTTCTGGGAACGACTGCAGGGGCAGCCTGCGTGTTTTTCCTGAAAAAACAGATTGGCGGCAATATTCAGAGAATATTTACCGGATTCGCTGCCGGTGTCATGGTGGCAGCTTCGGTGTGGTCTTTGCTGATACCGGCCATGGATATGTGCGAAGAGATGGGGAAGCTTGCATTTCTTCCCGCAGTGATCGGATTCCTGATCGGTATTGTTTTTTTGTTGTTCATCGATAGCATGGTACCCCATCTGCATGTGGGAAGCGATGCACCGGAAGGCCATAAGAGCAGTCTGAACCGCACAGCCATGCTGATGCTGGCGGTGACCATTCACAATTTTCCCGAAGGTGCGGCGTGTGGTGCTATTTTCGCCGGAGTGTTAAACGGGGACGGAACTGTTACGATGGCGGGAGCCCTGACGCTGGCCATCGGTATCGCCATTCAGAATTTCCCGGAGGGGGCCATTATTTCCCTGCCTCTTCGGAGTGAAGGAAATAAGAGAGGAAAGTCCTTTGCCTTAGGCGTATTGTCGGGAGCAGTGGAACCGGTGGGAGCAATCCTGGCCATTGCACTGGCAAGCATTGTGACACCTATTTTACCCTATATGCTGGCTTTTGCAGCCGGAGCCATGATCTATGTGGTCGTGGAGGAACTGATTCCGGAAGCCAGTGAGGGAGAGCATTCCAACCTGGGAACCATTGCCTTTGCCATTGGTTTTGCGTTGATGATGATGTTGGATGTGGCACTGGGATAATGTGTACAGTGTAATATTTGCAAAAGCAAAGTGAGAACAGTAGGAAGGATGTACGGGAATGTCCGTGGAAAATGAAAAAGAAATACAACAGCTGAAAAACCGGATCCGTGAACTGGCAGACAAATCCTACAACCAGAACCAGTACACATTTACCGGATTCTTGGGACTGGCAGAGCAGGATGCTCTGTGGCAGGTGGAACGGGAAGTGAAGTTCGCAGGGATCACCTTATACGGCGGCAGGGAAGAGGCAGAGCGGAAGCTCCTTCGCTTCGGCAGTGAGGCGGAGCTGGGCTATGAACAGCCCTTTCCTATCTGCTGTATCCGGATCAGACCTCTATCCGCGAAATTTGCAGACAAGCTGTCCCACAGGGATTATCTGGGGGCACTGATGAACCTGGGTATTGAACGCAGCACCATCGGTGATATCCTGCCGGGAGAGGGCGAAGCATTTTTATTCTGTCTGGATACCATTGCAGAATTTATCTGTGACAATCTGGAGCAGATCCGCCACACCCACGTGAAGTGTGAGGTGGTGGATGCGGCGGCAGAAGTACCTCAGGAAGAACCGGTGCGTCAGGTCATTCAGGTGGCAAGTCCACGTGTTGATGCTGTCATTTCCAAGGTATATAATAAATCCAGAAGCGACTGTCTGGAGTTGTTCCGGGTGGGAAAGGTATATGTGAACGGCAGGCTGTGTGAAAATAATTCCAAGCCCCTGGAGGCGGGGGATGTGGTAAATGCCAGAGGCTACGGTAAATTCCGCATAAGTGGAGAACCCCATGCCACGAGGAAGGGGAAGCTTGCCATAGAGGCTGAGGTATATCCGTAGCGGTTCGGTCATGAGATGACAGTTACCTTGCTCGTAAGGAAAAAACGAAGACGTGAAGGAGGTTAAACAGTGTATCATTATACTGCGATCCAATGGATATTTTTCTTTTATTTTTATTGCTTTTTCGGCTGGTGTTTTGAATCCACCTATGTATCCCTGAAAAGCAGGAAGCTGGTCAACCGTGGTTTCTGCCGCGGACCGTTTCTGCCGCTGTATGGAAGTGGAGCCATCATGATGCTGGTAGTGTCCATGCCGTTTCAGGACAATCTGGTGTTAGTCTATATTGCCGGATGTATCGGGGCTACGGTGCTGGAGTATGTCACAGGCGTGACCATGGAGGCATTATTTAAAGTCAGATACTGGGACTATTCCAAGAATAAATTCAATTTCCAGGGACATATCTGCCTGGGGTCCTCGCTGGCCTGGGGTGGTCTGACGATCCTGATGACGGAGTTTATCCATAAGCCCATTGAACATCTGGTATTGTCCATTCCGGACAGCATCCTCACTCCTGTGACACTGGTGCTGACGGCGCTGATCGGTGCGGATTTCGCATTATCCTTCAAGGCAGCCCTGGATCTGCGGGATGTACTGGAGAAAATGGAGAAGGCAAAAGAAGATATGCTGCGGATCCAGAAACGGCTGGATGTCATTATTGCTGTGACCAGTGAGGATCTGGAGAACCGCAAGGAGGGATTCAGCGAGAGTCTGGCCCAGAAGAAGGAAGACTTTACGGAGGGGATTACTACGAGAGTAGAGGATCTGAAGTCCAGTATTGAGCAGAAGCTGGAAAGCATCCGCACTTCTTCCCAGAAATCTCCCGGTCAGTATCTGGACAGCGTGAAGAATGAAGTGCTGGAGCTGAAACAGAAGTACACCAGAAGCGTGGCAGACAGAGAGAATGTCAGCAGCTTAAGAGATTTCTTCCAGCGTGACATGATTCGTTCCAACCCTACCATGAGCTCTGAGAAATTTAAGGAAGCTCTGGAAGAACTGAAAGAGCACTCCAATAAGAAAAATGAATAAAAAGCAGAAAAAAGCATGTCTGTGATGCCCGTTTTTAGGGGGGGGCGGAAGGGCATGCTTTTTTTGCACATGGAAAATGAGAAAAAAAGGAAAAAATAGGAAGAAATAGGGTTGACAATATAACGGGGGGGGTAAACTAAATAACGGTAAAAATAAAATCCATAACATTATACTTAGGAGGAATGAGATAATGAAAAAGAAATTAATCATTGCCGCAGCCATTGCATTTGCAGTATTTGCGGTTCCTTACGGCAGCAGTGCACTGTCTACCGTATCTGTAGCAAGTGAGAATAATACGGTGGTTACACCGACCCCTGCACCGAGCACCAAACCGGTAGAAGAGGTAAAGAATGCGGTAGATGCTATTGATGCATCCAAGATTACTGATGCGGCATCTGCAGATAATGCGGCAGTTGCTTTGATAAAGATCGGTTCTCAGGATCTGAAGGAAGCAATGAATGCAGGACAGGATACTGTTAATGATGTTGCAGCCATCGAAGCAGCATACAAAAAGGCAAAGGGAATTAAGGATACTACTCTTGCTAACTCCGGCGCTGTAAAGGCTGTAGGCATTGTTGGTGCAGCATTTGTTGCTCCTGACACAACACTGAGTGTAGAAGCACCGGCGGCTACACCTGAGATTACTTCTTCTACATACGCAGTAACTTCTACTCCCGTATATGTAGAAATCAGCCTGAAGGCTGGTACTTATTCAGTTGAATCTCTGCCTATTCCCGTAGCAGTTACCATTGAGACTCCTGCAGGTGTAGATGGTAATAAGGCAGTGATTTTCCACTTTGTAAATGGTGGACTGGAAGAAATCAAGCCTATTTACAATGCTTCCGCAAACACTTTGACCTTTACTGTAAATCACTTCTCCACTTTTGCTATTGCAGAAGCTAATAATACCGCAACAGCAGAAGGTACTGACAACGCATTTGGAAGATATCGTGACAATGTGGCAAGCGAGATCGCTAATGCCAAGGACGGTGCTACTGTCAAGATCAGCAGAGACAAGAATATCAATGCTCTGCCCAACGATATCATGCAGGCTCTGTACAAGAAGCAGACGGTAGCTCTGGAGCTGGAGTACACCTTCGAAGGCAATGAGTATACGGTAACCATCCCTGCCGGTAAGGCAGAAGACAATGCTATTGAATGGTATGGTCCTCTGTACCTGCAGATGCGTTACGGCAAATAAGTAACCGTAAGGAAATAAAATAACCGGGAAATATAAGGCACTCTTCAGTCAATGAGGGGTGCCTTGTTTTTCAGTCTGAAGGATAATGTAAGCTATGAAGAAACAGGAACAAAATACAAAAGAGACCGTGAGTATGCTGGTTTATGGGTATCTGGTGATTCTTTTTGCCGGTTTACCGCTGTATATGCAGAACAAGCTGGTGATGATCGGAAATGCAAAATATTTGTTTTTCCGGAATACTACGCTGGTGCTGGGGGCTTTTGTGGTGCTGGCTGTGCTGTGGCAGAGGATCCGGGGAGAACGGACAACGAAACGGACGTGGAAGAAAACGGATGTGTTTATGCTGTTGTATCTGGTGTCTGCAATCTTTTCTTATGGAATCAGTCCCTGCAGGGAGGATGTCCTTTTAGGGTATCCCGGCTGGTATATGGGGCTGGTGACCCAGGGATTGCTGGTGGGGATCTATTTTGCGGTATCCCGGTATTATGACGGCAGCAGAAGTATCTGGTGGATCGCCGGGATTACGGCAGGAATCGTGACACTGATCGGGCTGCTGAACCGTCTGGACATTGATGTGCTGGGAACTTTCCGCGGAATGGAAAACGGAGAATGGAACCGGACCCAGCTGTTGTCCACCATCGGTAACAACAACTGGTATGCAGGCTATATCAGTGTGACGGCAGGTATCTCTCTGGCAGCAGCTTTTATGGGAAAACGGCAGGTCAGAGTACTGGGGATGATTGGGAGCTTTGTGTTTTTTGCATCGGCTATTACTTCCAACAGTACTACAGCTATACTGGCAGCCTGCGGATTAAGCCTGCTGTTACTGTTGCTTTCTCTGCGGAAGAGAGGCCTGCTGCTGCGGGCGTTGGAGATCCTGATGCTTTTACCGCTTTCGGTATTTATGGTCAGGATGTTTTTGCTGTTACATCTGACCGGCCTGGTGCTGGCAGGGGATGCCGAAAAAAGACTCTTTTTTACCCCGGCCTGGTATGTGGTGTTTGTTGTGGAAGTGGCGGTATATCTGATTTTGCAGCTGCGGGAGAGACAGGAGAGAAGTGACCGGCTGGAGAGCGGCCGGGTTTTTCGGACCTTTGTGGGGCTTGCGGTTGCGGTGACGCTGGCGGCACTGCTTCTTGGCTGTCTGCTGGTGGCGGGATATCTGCCCGGCAGTGATAAAGTGTCGGAAGTTGCCAACGGCCGGCTGGCACTGTGGAAGGTCACGATTCTTACTTACGGAAAAGAGGGACTCCTGTTTCAGATATTCGGTATGGGCCCTGACAGCTTCTATTATGCGCTCTATCAATGGGGCAGTGACGCCATGGACTGGATCAACCGGGGACTTCTGGACAACAATATCTATTCCAATGCCCACAACGAATGGCTGACTCTTCTGGTACAGCAGGGAATTCTGGGAGTCATTGCCTACGGTGGAATCTTCCTCACCGCATTCCGGAACCTTCGAATCTCCGCAACCAGGGATCCCCGGGCACTTGCAGTTTTCCTCGGCCTCACCGGCTATTTGATCTGCTCACTGTTCACTTTTCAACATGTGTTGTCCACACCCTTTGCCTTTGCTCTTCTGGGAATGGCAGAGGGTGTTTTATGTAAAGCCGTCTTAAACAAATCTTAAAGGTTTTTCCTGTTTTTTATTAATCTGTTATCTGCTACAATAAATTCATCAGCGGGACATCTGTGGACAAAGCAGATGTTCTGGCAGCGTAAGGGAAAGCTCCTTGCGCAGGAAGTGTCCGGGCTGCAGCCACCGGCACAGAAATGAGGGAGAGTATGTACAATATATTGATCTGTGATGATGAGAAGGATATCGTAAACGCGTTAAAGATATACTTAAATGACACCAATTATCATTTTCTGGAGGCTTTTGACGGCGAGGAAGCCGTACATATGGTAGAGACGAATGAGGTGCATCTGGTACTGATGGATATTATGATGCCGAAGCTGGACGGCATACAGGCGATGATCAGGATCCGGGAGAAGAGTAATGTCCCGGTGATCCTGCTGACAGCCAAGGGTGAGGATTCCGACAAGGTACTGGGACTTACGGTAGGAGCGGATGACTATATCACGAAGCCGTTTAATCCCATCGAAGTATCCGCCAGAGTCAAATCCCAACTGCGTCGCTATATGCAGCTGGGTGGAGGTACTGTCCGGCCGGATGTGATAAGAGTCGGTGGTATCGAACTGGATGACAAGGAGAAAAGCGTGATGCTGGACGGCGAGCCGGTGGCGCTGACGCCCACGGAGTACGAGATCTTAAAGCTTCTGATCCAGAATCCGGGACAGGTATTTTCCCCGAAGGAGATCTATACCAGAATCTGGAACGACCTGCCTCTGGGCAGCGAGAATACCGTGGCGGTACATATCCGGCATTTACGGGAAAAGTTGGAAATCAATCCGGCAGAACCCAGATACTTAAAAGTAGTCTGGGGACAGGGATACAAATGTGAGAAGCAGGGATAAGAGCAGGCAGGAGAGCGGAGCAGCTTGGGGAAATAAGGAGACAGGAATATGGATAACATGGAAGAAAACAGCAGGAGCACAGAACAGGACAGAGTGGCAAATCCGGTGGAAGAAACAGTGAGTACGACGGTAGAACCAGCATTGTCAGAGAATAAAAGGGAACGGAAAAAAAGAGAAAAAGCCGAGAAAAAAAAGAATGCACCGGCACAGGGAAACAGCCTGTTGGGCAGCACACTGGCAAAGATCATGGCATTTGTCCTGATGATCGCTGCCGCAATTGCGGGGGTGCTTGGACTCTATGGTACCTGCATGCTTGCAGACAGTGGAGCGTATTCCTCCGGCAAAATGATGTTTATCCATGATCAGCTGTTGTACCGGCAGGTCAATCAGGATCTGTATCGGATACGCGACTGGTATGAGAATGAGAGCTTGCAGACCATGGAAGCTTATTGCAGGCAGCGGAACATCTGGGTAAAGGTGGAGAGCTACGATCTGGATACGGATGAATTTCTGGGAGAATGGAAGAACGAGGATTATGTAGACAAGACAAATGATCTGACTTACCGGCTGGAGTCTCAGGTGCAGCATAGGAATGATAACACCTATATCAACACAGAAACTTCCTCTGTCTCTGATAGTTATGAAAGTTATGGAAGCTCTGATATCATGGAGCTTGAACCATCTGTCAATACCGGGTCTGATGTGGAAAGCATAACGGCAGCGGAGCAGGAAGCCCTTTCCTCCGGCAATCTGGAGAAATATCTGGATCTGGGGGACAGCGTATCCTTAGGTGGAGAGATTTATGTGCCGGTTGAACGGGCGGAACAATATGCAAAATGGATGATCGAGGATGCCTTAAGTGAGACAGAACGGCTGCAGGAAGAGGCTGCAGAGGAAGCATTAGCAGAGCGTAACAAGCGTATTGTGGTTACCCTGACAGCGAATCCCAGCCTGCCGAAGGAAGATGAATATGCCCTGATCTATCATCAGGCAGAGCAGCTTTATGATAACCGAAATGTGATCCCCGTGGTATGCTGTGCGGGAACGGTACTGGCATTCTTATGCTTTATTTTCCTGTTGTGCAGTGCCGGACATAAGAATGGCAGGGAGGGTATTACTCCCAGTGCAATCCATGAGATCCACCTGGATGTGTATACAGTGGTCGTTGCCGTTGGAGCTTTTACCGGTCTGTACCTGGCTTTTGGATGGATCGGTATGAACCCAAGTATGATCAATCTGATCGTGCTGATGGTACTGTTTGCGGCAGAGGTGATATGGTGCACCCTGTACTTCATGGAGCTGGCCATCCGCCTGAAAATGGGAAAATGGTGGCAGAATACGATCCTGTATAGAGTGTTCCGGTTCTTCGGAAGATTCTGCAAGAGAGTTTTCCGCGGTATTGTGAAATTGATCCGTGGGATTCCTATGGTATGGAGAACAGCACTTTTGTGCCTTGCAGTCTGCGTGGTAGAGTTTTTCGGTTTAATGCTGTTTTATAATAATACAGATGTATTACTCTTTTTCTGGGCCATAGAGAAATTTATTCTGTGCGGTGCGATTACTTTTGTCGCATTGATGTGCAAAGAACTGCAGGAGGGCAGTGAAGCATTAGCGGACGGAGACCTGAATCATAAGCTGGATACCTCCCATATGGTATTGTCCTTCAAGGAGCACGGAGAGAACCTGAACCGCATCGGCGAGGGGATTTCCGCAGCCGTGGAACAGAGGATGAAAAGCGAACATTTAAAGACGGAGCTCATTACCAATGTCTCCCATGACATTAAGACACCACTGACTTCCATTATCAATTATGCGGATCTCATCGGAAAAGAAGTGGAAGAGAACGACGCAGTCACAGGGAACAGCCTGACGGATCCGGATTCTGAAAAGAAACAGCGGATCTCGGAGTATGCGGAAGTGTTGTTACGCCAGTCCAAGAAGTTGAAAAAACTGTTGGACGATCTGCTGGAGGCTTCCAAAGCCACCACAGGCAATCTGGAAGTACACCCGGAAGTCTGCGATGTATCGGTACTGTTGTCACAGGCGGCGGGGGAATATGAGCAGCGATTCTCTGACAAGAAGCTGGAAACTATCGTAAAACAGCCGGAGGAGACCGTAAAGGTCATGGCGGACGGCAGGCATCTGTGGAGAGTGTTTGACAATCTGCTGAATAATATTTACAAATATGCCCAGGCAGGCAGCCGCGTCTACCTGAACGTGGAGCATGACGGTCAGGATGTGAGAATCATATTCCGGAATATGTCAGCCTTCCCGCTGGAGATGTCACCGGAGGAACTGGAAGAGCGGTTCACCAGAGGAGACAAATCCCGCCACATGGAGGGCAACGGTCTGGGATTATCCATAGCCAAGAGCCTGACGGAACTGCAGAATGGTGATATGCAGATTGTCACGGACGGCGACCTGTTCAAGGTGGTGATCACTCTGCCGGAGACAGAGTAACAGTTGTTCGTTGGATTCGTTGGGTTTACGAATGTAAGTATGTGACAGTACGGATAAGATTTGTAAATTTTCTAAAAATAGTATTGACAAAATAGAAAATAGAGATTATTCTAAGACACATAAACAACATTCATAAGTTTACCAAACCTGTGAGGAAGAGTAGTAAGCCTTAGGGAATTTTACAGAGAGCCGTGGATGGTGGGATCACGGTAAAGGAACTTTCGCCGAATGGACTTCCGAGGCTGGCCCGAGAACAGATCAGTTTTAGGCGTCAGCGGGATTCGGACCCGTTATCAAGCCGATGGATATGATAGTATCCAGAGAGAGTGGACACAATTCGCAGGAATTGTCAAATTGAGTGGCACCACGATGATGAGCAAGAGCTTATTACCGTCTCAAGTGTATAGCAATATACATTTGAGGCGGTTTTTTGTTATGAAAGTCTTTCAATCCACATGACGCTTGTATGCAAATACGAATGTGGGTACAGATGCGAAAGCATCTGGCTTTCATGACAGTGAAAGGTTCAGTAATCTTATGAGCAAACTATTTTATGGTATGCGCTGCATATCATGGTACGCAGGACGTACAGAAAGCGAGGAATAAGATTATGAAGAAGAGAATTTTGGCAGCAGTATTAACCGCAGTTATGGCAATGGGTGCCCTCACCGGATGTGGCAGCACCGCAGGCAAGGACAATTACACCATTGGTATCATGCAGTACGCCGTACATGGTTCCCTGGACAACTGTCGTGAAGGATTTATTCAGGGGCTGGCAGAGGAAGGTATTGTAGAGGGTGAGAACCTGACGATCGAATATGTCAATGCACAGGCAGACAACGGAACTTCCGCCATGACCGCCAGCAACTTCGTAAGTAAGAAAGTAGATATGATCTGTGCTATCGCAACTCCTTGCGCTATGGCAGCATACAATGCTACAATGAATACAGATATTCCCGTGATCTACACTGCAGTATCTGATCCTGTGGAAGCAGGTCTGGCCAATGAGGATGGTACTCCCGTAGGCAACATCACCGGTACTTCCGATGCACTGGCAGTAGATGCACAGTTGAAAATGATCCGTGAGGTACTTCCTGAAGCGAAGACCATCGGTATCATCTACACCACCAGCGAAGCAAACTCCATCAGTACCATCGCAGAGTACAAGGCTCTGGCAGGCAACTACGGATTCGAGATCGTGGACAGCGGTGTTACCGCAATGTCTGAGGTAGCTCTGGCAGCAGCGGATATCGCATCCAAGGTAGACTGCATTACCAACCTGACCGACAACACCGTAGTAAGCGCACTGCAGACGGTATTGGATGAGGCTAACAAGGCAGGCATCCCTGTATTTGGTTCCGAAGTAGAGCAGGTTAAGGCTGGCTGTGTGGCATCCATGGGTCTGGAATACATCGAACTCGGCAAGCAGACCGGTAAGATGGCAGCAAGAGTCCTGAAGGGAGAGGCAGAAGCTTCCGAACTGAATTTCGAAGTAATCTCCGAGCCCAGCCTGTATGTGAACTTTGCAGCAGCAGAGAAGATCAACCTGGAACTTCCCGAGAATTACAAGACCGATGCTTACCAGTCCTTTGATGAGATCGTAGTACAGTAATCAGGAAATAGCTGCCGACAGGCAGAAAATAATAGAGTAATCCGGATATACAGGATTTTAAGAATGGAGAAAAATATGGCGTTATTATTAAGCGTACTGGAACAAGGAATGATCTACGGCATCCTGGCACTGGGTGTCTACATTACCTATAAAATACTGGATTTTCCGGATCTCACGGTCGATGGCAGCTTCCCCTTTGGGGCTGCCATCACTGTGCGTCTGATCAACGGCTTCGGCGTACCGGCAATCCTCACCCTTCCCATTGCATTCTTAGGCGGAGCACTGGTGGGAATCTGTACCGGACTGATCCATGTGAAATTAAAAGTCAGAGATCTGCTCTCCGGTATCATCATGATGACCGGTCTGTATACCATCAATCTGTGGGTGGCAGGCTCCGGCTATGTAGCTATTTTTGATAAGGAAAATATTTTCAACAACAGCTTTGTGAATAGTATTACCCCGGGTTTCTTGGTAAATTTCAAAAATGTGATCATTATTTTCCTGATCACCATGGTAGCAAAATATCTGTTAGACTGGTACATGAGCACCAAGTCCGGATTTTTACTTCGTGCCGTAGGTGACAATGATACCATCGTTACCAGCCTCGGTGTGGATAAAGGACTGGTGAAGATTGTGGGGCTGTCCATTGCCAATGGTCTGGTATCCTTAAGCGGTTGTATCTATGCACAGCAGCAGAGAAGTTTTGAGATTTCCATCGGAACCGGTGCGGTAGTCATCGGTCTGGCCAGCGTTATCATCGGCACCAGCCTGTTCAAGAAGGTAACATTTTTCCGTGTGACCAGCAGTGTTGTGGTGGGATCCATTCTGTATAAGGCATGTGTGGCAGTAGCCATGTTCGCAGGTATCAGCCCTAATGCCATCAAGCTGATCACAGCAGTCCTGTTCCTGATCATTCTGGTGGTCAGCATGGACAGAAAGAAGGTGAAAGCATGCTAGAACTTATCAATATCAACAAGAATTACAATCCCGGTTCGGTTAACGAGCTGTGCCTGTTCAAGGATTTCAACCTTACGGTAAAGGACGGAGAATTCGTATCCGTTGTAGGAAGCAATGGTTCCGGTAAGACTTCCATGCTGAACATCATCTGTGGAAGCATTGCGGTGGACAGCGGCAAGATCCTGATCCACGGAGAAGATATTACGAGACAGAAGGATTATATTCGTCAGCGTCGGATCGGCAGAGTCTATCAGGATCCTTCCAAGGGAACCTGCCCCGGCATGACGATTTTAGAGAACATGTCCATTGCGGAGAATAAGGGCAAGCCTTATAACCTGGGACGTGGTGTGAATAAAGCAAAGCTGGAAGAGTATCGCGAGATGTTACGTCCCTTAAATCTGGGACTGGAAGATAAGATGGGTGTGCAGGTCGGCTCCCTCTCCGGAGGACAGAGACAGGCACTGGCGCTGCTCATGGCTACCATGACACCGATTGATTTTCTCATTCTGGATGAGCATACCGCTGCGCTGGATCCCAAGACTGCGGAGATCATCATGGAGCTCACCGATCAGGTCGTAAAGGAGAAGAAAGTGACCACTATTATGGTCACCCACAATCTGCGCTATGCCGTGGAATACGGTAACCGCCTGATCATGATGCACGAAGGAAAAGCCATCCTCGACAAAGCCGGAGAAGAGAAGAAGACCATCAACACCGAGGAGATCATGGCGATCTTCAACCGCATCAGCGTAGAGTGCGGTAACTAAATGGAAAGTTAGTTAAATACATTGGCAAAATCCACGAACTCCCGGAGCATGCGATACACATGTCTCGATGTAAGGTCTCCGGATGTGAATTTTCTACGAAAAGTGATGAGTAGTTCTCGTCATGACGGGGCCGCCTACAGTCGACATCCATGTCGACAATCGGCTGACGCGGACATCGTGTCCGCTTTCCCCCTGCCTTTCAGCACTTTTCTAGAAAATATCAACATCCTCCGACAAACATCTTCGACATGGCACCGCATACGCCGGGAGTTCTGCGTTTTGGAAAGCTTTCAAAAAAACCAGTAGCCCCGGCTGGGTATAAGAATAAGCAGTGCCGTAAGCAGACGTCGGTACTTAGCGGTCGTATTGTGACCGCTTATGTACCGCTACGCTCTGCGACAGAGCGCGAGCGTGCCGCGTTTCTTATACCTTGCCAAGGGCTACGGGGATTTGATAGCATTTCTTTACTAACTTTCCAGTTATTTCCGGCCCGGGCGCAGATTTTCCAGCACTTCATCCGGCACATACAGCTTGCCCCAGCCGGTGCCGAGGTCGATCTTGGGCTTATTGGCACCGTGGAAGTCGGAGCCGCCGCTGATCTTCAGATCGTATTTGGAGGCAAGACCCCGGATCTGGCGTTCTTCAGCAGTGTTGTAGGTGCTGTAGATGGCTTCGATACCCACGAGGCCGATGCTCTTTAATTCTGCCACGAGGTTATCCAATCGCTCGTCGCTCATATGGTAGAGGATCGGGTGCGCCAGCACGGGAACGCCGCCGGCACCAAGGATCAGCTCCACCGCCTGAGCGGGGGTCACCTTTTCTCTCGGAACGAAACAGGGACAGTGGTCGCCCACATAGCGGTCAAATGCTTCCTTCATGCTCTGGATATAGCCGTGGGAGAGCAGATACCTTGCAAAATGCGCCCTGGTGATAACTGCACCGGGGAATTCTGCCAGAAGCGCTTCATAGGTGATATCAATGTCATGTTCTCGAAGGAGTGCGCACATTTTCTCGTTGCGGTTCTCCCGGGAATGGATGAAATCCTCCAGGTAATGAGCAAAATCCGGCTGGTGGTAATCAATGAAAAGTCCCACCATGTGGATATCTTTTCCCTGGTATTCTGTGGAAAGTTCTATACCGGGGATGACTTCCGGCACCTGAGGCGCAGGAGCGTCAGCCGGGGATCCTTCCGCATACCGGATCGCCCGGTCCAATCCGTTTACGGTATCATGATCTGTGAGGGCGAAGGCACGCAGTCCCTTTTCCATCGCGTAATCGACTAATTCCTCCGGGGTGAAAGTGCCATCGGAGCAGGTGGAGTGTACATGTAAATCTACCATAATAGTAAAGCTCCTTTCAAAAAATGGATGTCGGCATTACCGGCATCCATTTTATTTGTCTTAGTTCTCGTCGTCCTCGGTCTGTGCAGTGAATACAGTACGCTTTCTTGCCATTTCATCGCTTGCCAGATACTCATCGTAGGTAGTGATCTTGTCTACCAGGCTGCCGTTTGGCAGGATCTCGATGATACGGTTGGCGGTGGTCTGTACGAACTGGTGGTCATGGCAGGAGAACAGTGCCACACCGGGGAACTTGATCAGACCGTTGTTCAGTGCGGTGATGGACTCCATGTCCAGATGGTTCGTGGGCTCATCCAGGATCAGGCAGTTGGCACCGCTGATCATCATCTTGGACAGCAGGCAGCGCACCTTCTCACCACCGGAGAGAATACGAACCTTCTTCACACCGTCTTCACCGGCGAACAGCATACGTCCCAGGAAACCACGTACATAAGTGGCATCCTTCACGGGAGAGTAACCGGTCAGCCAGTCGGCGATGGTCATATCGTTGTCGAACTCTGCGGTATTGTCCTTCGGAAAGTAGGACTGGGAAGTGGTAACACCCCACTTGTAGGTTCCCTCGTCCGGCTCCATTTCCCCGGCCAGGATCTGGAACAGAGTAGTCTTCGCCAGCTCGCAGCTACCTACGAAAGCCACCTTGTCTTCACGGCCCAGAGTGAAGGAAATGTCATCCAGCACCTTTTCACCGTTGATGGTCTTGGACAGATGCTCCACAGCCAGTACCTCGTTACCGATCTCACGCTCGGGACGGAAGTCAATATAAGGATATTTTCTGCTGGAAGGCTTAATATCATCCAACTCAATTTTTTCCAGTGCACGTTTTCTGGAAGTAGCCTGCTTGGACTTGGAAGCATTTGCGGAGAAACGGGAGATAAACTCCTGCAGTTCCTTGATCTTTTCTTCCTTTTTCTTGTTGGCTTCCTTCATCTGCTTGATCAGCAGCTGGCTGGACTCGTACCAGAAGTCGTAGTTACCGGCATACAGCTGGATCTTGCCGTAGTCGATGTCAGCGATCTGGGTACATACCTTGTTCAGGAAGTAACGGTCATGGGATACTACGATAACGGTATTCTCGAAATCAATCAGGAAATCTTCCAACCATGCGATCGCATCCAGATCCAGATGGTTGGTCGGCTCATCCAGCAGCAGAATGTCGGGGTTACCGAACAGTGCCTTGGCCAACAGGACCTTCACCTTCAGGCTGCCGTCCAGATCCTTCATGAGAGAGTAGTGGAACTCGGTGCCGATGCCAAGACCGTTTAACAGCATGGCAGCATTGGACTCTGCTTCCCAACCGTCCATCTCGGCGAATTCCGCTTCCAGTTCGCTGGCACGGATACCGTCCTCGTCACTGAAATCTTCCTTGGCATAGATGGCATCCTTTTCCTTCATGATCTGGAAGAGACGTTCGTTACCCATGATAACGGTATCCATAACCACGTTGTCATCGTATTTGAAATGATCCTGTTCCAACACGGAGAGACGCTGACCGGGGGTGATGACGATATCACCTTTGGTAGTGTCCAGCTGACCGGACAGAATCTTTAAAAAGGTGGATTTACCGGCACCGTTGGCTCCGATGAGTCCGTAACAGTTGCCTTCGGTAAACTTGATGTTGACATCTTCGAATAATGCTTTCTTACCCACACGGTAAGTTACGTTGTTTGCACTGATCATTCTAAAAACCTCTTCTTATTTATATGCGTTACAAAGTCACTTCTTCCATTATACATAAAAGCCCACATATTTCAAGGAGAAAGTGTGATATTTCAGCGTTTTATCGGGCGGTGGACCAGCCAGTGTGCCATGCTGGAACGACTTACGTCACTTCGTGGTGGCTGATGCTTCGAAACAGGCGCCCAATGCAAAAGCAGTTCCGGAAAGAAAATTTACCTCAATTTTACCCCCGAAGATTGCGAGAAGCATTCCCCTTTGATAGAATAGAACTATCAACTTGGGAGGTTTTCTTATGGAGACAAAATTAAATTACAAAAGAACGTTTCTGATCGCACTGGCTTTTCTTAGCATCTGTTCTTTCTGGCAGATGTATGACAACATTATCCCGCTGATCCTGCAGAACACCTATCATCTGGGAGAGACTATGACGGGAGCGGTCATGGCACTGGACAATGTGCTGGCCATCTTCCTGCTGCCGGTGTGCGGTATGCTGTCAGACAAGGTACATACGAAGCTTGGCAGAAGAATGCCATTTATCGTGGTGGGGACGATCCTGGCAGTGATCTTCATGATGATGTTGCCGATGATCGATAATGCGGAGAAGGCAAGATGGGCCACCGGAGGGTCCTTCAGTAACCAGGTGTTCTTTTTAGGGGTGCTGTTCCTCACGCTGGTGTCCATGGGACTGTACCGTTCTCCGGCGGTAGCACTGATGCCGGATGTGACGCCGAACCATCTGCGCAGCCGCGCCAATGCGGTGATCAACCTTATGGGAGCCGTAGGCGGTGTCTATGCCCTGATCATGATCAAGGTACTGGTGGGCAAAGGGGAAACACCGGATTACCTGCCGCTGTTTGCCAGCATTGCTGCAGTCATGGCTATTGCAGTGGGAATCCTCGTGATCACCATCCGGGAAAATAAGCTGCGGGAAGAAGTGGAAAAGGCAGAAGCCGCAAACGCAGACACCATAGAAGAAAAAGCGATGGCCGAAGGCGTGGAAGCTGCCGGAGAGATCGAGGCAGTGGGAGACACCGGAGAGGCAAAAGCTTTCGAGGAAAAACAGAAGACGGCAAAGACCGAAAGCGCCAAGGACATGCCGAAGGATGTGAAGCGCAGTATGTACTTCATGCTGGCATCCATCTTCTTATGGTTCACCGCTTATAATGCCGTGACCACAGCATTTTCCCGTTATACGAAAGTAGTATGGAAGATGGAGGGCGGAAGCTTCGCCAACTGTCTGATGGTAGCGACGGTAGCTGCTATTCTGAGCTATATTCCCATTGGAAACATCTCTGCGAAGATCGGTCGTAAGAAGACTATCATGGGCGGTGTTCTGCTGATGGCAGCCTGCTATGGTGGCGCAATTTTTGCCAGAGAATATCACCCCATCGTCAATGTGGCATTTGCCCTGATCGGTGTGGCATGGGCAGCCATCAATGTGAATTCCTATCCGATGATCGTGGCCATGAGCAGTGGCAGCGATGTGGGGAAATTCACCGGAACCTATTATACGTTCTCCATGGCAGCGCAGATCCTGACTCCGGTACTATCTGGATTCCTATTGGAAAATGTGTCCTATAACACCCTGTTTCCCTATGCCCTTTTCTTCTCCCTGATGGCATTCCTTACTATGACCCAGGTACGTCACGGCGATGTGAAGCCCCAGAAAAAAGAGAGTATTCTGGAAAACTTTGACGTAGATGACTGATGCGGATAACTTCGGTATATACTTGGCAGGACGATACAATTTGACAAATGTGTTGTAAGCTCTTTGGAGAATCTTAAGAAATACCTACTTGAAAATAAAAGAGTAGTGGATTAAAGTAAAAGGCAGCGAATCTATACTGTGATAGAAACGGTATGGATTCGCTGTAAAAAGTTACAGGAAGATAGAAGGTTATAGGAATGAAAGTATTAGGAATCTTATTGATTGTTTTGGTAGTTCTCGCAGTTCTGTATTTTCTCATGATCATGCCGAGGATGCTGCACAAACCGGACACAGCCCCTTTTAAAGAATGGCTTTATGCCCATAGAGGTCTGCATGA
Organism: Waltera sp.; assembly: GCF_046969025.1. Taxonomy (NCBI): domain Bacteria; kingdom Bacillati; phylum Bacillota; class Clostridia; order Lachnospirales; family Lachnospiraceae; genus Waltera; species Waltera sp. The sequence continues at coordinate 25,886 of NZ_JBKVQF010000003.1, read as the reverse complement.
CAATGCCACAGAAGCACCGGAGAACTCCATGGCGGCATTCCGCAAGGCCGTGGATGCAGGCTTCGGTATCGAGCTGGATATTCAGCTGACGAAGGATAGGATTCCCGTGGTGTTCCATGATTTTACATTAAAAAGAGTCTGCGGCGGCGAAGGCAAGATCAGTGATTATACCTACGAGGAATTGCAGCAGTTTCACCTGTGCGATTCTGTGGAGAAGATTCCGAAGTTTGAGGATGTATTGAAGATGGTAGACGGAAAAGTGCCTTTGATCGTGGAGTTCAAGATCGAGCGTACCGACCTGTCCCTGTGCCCCATTGCAGATAAAATGCTGCGGGCCTACAAGGGAATGTACTGCATGGAGTCCTTCAACCCTCTGGGTGTGTGGTGGTATCGGAAGAAACATCCGGATCTGGTGCGAGGCCAGTTGTCCGATGCTTTTCTGAAAGAAGGAGAGTATGTCGGGATATTATATTTTGTATTGCAGAATCTGCTGCTGAACTTCGTGACCAAGCCGGATTTTGTGGCATACAATCATCATTATCCTGAAATCCTGTCCCGGAAGCTTTGCAGAGGTTTGTACCATAATACTGCAGCCGCATGGACCATCAAGAGCCAGAAGGAACTGGACGAAGCGAGAAAACATTTCGATATTTTCATCTTCGACAGTTTTGTACCGGAAGCGGGAAAGTAGAGAAAACAGCATAAAAAGGTCGGTTCCATGCTCCCCAGGAAACCGGCCTTTTACTATATGCGATATGCGAGGAAAAAATATGTATACCAAAGAAGAATTGAAACAGCAGTTACGGAATGTGGGACTTACGGGAAAAGAGACGATCCTGATCCATTCTTCCATGAAGGCCATCGGAGAAGTGGAGGGCGGTGCGGATATCGTGCTGGATGCCTGGATGGAATATTTTACGGAAGGCCTTCTGCTATTGCCGACCCATACCTGGGCCAATGTGAATGCACAGCACCCGGTGTATGACTATCGTAATACCCCATCCTGCGTGGGACTGCTGACCAATCTGTTCCGGCAGAGAGAGGGTGTGGTGCGCTCCCTGCATCCCACCCATTCTTTAGCGGGGTACGGAAAAAATGCTGCCGAATATCTGGCAGGAGAGGAAGAACGTAACACTCCATGTACCCCGGGAGGAGCCTACGACCGGCTGAAAGACTGCGGTGGTAAGATTCTGTTGGTTGGCGTTGGACATGAGCGCAATACTTACATCCACAGCGTGGAAGAGGTGCTGAATGTTCCGAATCGTCTGGCGGCGGAGCCCATGTTATTGACAACGATCCTGCCGGACGGAAGAGAAAAGAAAGTATATATGAGAAAACACTATAATCCCGACCAGCCCCATATCTCGGAAGATTTTGTGAAATTGAACCAGGCGTTTCTGGATTGTGGAGCAGTGGAAGTGGTGATGTTCGGAGATGCGAAGTGTCTGCTGTGTGATGCGCAGAAAGTGTTCCGGGTGGTACGGCATGTGCTGGCACCGGATCCGGAATGTCTTGTGACGAAACCGGAGATTTCTGCGGAGCGGTGGAGAGGATTCCGGGCATGAAAAAGGATCAGTCCCGTGGGACTGATCCTTTTGGTCTGTCTTGCTATTAAGCTACAACAGTAACGTTGGTAGCACGGATCTTGCTGCTGTTCTGAGGATCGCACTCGGTATCGAAAGTTACCTTCTGGCCCTCTTCCAGAGACTTGAAACCATCAGCGTTGATTGCGGAAAAGTGTACGAATACTTCCTCGCCGTTAGCATCGTTGGTGATGAAACCATAACCCTTCTGAGCATTGAACCACTTAACTGTACCGTTATTCATTATTGGTACCTCCTTTAATAATTCAGGCTTTGCCTGATCCTTTTGATGATTCTAAAACGTAGGACAAAAAAATCACATATTTTTGTAAAGCATCCGTGAAAAAGTAGCAATGTCTTACAAAAATATGTGAGATCAATGACTTTCATTTAGAATACGGTTAGAGTATACCATTGCCCTGATCGAAATGTCAATAATTATCTTTGATTTTTAGACCTATTTTCCTAAGGAAAAAGCATATGATTTTAAGAGTGACAGGATGCGGAGAATGACGATGGATCTTAGATTTTTGGGAAAAGTATTACAAGGGGCGCTGATCGGTCTGGGAGCAGTACTCCCGGGGATATCCGGCGGCGTTTTAAGTGTAGTGTTCGGAGTCTATCGACCGATCATGGAGCTGCTGTCGGATCCGGTACATAAGTGGCGGACCCATCTGCCGGAATTATTCCCTTATATGATCGGTTCTGCGGCGGGATTTTTAGGTGTGGCGAATCTGCTTTCTTATGTGTTGGAGACCTATCCGGAGCAATCGGTCTGTGTATTTGTGGGGCTGATCGGCGGAATGCTGCCGTCCCTGTGGCGGGAAGCGGGAGAGCAGGGCAGGACCGGAGGAAACAGGATCGTCACCGGAGTGACGTTTGCGGCAATGATTTTTTTGCTGTTTTCGTTGCAGACTTCCAAGACTGCAGTGGAGCCGGGACTCGGAGCGTATCTGTTCTGTGGATTTGCCCTTGCTCTGTCGGTGATCGCTCCGGGGATGAGTTTTTCTACACTACTGATGCCCTTAGGGCTGTATACACCGTTCGTAGAGGGGATCGGTCATCTTCGGCCAGAGGTGTTGATTCCCGGAATGACCGGCTGCGTGGTGACTTTTGTGTGCCTGGCCAGGCTGGTAAACCGCCTGCTTGAAAAACAGTATGCGGGGATGTCCCACGGGATCTTCGGGATCATCAGTGCAGCTACAGTGATGACGGTTCCATGGAACAGTTTTGCCACATCTCCGGAGACCGCATCCCGGAATCTGTTCTGCATGGCGGCAGGAATCGTGGCGGCACTTCTTTTGGAAGTTATGAATGAAAAAATGGCATGTTTTCCCGAAAATGAGACAGAATAAGGAGCGGGAACCTTATCATGGAAAAAGGAAGGTAGAAACATGCAGATGTATGACATCGTGGCAACGGGAGTGCTGGGACTGTTGGTCGGCTTCTGGTCTGGCAGGAGTATCCGGTGGAAAATGGAAGAAACAGAAGAGACAGGGGAAGACAGGGAAGAGAGAAAAAATACAGCAGCCAGGCAACTGGTGAGGGAAGGTGTCACTATAGGCAGCCCGGTGAACGGAGAGATCCGTAAGCGCATGGAAGAGACCGCTGAAGAGACCGCTGATGCCGGAACTGGCTGTATCAGCATTGTGCCAGAGGATGGAAAGGTCTATGCGCCCACGGCAGGAAAGGTATTGAAACTCTATCCCATGGGAAACCGGATCCGATTCCGCACGGACAGCGGACTGGAACTGCTGTTGAATATCTGCAGAGACAGGGAAGAACTGCACAGCGCCTATTATCATTGCAATGTCCTGCAAAACGAGATCGTGCGCAAAGGAAAACTGCTGATGGAATTTGATCAGGAGGGCCTGGCAAGGGAAGGCGTGGATACGGCGGTGACGGTGGAAATGTGCCAGATCCCGGAGCGGGGACAGATCGTCGGTACCTGGAAAGATTATATCCGGGCGGGAGAGGAACTTCTGTGGATACAGCGTAAGGGAAGGGATCAGGAAGATTCTTTCTGCCTGCGGTAAGCTCCGGGAGTGGTGTGATAAGCGGAATGAAAGGCCCGGAAAAAGGTGCGGGAGCTTCCGAATCCCACATCCAGCGCAATCTGCGTCACGGAGAGCTCCGTGGACAATAGAAGATCTCTGGCATAGTCCAGCCTTCGGGAGTTCACGTAATCAGGAAAAGTGGTGTGGAGTTTCTCAGTGAAGATCCGGGACAGGACAAAGCGGCTGACACCGAATTCTTTCGAGAGACTTTCCAGGGACAATTCTTCGGTATAGTGGGCATCCAGATAGAGAAGCAGTCTTTGCTCCAATTCCAGGTCATCTGTGTTTTTACGCACTTGCAGAGGCAACGATGGCAGCAGGTCTGCCAGCAGGAGTGTGAGATACCCTTCCGCATAGACTTGTACATCGGAAGGTGTGGGACGATCCTTTTCCATGGCAGCGGCCAGTGTTTTAAGTCCCTGCAGGGCAATACGGCTGTGCTCTGACAGGGAGGAGACGGTAAAGTCATTGCGGGCAGGCTTTTTGTTCTGGAAAAAATGGCGGAAAGAGTGGCAGAAATCCGGCTCGAAGATACAGAGCAGATTCTGACCGGGTTCCACATGCTTCAGGCCATGCATCTGGTTCGGAAAAACCAGAACACCCTGACCGGGGGTAAGTAAAAAATCTTGCTGTTCCACGGTGACGGTGGTGGAACCGCTCAATACATAGATCAACTCCAACTGTCTGTGAAGATGGACGGCATAGGGGTTGTTTTTGGATAAATATAAATAAAGCTGTTCCTGACGGTTCTGGTAAAAGAAACTCAATGGGATTCCCTCCTGCAACTTTTGTCACTATTATGACATTTATAGTCGCTAAATGCAAGATTTGACACAAACTAATGGGAAAATGGCACGCGATACAAGGGAACATCTGTTATACTGAAATTGTTCAGAAACAGGTAACTATTATCAAATGAGTGTTGAACACCTGCATTCGTAAATAAAAGGCGGCAAAGGCTGCGGAATGGAGAAATTATGGACAAGACCAAGATACATAAAATGTGGATCGCTGATCAGGGCGACGGCACCTATATCAACCCGATCCTGTATACCGATTATTCGGACCCGGATGCCATTCGTGTGGGAGAGGATTATTTTATGATCGCTTCCAGCTTCTGTAACACCCCTGCAGTGCCTCTGCTGCATTCGAAGGATCTGGTGAACTGGAAGGTCATCAATTACATCATTGACAAGCTTCCCTTTGACTATTATGACAAGCCGGTACACGGCTGTGGTACCTGGGCACCGGCCATCCGTTATCATGAGGGAACTTATTACGTATTTATCCCCATGCCGGACGAGGGCATCATGATGTGCAAGACCACGGATCCTTTCGGCAAGTGGAGCGAGCCGGCTTATGTGCGTAAGGTCGTGGGCTGGATCGATCCCTGTCCTTTCTGGGATGAGGACGGCAAAGCATACATGGTGACAGCTTTCGCCAGAAGCCGTATCGGTTTCAAGAGCATGCTGTATATGTCTCCCATCGAACCGGACTGCTCCGGAGTGCTGGATGACGGTCAGTTCATCTATGATGGCCATGCGACCCAGCCCACCATCGAGGGACCGAAGCTGTACAAGAGAAACGGTTATTACTATATTTTTGCTCCGGCAGGCGGCGTAAAGCCCGGCTGGCAGACGGTACTTCGTTCGAAAAATATTTACGGTCCCTGGGAGGAAAAGATTGTTCTGCATCAGGGCAATTCTCCCGTCAACGGACCTCACCAGGGTGCCTGGGTGGATACCCCGGACGGACAGGACTGGTTCCTGCATTTCCAGGATGTGGGCAATGCAGGACGTATCGTTCATTTGCAGCCTATGCACTGGGAGAATGACTGGCCGGTGATCGGTGTGAATGAGGTGGACGGCTGCGGCGAACCAGTACTGCATTACAAGAAGCCGAAAGTGGGAGCTGCATATCCTATCGATACCCCGGAGGACAGCGATTTCTTCGAAGGAGAAAACTTGGGATTACAGTGGCAGTGGAATGCCAATTATAAAAAGGAATGGTATGATCTGGAAAACGGCCAGCTCATTCTTCATGCCCAGGCCGCAGACCCGAAGACACAGCTGTGCGATATCAGCAATCTGTTATTACAGAAGTGGCCGGCACCGGAATTCTCCATTACCACCTGTCTGCATCTGGAAGAGATGAAAGACGGCGATGTGGCAGGACTGGTATCGCTGGGCGGTTGCTATACAGCACTTGCGGTGCAGAAAATAAACGGAAAGATGAGCTTACAGCAGCGCACCGGCAACTGGACGAAGGACGATGAAGTGCGCACCGGTCTGGGCGAATGGAACAGTGATGTCATTTATATCCAGATGAAGGTGGAGAAGGAGAACTACCGTACTTTTTATGTGGGAACTGCGGAAGAGAACCTACAGCCTGTGGGACAGATGGTGGAAGCAACTCCGGGCCGTTGGGTCGGTGTCAAGGACGGACTGTTTGCCATCAATGAGCAAGGTATGGAAGGCGGCCTGGTCGCTGCGGACTATTTCGTATATCAGGAGCTGTAACTATTTATAGGGCGAAGTAACCACAATGAGCAGAGAACAGGCCGGCCTGTTCTCCAAGAAAGCCTCGTAGAGGCGGTTTTGCGAATGGGGTGCTGAATAGTTACTGAATCATAAAATTACATTTTTATTTACAATGCAATGACAATGTGATATTTTGGCAGTTGTTAATGTGATGATAAAGGAACGATGTAAGGTATGACGGAAGAGAAAAAAATGTTATTTTCACAGGATGCACTGAAAAAATTATTGTGGCCGCTGATCATAGAGCAGTTTTTGGCAATCGCAATGGGAATGGCGGACACGGTGATGGCGGCCAGTTGTGGAGAAGCTGTGGTATCCGGAATCTCTCTGGTGGATAGTATCTGCGTATTGCTGATCGGTCTGTTCACGGCCATGGCCAGCGGCGGTGCCGTAGTGGCGGCGCAATATATGGGACACGGAGATAAGGAAATGGTAGGCCGGGCCTCCAATCAGCTGTTTATAGCGGTTGGAGGTGTGGCACTTTTGTTTATGATGATAGCACTGATCTGGAACCGGGGATTGCTGGCACTGCTTTACGGAAATGTGGAGGCGGATGTCATGAATGCCGCAAGAATTTATTTTTATATTGTGGCGGTGTCCTTTCCTTTTCTGGGAATTTATAACGGTGGTGCGGCTCTGTTCCGTGCGGTGGGAGATTCCAAGGTGTCCATGAAAGTGTCATTGGTGGCAAATCTGGTAAATATTGCCGGAAATGCGATCCTGATCTATGGTGCAAGGATCGGTGCTGCCGGTGCTGCGTTGTCCACGCTGTTTTCCAGAATATTGTCGGCTGTGATGATCATAGTGCTGCTTGGAAAAAGTGACAAGATCATAGTGAGCAATCACTGGAGGATCGATACGAAAATCTTGGGAAAGATTCTGTATATCGGTGTTCCCAACGGACTGGAAAACAGTATCTTCCAGATCGGTAAGCTTCTGACCACCAGTCTGATCGCCGGTTTTGGAATGGCTGCTACGACGGCGAATGCCGTAACGGGCAGCATTGCCAGCTTTCAGCAGATCCCTGCCAATGCCATCGGTGTGGCAATGATCACTGTGATCGGACAGTGCATCGGCGCAGGAGAAACAGAGCAGGCATTATATTATCTGAAAAAAATGATGAAAGTAGCATATGCCTGTATGATCCTGTTGGGAATTCCCATGATTATTTTTGCAAGGCCGATCTGCGGAATCTATCATCTGAGTCCGGAGACAATGAAAATAACTGTTTTTCTGTTATGTTACAGCTGTGTATGTTGTATGCTGGTGCATCCGTTGTCCTTTGCACAGTCCAATGCACTTCGCGCTGCGGGAGATGTGAGATTTACCATGATCGTGGCGATCGCTTCCATGTGGCTCTGCCGTGTGGGCATGGCATATATCCTGGGACAGGGTCTGGGACTTGGCGTCATTGGCGTCTGGATCGCTATGACCATGGACTGGGTCGTACGGGCATTTTTGTTCACTAACAGGGTACGTACGGGAAAATGGCTGAAGTATAAGGACCGGCTGGTGAAGTAAAAAATATCTGCTGCACTAAAGTTTTACATTGACATATTTTTGATTGTGTTTTAGCATGTTTTTATAGTAGATTCCTAGGAATAGATAAGCTACTATATGACTAACACACAGCACACAGATAAGTGCAGAAATGAGGCAGAACATGAGCAAAAAGCCCTATGCAGAGCGTAATTTAAAATTCGAGACATTACAGTTACATGTGGGACAGGAGCAGCCTGATCCCGTGACCGGTGCGAGAGCCGTTCCCATTTATCAGACATCTTCTTATGTATTCCGCAACTGCGACCATGCAGCAGCACGCTTCGGACTGGAAGATCCCGGTGAGATCTACGGTCGTCTCGGCAACCCTACCCAGGGTGTCTTTGAGCAGCGTATTGCGGCATTAGAGGGCGGTACCGCAGCTCTGGCAGTAGCCAGCGGAGCGGCAGCCATCTGCTACACGATCCAGAACCTGGCAAAACAGGGAGATCATATCATTTCTGCAAATAATATTTACGGCGGCACCTACAATCTGCTGGCGCATACCCTGGTGGACTACGGTGTGACCACTACTTTCGTGGCTCCTTCCGATTATGACAGGATCGAAGCAAGCTTTCAGGAGAACACCAAGGCTCTCTACATCGAGACTCTGGGCAACCCCAACTCGGATGTGGTAGACATCGAGCGTCTGGCACAGATCGCCCATGCACACAAGGTGCCTCTGGTAGTAGACAATACTTTTGCTACTCCTTATCTGGTACGTCCTTTTGAGTACGGTGCAGATATCGTGGTACATTCTGCTACGAAGTTCATCGGCGGACACGGCACCAGCTTAGGCGGTGTGATCGTGGAAAATGGTAAATTTGACTGGGAGGGCAGCGGCAAGTTCCCTCATCTGTGCACTCCGAATCCCAGCTATCATGGTGTGACTTTCACCAAGGCAGTACCGGGTGCAGCTTTCGTGACAGCAATCCGTGCAATGCTTCTGCGTGATATGGGCGGCTGCATTTCTCCCGTGCATGCTTTTATTTTCTTACAGGGACTGGAGACACTGTCTCTGCGCGTGGAACGTCATGTGGAGAATGCACTGAAGGTGGTACAGTATCTGAACAACCATCCGCAGGTAGAGCGTGTGCATCATCCTTCCGTATCCACCGATCCGGAGCAGCAGGCGTTGTATAAGAAATATTTCCCGAACGGAGGCGGTTCCATCTTCACCTTCGAGATCAAGGGCGGCAAGGAGACAGCGAAAAAGTTCTGTGATAATCTGGAGCTGTTCTCGCTTCTGGCAAACGTGGCAGATGTGAAGTCTCTGGTCATCCATCCGGCTTCCACCACCCATGCACAGCTGTCTGAGGAAGAGCTGAATGAGCAGGGAATCTACAGCAATACGATTCGTCTGTCTATCGGTACGGAGAATATTGATGATATCATCGAAGATCTGGAAGGCGGTTTCCAGTCTGTATAAGGAGAGACCATGCTTTCATTAGCTGTTTTCTATTATGGAAAAGCAAAACCGGGAATCCCACTGCGTTCAAGGCAGTGGGATTTTTCTTGTCGGTGCCGGTGATCGCCGACAGCCTTATTTGTCTCCCGTGCGCTGCTCTAGCGGCATGTTTTCTGCGTTGAATGAGAAGACCGGCACCAGGAGCCGCATCGGACTGATTCAGTTCTACTATAACTGGGAAGAAGACAAGAAATATCTATTGGTGGAAATCTACCTTGCAAAACAGAAATAAGTTCAGTATAATAATAGAAACGAAAACCAAAACAGTCAGCTGAAAGGCCGCAGTAATGCGGCTTTTCTAAGACATTTAAGTTAGCACAAACTAACCGCATAACTCTATACAACGGTTAGACAAAACTAACAAAAAAGAAATGGCAAAAATGCAAGAAAGTGAGAGATGTCCATGAAATACAAGATTGAGAAGAACACCGTACAGGAGACACTGATCATCCCGCTTTATTCCCGAAAGCTATGCTCGGAGTTGTATCCGAACCTATATCGGGACGAGATGGCGGTACACCTGATCGACCAGATCGACTATGATTTTTCACAGGTGGAGAAAAAATCCCACGGCCTGATGCAGCGTTTCGGTTCGCTGGAGGTTGCCATGCGGCAGAATGACCTTGCATGGGAGGTACAAAATTACCTGGCAGATCATCCTGATGCGGCGGTGGTCAATTTGGGCTGTGGACTTGACGGTACCGGCAGAGCCTGTGACAATGGCAGCTGTAAAATTTACAATCTGGATTTTCCGGATGTTATCGCCGTACGCAATCAATTACTGCCCGCCGGAGACCGTGAGGAAAATATTCCCTGCAATTTGAATGATACGGAATGGTTTACCAAAATCGACGCGTCCGAAGGGGCAATATTTTTTGCCTCCGGAGTATTCTATTATTTTCTGACGGAGCAAGTCAGGACGCTGGTACAGGCAATGGCTGACAGTTTTCCCGGTGGTGTGCTGGTATTTGACGCGGCGAACCGGACAGCGGTTAAGATGATAGCAAAGACATGGCTCAGGAGCGCTAAAATTCAGGATGTGGGTGCGTATTTTGCGGTTTCGGATGCGAAAAGTGAGATTTCCCCGTGGGACAGCAGATTGCAGGTCACAAGCCGTGGCTATATGCTGGGATATAATGATCTTCGAGACCCTTCCGTCAGCGGATTATTCCGCTTCCTCGCCAGAACCGGCGACAGAATCATGAAGATGCAGATCGTAAGGATCTGTTTTGGTCAGAGGTGAACTGGCAGGAATTAGAAAGTACCTCTTGACAAATACCCTATGGGGGTATATCTTGTAGAAGAAAACAAGATACCCCTGTAGGGTATTTCGCGTATGGCTGCAACGAAAGATCCGGCAGCATGTTGCGTGCACTGATATGCAGGCCGGAAACAGCATATGTGTAGAACCGGGAAGATTCTGGAAAATTCGGATTCCGGTGCCGGAGGCTCAGGAAGGGGAAAATTATGGCAGAACAAAAGGAAGAAAAAGGCATGGAATGTTGTCATTGTCATCAGAAAGCAACACCTCGCTCTGAAAAAGAAAAAAAACAATTACAGAACCGTTTAAGCCGTATGAGCGGACAGTTAAACGGTATCAGCCGGATGCTGGAAGAGAACCGTTATTGCGGTGATATTCTCACACAGGTAGCTGCCGTGGAGAGTGCTTTACAGGCCTTTGGCTATGCAATCCTGAAGGAACATATGGAGACCTGTGTGGTGGAAGAGATCCAGAAGGGGAATACTGCTGTAGTAGATGAGGCAGTGGAACTTGTGAAGAAATTGAAATAAGCGGCGGAACGGTCGCAGATAAACCTGTAAATTTGTGCTGCTGCGGTGCATTGAAAGCACCGGAGACTTTGCAGGTCATGGAAAGGCAAGGGTATTATGAAGGAAAGATATCATGTTACAGGAATGTCCTGTTCCGCATGTTCTTCCCATGTGGAAAAGGCAGTCAATAAACTGGAAAATGTGGAAAAAGCATCCGTGAATCTACTGACAGAGACCATGGATGTGACCTATGACGAGACGAAGATCACTTCGGCGGAAATTATCGATGCTGTGGTGAAAGCAGGCTACGGTGCTTCGGTAATGACCGAAGGCAGTGTGGCAGGTGCAGGCGGACAGAGCACTTCCGGGAATGCGGGAAGTACAGGAAAGTCCACAGCCGATGGCAAACAGGAGCTGCAGCAGAAGCTGGATGCAGACGCAAGAGCCATGAAATGGCGTCTGGGAATCTCCATTGGATTCCTGATCCCGTTAATGTATGTGTCTATGCACCATATGCTGAAAGAATGGTTCGGAATTCCGGTTCCGGCATTTATCGTAAACACGATGCACGGCAATGCCAATGCCATGAATTTTGCATTGACGCAGTTTTTACTGTTATTGCCGATTCTGTATGTGAACCGGAAGTTTTTCTCTGTAGGATTCAAAACATTGGCGCACCGCAGTCCGAACATGGACAGCCTGATCGCTCTGGGATCCGGCGCGGCACTGGTGTACGGCATTTTCGCCATGTACCGGATCAGCTATGGCTTAGGCTACGGTGACATGGCAGTGGTAGAGCATTATGCCCACGATCTGTATTTTGAATCCTCCGGTACGATCCTGACTCTGATCACCGTTGGAAAATATCTGGAGAGCCGTTCCAAGGGAAAGACCAGTGAAGCCATCACCAAGCTGATGAATCTGGCTCCCAAGGTGGCAATTCTTGTGACCGAGGACGGACAGGAAAAGGAAGTGCCCACGGAGAGCCTGCAGAAAGGCGATATTTTTCTGGTAAAGCCCGGAAGTCTGGTACCGGTGGACGGTATCGTGTTAGAAGGCAACTCCAGTGTGGATGAAGCGGCCATCACTGGTGAAAGTGTTCCGGTGGAGAAACAGGCAGGTGACCATGTGGTCTCCGCTACCGTGAACAAGGCGGGCTTCTTAAAATGTCGTGCGGATCGTGTTGGCGATGACACAACACTGGCACAGATCATCCGTCTGGTGGAAGAGGCCAGTGCCAGCAAGGCTCCCATTGCACAGCTGGCAGATAAGGTGGCTGGTGTATTCGTGCCGACGGTCATGACCATTTCCCTGATCACCCTGATCGTGTGGCTGATAAGCGGTGCTACCGCGGAATTTGCCATTTCCACAGCCATTGCCGTATTGGTAATTTCCTGCCCCTGTGCGTTGGGACTGGCAACACCCGTGGCTATCATGGTGGGAACCGGCGTAGGTGCCAGCAATGGTATCCTGATCAAGACGGGTGAGGCCCTGCAGCAGGCCAAAGAGATTGACACTGTGGTACTGGACAAGACCGGAACCATCACCAGCGGTAAGTTAAAGGTAGAAGAAGCAGGCGGTTATCAGAGTGACTTCCCGATGGATGCCATGATGCAGATCGCAGCAGCTCTTGAGAAAAAAAGTGAGCATCCGCTGGCGGAAGCTGTAGTGGAATGGGCAGAGCAGTTCGGTCTGGCAATTCCCGAGATCGTGGATTTCAAGGCAACCTTCGGCCGTGGCGTGGAAGGTACACTGGCAGCAGAATTCCGCGCGGTAGAATCAGTAAAAAATGACGGCCCTACGGCGGTATTTTATGCCGGAAAACAGAACGACACCACAGATGGCTCTGGCAAGACAACGGAACAGAACCAGATGGCGAGAAATACAGTATCGGGTGCCAGTAGCGTGATAATTCCTGCCGGTACAAAATTCTATGTAGGTAACCTTGCCTTTCTGCAGGAGAATCATATCACTCTGCCGGAGGAAGCCACAGAAGGTCTGAACCGGATGGCGGACGAAGGCATGACACCGCTCCTTGTGGCACAGGAAGGAAGATTCTTAGGAGTCATCGGCGTGGCGGATACTGTTAAGGCCACTTCTTATGAAGCTATTCGTGTCTGGGAGAAAATGGGTGTCAAAGTCATCATGCTGACCGGAGACAACCGCCGTACTGCAGAAGCTGTACGACAGAAGCTGGGTATCTCTGAGGTCGTGGCAGAAGTACTGCCGCAGGATAAGGAGAAAAAGGTCAGCGAACTGAAACGTCAGGGCCATAAGGTAGCCATGATCGGTGACGGCATCAACGATGCCCCCGCACTGGCAGCCGCAGATGTAGGCATGGCTATTGGTGCAGGCACGGATGTAGCCATGGAGAGCGCAGATATTATTCTGATGAAAAATGATCTGCGGGATGCCGTGACGGCCATGAAACTGAGCCGTTCCGTGATCCGCAACATCAAGGAGAATCTGTTCTGGGCTTTCTTCTACAACTGCATCGGCATCCCTCTGGCAGCCGGTGTGCTGTACCCGTCTTTTGGAATCCGTCTGAATCCCATGTTCGGCGCGGCAGCCATGAGTTTAAGCAGTATCTTTGTCGTGGGAAATGCCCTGCGGCTGAGAGGCTTTAAGAGCGGATTTACTCCGCTGAAAACAGGAACGCCGGAAGCAGCCCGGACGGAACAGGAGACAACGCAGGCAGCTGTGGAGGGAGAACAGTGCATACTGGAAGCCCCCGCAGAGCAAAATAGCAAAGAAGAGAAAGAGAGGACAAACACAATGACAAAAGTAATCAGTATCGAAGGAATGATGTGCAGCCACTGCACCGGGACCGTACAGAAGGCACTGGAGGCCGTAGAGGGCGTAAAGACCGTAACCATGAGCCTGGAGCAGAAGAATGCTACTGTGGAACTGGCTTCTGATGTGGCAGACGAAGTACTGACCAAGGCTGTAGTTGACGCAGGATATGAAGTAAAGGGCGTTACCGAAAAATAAAGTGTTACTGTAGGTTACAATAACGGAAAAAGAGAAATGGCGCTGCCAAGATGCCGTGTTTTTGCAAACACGACACCGGACGGCGCTATTTTGGGTCTATAGAGAAAAAGTGATCCGCAGGTACTTTTCAATGCAATATTTCAGGAATATATGTGGCGTATGGGTCTATACAGAAAAATTTCAGGCATAGATACTTAAATTGTGAAAAATGAGTATCTGGAGAGTGATTTTTCTCCTAACGGCATTAATCTTTTGCGTGAATGGAAAATAATTTTCGAAAGATTCCATATAAAGTTTATAATTTCTTAATTGATTTTCTCTGACTATGTGTTATATTAAATATAGAACAGATGAGACAGAAAGCCTGTGAATCTGTTCGCGAGTAAGAAAATAAATAAAGCAACTATTCAGAGCCTCATTCGCAAAACGCTGTTACACAGTTTCCTTTTTGCTCATTGAGGCTACCTCGCCAAATAAATATTGCCAAAGCTTTTTATGAATGCAAGCAATCAACAAAGCTCAGGCAATATTTAATGGCTCTGAATAGTTGCAAATTGCATAACCTTATGTGAGGAGGCGAACGATTATGAATATTGATAAATTTACACAGAAATCCATAGAAGCAGTCAATGGCTGTGAAAAGCTCGCCATGGAATATGGCAATCAGGAGATCGAACAGGAACATCTGCTGTACAGTCTGCTGACGCTGGATGACAGTCTGATCTTAAAGCTTGTGGAAAAGATGGAGATCCAGAAGGATCATTTTGTAAACCGTGCAAAACAGGCTTTGGAGAAGAGAGTAAAGGTGCAGGGCGGTCAGCCTTATGTCGGTCAGTATCTGAACAAGGTACTGGTCAGCGCATCGGACGAAGCAAAACAGATGGGTGACGAATATGTCTCCGTAGAGCATCTGTTCCTTGCCATGATCAAGAATCCCAACAAGGAGATCGCCGAGATCTGGAAGGAATACGGCATCACCAGAGAACGTTTCCTGCAGGCATTGTCTACCGTAAGAGGCAACCAGAGAGTCACCAGTGACAACCCGGAAGCAACCTATGATACATTGGAAAAATACGGGCAGGATCTGGTGGAGAAAGCAAGGAACCAGAAGCTGGATCCTGTCATCGGACGTGACAGCGAGATCCGTAATGTGGTACGTATCCTGTCCCGTAAGACAAAGAATAACCCCGTGCTGATCGGTGAACCCGGTGTCGGTAAGACCGCCGTGGTGGAGGGGCTGGCACAGCGTATCGTCAAGGGCGATGTCCCTCAGGGATTGAAGGATAAGAAGATCTTCGCACTGGATATGGGCGCACTGGTAGCCGGTGCCAAATACAGAGGTGAATTCGAGGAACGTCTGAAGGCCGTACTGGATGATGTGAAGAACAGTGACGGACAGATCATTCTGTTCATCGATGAACTGCATACCATTGTCGGTGCCGGCAAGACCGACGGCGCATTGGATGCGGGCAATATGTTGAAGCCCATGCTGGCCCGTGGTGAACTGCACTGTATCGGTGCCACCACACTGGATGAATACAGACAGTATATTGAAAAAGATGCCGCTCTGGAACGTCGTTTCCAGCCGGTTATGGTAGAAGAACCCACCGTGGAGGATACGATCTCTATCCTGCGTGGACTGAAGGATCGTTACGAAGTATATCACGGTGTCAAGATCATGGATAACGCACTGGTAAGTGCAGCCGTGCTTTCCAACCGTTATATCACCGACAGATTTCTGCCGGATAAGGCCATTGACCTGGTGGATGAGGCCTGCGCCCTGATCAAGACCGAGATGGACAGTATGCCTACGGAGCTGGATGAACTGCAGCGTAAGGTGACACAGCTGGAGATCGAGGAGACCGCTCTGAAAAAAGAGGATGACCGGATCAGTAAGGAACGTCTGGCAGATCTGCAGAAGGAACTGGCAGAGTTAAAGGATCAGTTCAACACTAAAAAGGCACAGTGGGATAACGAGAAGGCATCCGTGGATAAACTTTCCAAACTGCGGGAAGAGAGAGACCGCATGAATAATGAGATCCAGATCGCAGAGCGGGAAGGAGACTATGAAAAGGCCGGCAGATTAAAATACAGCGAACTGCCCGCAC
The DNA here is from genome assembly GCF_046969025.1 of Waltera sp. Lineage (NCBI taxonomy): Bacteria > Bacillati > Bacillota > Clostridia > Lachnospirales > Lachnospiraceae > Waltera > Waltera sp. The sequence goes on along the minus strand of NZ_JBKVQF010000003.1, from coordinate 9,830 downwards.
TGGAGAAGCAGCTGGCACAGGAAGAGGATAAGGTAGGAGAATCCGATCTGTCTCTGGTACATGAAAAAGTATCGGAGGAAGAGATCGCAAGGATCATTTCCCGCTGGACCGGCATTCCGGTAGCCAAACTGACCGAGAGTGAGCGTAACAAGACCCTCCATCTGGACGAAGAACTGCACAAACGTGTGGTGGGTCAGGACGAGGGTGTGACCAAAGTCACCGAAGCCATCATCCGTTCCAAAGCCGGGATCAAGGATCCCAGCAAGCCCATCGGCTCCTTCCTGTTCCTGGGACCTACCGGTGTCGGTAAGACGGAGCTGGCCAAGAGTCTGGCGGCAGCACTGTTCGACGATGAGAATAATATGGTACGTATCGATATGAGTGAGTACATGGAGAAGTATTCTGTCTCTCGTCTGATCGGAGCGCCTCCCGGATATGTAGGATATGAGGAAGGTGGTCAGCTGACCGAAGCTGTCCGGAGAAAACCTTACAGCGTGGTACTGTTCGATGAGATCGAGAAGGCACATCCCGATGTATTCAATGTACTGTTACAGGTACTGGATGACGGCCGTATCACGGATTCTCAGGGTCGTACCGTAGACTTTAAGAATACCATACTGATCATGACCTCCAACATCGGCGCAAGCTATCTGCTGGACGGCATCAACGAAGACGGCACCATCAAGCCGGAGGCAGAGGCGGCAGTCATGAACGACCTGCGGGCTCATTTCCGTCCGGAATTTCTGAACCGTCTGGATGAGACGATCCTGTTCAAGCCTCTGACCAAGGACAATATCGGCGGCATCATTCATCTGATCATTGCCGATCTGAACAGACGTCTGGAGGATAAGCAGCTGACCATCCGTCTGTCGGAGGAAGCTATGCAGTATATCGTGGACAATGCTTATGATCCGGTCTACGGTGCACGGCCTTTGAAGCGTTATATCCAGAAGTACGTGGAGACCCTGGCAGCCAAGATGATTCTGGCAGATCAGGTAGAAGAAGGCGATACCATTGTCATTACCGTGGAGAATGATCAATTGGCCGCCAAGTGCGAAAAAGGATCGAAAAATCAATAATCTGTAAAATAAAACAGGAGCAAAGATGATGATACTTGTCATTTTTGCTCCTTTCGTTTACAATATAACTCTGTCAAAAACAGGAAAAGAGAGGAAAACGTTATGATACCACAGGATCCCGTAATGTTATTAAGCTTTATAAATTTAAAACTCCGTGATTTCTACGGAAGCCTGAAACAGCTCTGCGATGATCTGGATGTGAAGGAACAGGAGATCACAGATAAACTGGCAGCCATTGACTATCATTACGATGAAGAGAGGAATCAGTTTGTATAATACGAGCAGTACCAATCCCACAGGAAAAAAGGGAACCAGATGCCTGATCTGTACCGGTTGTGGCAGATGTCCAGGAGTGATCCGGGGGATGCAGGTGGTGACGGAAAAGCTGGAACTTCCTCCGTTAACATTACAAAATCCGGACGGTAAACGGCTGATGACTGTGGATATTGGTACCACTACCATTGCCATGCAGTTGTATGACATGACCGGTAAAGTGGTGGACAGCTTTCCCAGTGTGAATCCCCAGGTCAGCTATGGTGCCGATGTGCTCTCACGGATAGAGGCAGCAAAGGATCCGGGAAAAGCGGCAGATATGCAGAAAAAAGTCCGTGACCTCATGGAAAAAGGAGTGCAGCGTTTTTCCAAAAAGCTGCAGCCGCAGGAGACTCTGCAGATGGTCGTTGCGGCAAATACCACCATGACCTATCTGCTCATGGGCTGGAATCCGGAGGAACTGGGCAAAGCACCTTTTACAGTCAGTCATAGCGGCGCAGTGGAGACAGAAATTGCAGGAGTGGCCTGTCATATCATACCGGGATTGTCAGCCTTTGTAGGCGGCGATATCACTGCCGGAATATTGGCCAGTGGAATGCTGGAACAGGAGGCCTCCACCCTACTCATCGATCTTGGAACCAACGGGGAGATGGCACTGGGAAACCGACACAGATTACATGCCTGTGCCACGGCGGCTGGCCCTGCTTTCGAAGGCGGAGCCAACCGGGGCATCTGGGGCGCGGATATGGTGAGACTGTTACAAAAACTTCTGGAAGAGGGGCTGATGGACGGACAGGGTCTTTTGAAGGAACCTTATTTTACGAAAGGAGTCCGTATCGGCGATGTGCTGGTGACGAAGGAGTCCGTGCGTGCAGTGCAGCTGGCAAAAGGAGCCATTGCCGCAGGCATTGAGATTCTGGTGGACAGCTATGGCATAAGATTTTCGGACATTTCGAAAGTGGTGCTGGCGGGAGGATTCGGTTATTATCTGGATCCGAAGGCGGCTGTGGCTATCGGGCTGCTTCCGGAAGAACTGGCAGATTGCACGGTGACCGGCGGCAATACGGCACTGAGCGGTGCAGCCATGGTGGGCAGTCGGATCCTTACAGCAGGTGGAAAGCAAACGGCGGAAGGAACATTGCCAGATGGTGGGGATGACCTTCGAAAACGGCAGGAATTGCAGATACGTATCCTAAATCTGGCGGAGGAAGAGAAGTTCCCTGAGACCTTTCTGACGAAGATAAATTTTAACTAAAAATATACAAAAAGCATAACAAATGGCAGAAAATGTTGTTCCATTCTGGTAATTATTATGCTATAATTTTAAATATCTATAACAAGTACCGGAGGGTATTAAATGAGTACGAATGTTGAAAAACCAAAGAAATCTCTTTTTACGGGGAAAAAAGAGACGACTTCCGAAAAGAAGCCGAAGCCTGAAAAGGCAGTGAAGGGAAAGAAGGCATCTGCGGAGAAGAAGCAAAAGGCTCCGAAGCAGAAAAAGAGTGGAAAGAGCTCGAAACTGCTCAGCATCCGCAACAAGATCGTTGTATGTTTCCTGGTGCCTATTGTGTTTATGGTGATCATCGGTGTGTCAGCATACCAGAAATCCGCAGAAGGATTAAGCGAGAAATTCACCGATTCCACATTACAGACGATGCGTATGGCCACGGAAAATCTGAATATGAGCTGTGATTTTATCCGCTCAGAGGGTCTGAAATATGCTTACGATGATGATCTGCGGAAATATTTCCTGGGAATGTTCGAAGATAATCCCGTGGATAAGTTGAATTTCCTGACATCTACGAAGTCCAACCTTCTGTCGGTGCAGACCTCCAACCCGTTCATCAGCCACATGCACATTATTCCCAAGAAGGGAGTAAACCTTCTGTCCACTAAGCTTTCATCCGGTGTGGACGGTTTCCTGGATGAGTACAAGGAAGACGTGGCAAGCGGGGAAGGCAGAAGAAGTATCCCGCAGTGGATCGACAGTCATCCTGTACTGGATGAAAAGGTAACGGAGACCGAAAAAGATTATATTATGGCCTTCGAAATGATGAGCCAGTCGAACAATGCCTGCGTTGTCATCGATATCAAGCCTTCTGCTATTACGGATTTCATGGAAGAGATCGATATCGGAGACGGCAGTATCATCGGATTTGTAACTCCCGGAGGCAGAGAACTGGTTGTTGAGAACGTAGAAGAAGGAAAAGAAAGTGTCCTTCCGGAAGAGGGAAATGTATTCTCCGGACAGGAGTATTATACAGCTGTCATGGATGAGGCAGTAGCGGATGCAGGTACTGCGGAGGTAGATTTCCAGGGTGAGAAGTATCTTTTCATTTACAGCCACAGTGCAGATATCGGCTTTACCACCTGTGCACTGGTACCTATGAGAGTAGTGACCAGTCAGGCTACCGAGATCCGCAACATGACCATCGGTCTGGTGATCCTGGCATGTGTGATCGTAGTGATCGTAGGTATCTTTATCACTGCAGGTATTGAGAATAACATGAGACGCATTTCCAGAAAGTTCGGTGATGTGGCGAAGGGTGATCTGACGGTTACCGTATCTGCCAAGGGACATGATGAGTTCCAGGATCTGGCAGGCTCGGCTACCAACATGATCACGAATACGAAGAAGCTGGTCAATCAGGTAAGCAATGCTACCGGAGAGCTGGAAGTGTCTGCACAGAACGTGGGACAGGCTTCTGAACTGATTCATGAATATTCACAGGATATTACCCGTGCCATCGGTGAGATCAACGAAGGTATGGAAGAACAGTCCAGACATGCACAGGAGTGCGTGGAGAAGACCGATATCCTCTCCAATGAGATCCAGGAAGTCAGCCATGTGGTAGAACGTGTGGAGAAGCTGGTAGGCGAGACGGAAGGCATGATCAACAAGGGAATGGAGATCGTACAGGTACTGGGTGATCGTGCTGGCGAGACAACACAGATGACTGTGAAAGTGAGTGAGAGTATCGAATCTCTTCGCAAGGAATCTGAGATCATCAACAGTTTCGTAGCTACGATCACAGAGATCACAGAGCAGACCAACCTGCTGTCATTGAATGCTTCTATCGAGGCAGCCAGAGCGGGAGAGGCTGGACGAGGCTTCGCTGTAGTAGCAGAAGAGATCCGTAAGCTGGCAGATGATTCTGCAAAGGCAGCCGGCGAGATCCGCAACAATGTGGCCAACATTACAGCCCAGACCCAGAACAGCGTGGAGAGTGCAAGCCAGGCGAAAGCAATGGTAGAACTCCAGACCAAAGCTGTGGAAGAAGTGATCGCAGTATTCCGCGAGATGCAGGAGCGTATGGGCCAGCTGATCGAGGGACTGAAAGATATCGTGGTAAGCACGGAGAAGGCAGACGGTGAGCGTAGCGCTGCTGTGGCAGCCGTGAAGAATATCTCCGATATCATTGAAGAGACCGCAGGCAGTGCCGAGACCGTCAACGATGTGGCCAATAAGCTTCTGAACCATGTGGAGAAGCTGAGCACTACTGCAAGTGTACTGGATGAGAATATGGAAGGACTTAAGAACGAGATTTCCGTATTCAAGATCTGAGTATAAATAAAAAAGTAACATACAGAGGAGATCCGGGAGATGAGAGTCTCGGGTCTCCTTTTTTGCAAGCATGTTTTATTGCGGCAGCAGGAATGGTCACTTTTGAGAATGCATATATTTTCTGTGAAAGCGTGAAACGGACGGCTTGAAATGAAAAAAGTACTGGCGGGAATTCTGATCTTTGACATGCTTCTGGGAATCTTGTGTCTGGCAGTGGGAACGGAACGATACGCAGAGCAGAAGTCATATGGAACCTATATAGAAACAGACACCGGCGTGTGCGGGACATCAGGAGAACCGAAAAAGATCGCGCTGACCTTTGACGACGGGCCGCATCCGAAGTATACGGAACAGCTTCTGGATGGATTGAAGGAGCGGGGAGTGGTAGCTACTTTTTTCGTGACGGGAGAGAATGCGGAGAATTACCCGGACATTATCCGGAGAGAACAGGACGAAGGACATCTGATCGGGAACCATACCTATAGTCACATACAGCTCACTTCCCGCAACCGGGAGACCTTTCGGGAGGAGCTGGTGCAGACCAATGAAATTCTCGAAGAAATCACAGGGGAGAAAATAAGCTTTGTCCGGCCGCCTTACGGCAGTTGGGACAAAAGCTTTGAGAAAGAACTGAATATGTTCCCGGTTCTGTGGAATATCGATCCTCTGGACTGGTGTTCCAACAATGCAGACTGTATTGCGTCCAAAGTGGTGGAGAAGGCGGGGGACGGCGATATTATTCTGATGCATGATTATTATGAGACTTCTGTCACCGCAGCACTGGAAGTAGTGGATATTCTACAGAAAAGAGGCTTTCAGTTCGTAACGGTGGAGGAAATCCTGTTTGACTGAATCATTGTAAAACAAGAGCCACCTGAGTGATAAAATTCGCCGGATCCTTATGCTGGGGAGGACCTTCCAGATAAGTATGCCGTACCGTGCCTGACAGAGACAGATTCTGCGCAGCTGCGTAGGCAGACAGTTTTCTACGGGCATCCGGGAGTGATTCGTAACAGCCGTGATAGAAGATGCCGAGAGCTTTCTGCTCCGGCAGATGCACCACATGTTCTCCCTTGCTGGCAGGAGGTACGGAGATACAACAGGTGAATTCTTCCGGATGTTCCAGATTGTACTCAATGAAAAACATCCGCTTACTGCTGTCGGAGCCGTACAGATGAATGGCTTCCATAAAGACCTCCCGCAGGAATTCTTTGCGTTCTTCCACTCCGTTAAAAGCCCCCTTGCGGCAGTACACCGTCTGGGCGGGGAGGGTAAGAAACTGTATCACGGAAGCAGCCGGGGACGCAGTACGTTGCTTTAACTTCTCGATACTCTGCGTCAGGCCGTCTCGTAAGGCTTCCAGACGTTCGATCAATGGTTCCAGATCCGTGGATCCATTATAATAGGAGGAGATCTCATCCAGGGACAGCCCTAAATTCTGCAGTACCCGGATGGAGCGGATCAGGGAGATGGAATCCGGGGTATAATAGCGATTCCCGGCAGTTCCTTCTTTTTTATCCGGAAGCAGGAGACCTTTGGCTTCGTAGTTCAATATGATTCTTCTGGTGATGCCGATCGCTTTGGAGACTTCTCCGATGGACATCAGTCTTTTTTCACTTTTTCCGTTTTCTTCGTTTGATGACATCAAAAATATGCCTTTCTCAAAATTATCCTTGCATCGTACATCGATGTACGGATATAATTATTGTAATAAGCGTAGAAAAACATGTCAAGACACATACGATAAAACGAATGAGCTGCATCGGTTTGTGCGGCAAAGGAAGAATCATGATAAAAGTAGCTTTTTGTGATGACGATCTGTCAGTACTTAAAGAATTAAGCGTTCTGATGGACAGATATCGGGTAGAACGGAATCAGGATATTACTTATGCAGCATTTCACAGTCCGCTGGAATTGCTGTCGGAAGTAGAGCGGGGGACCCGGCTGGATATTATATTTCTGGATGTTCTGATGCCAGGACAGGATGGAATCAGTGCCGCCAGAGAGATCCGTAAGTATGATACTTCGGTGAAGATCATTTATCTGACATCCTCTTCGGAATACGCTGTGGATTCCTATGAAGTGGGGGCCTATTTTTATCAGTTGAAGCCTATCTGGCAGGAGAGCTTCTACCGATTGATGGATTCGGTACTCAGGGAGTGCCTCAAGAATGAAAAGAACAGTCTGATCCTGCGATGTAAGACGGGAATCACAAGGCTGGAACTGGACAAACTGAAGTACTGCGAGGTAACGGGGAGGAATCTGCTGCTTCACAAAGAAGACGGAGAAGTACTGGACAGCGTTGGTAAACTGGACGATTTGTGCGAACAGTTGAAGGATTATGAATGCTTTGTCCGTTGCCACAGGTCATATATGATCAATATGGATTATGTAAAGAGCATATCTAACAAAGCTGTGATCCTGTCGGACGGTACCCAGATCCCGATTCCGCATGGAAAATATTCGGAACTGAAAGACAAATTTTTTTCCTATTTTTTTCGTAAAAACCAGACATTTTTAGCATAAAACGACCGGAGAATTTTTTCTCCGGTCGTTTCATGTCATATTTGGGTCGATTGGTGTCAAAAACGGTCATAAATGGAAAAAATAAGGTACACTATCTTCAGACAACAGAGAACTGTTGTAAGAAGGAGGAAACAATTATGAAGAAAAAATATTTTGCATGCGCAATGGGACTGGTACTGGCATTGTCTTTGACAGCCTGCGGTGAGGAAGAGGTAATTGTGGAGAACACCAACGAAGAAGTGACCCAGGAAGTACAGACCCAGGAAGTACAGACCCAGGAAGTACAGACCCAGGAAGTGGCAGAAGCTCCCACAGAGACTGTAGCAGAGACAGGTACAGAAGCAGAGGGCGGTCCCCTGTTACAGGTGGCAGTTATGGAAATCCCGGATCTGAGTGGTACGGAATGGAACTTTGCCGGCGGTATGATCGATGGTGTTGAGATGGAAGAAGAGGATCTGAACGCAACACTGGAGACTTATGGCGGTACCTTACAGCTTGTATTTGGTGAAGACGGTGCAGTTACCATGGTACAGGGCGGCGGAAATGCAGAAGGTACTTATGAGTATTCCGATGACAACACAGCTATCAAGATGACACTTGATTTTGGTGGAACAGAGGTTACCTATGCCGGATTTTTGTCTGAGGTGGGAGATACTGTAACACTGATCGCTATGTCTGATATGAATGGTTATGACGGACTTTATTTTGTACAGTAAGATAGTTTGAAAAGATCTTAAAAAGACGAAAAGGGGAGGGAGAGTTAACGATGGAAATTGTGATTATCGTGTTGCTGCTTGCCTCCCTTTTTGGTGTCTGGCTATTGTCGGTGCGGCGTAAGCTGGAGACACAGGAAGAAAATATCCGGAATGCCATGTACCAGACTCTGGTACAGCTCTCCGCAGAGCGGGAGGCACTGGAAGGATTGGCGGAGTTTCTCGGACAGACCATGGATGCGGAGACTTTCCGGAGAATGAAACATTCGCTGGAGAGTGCACAGACTGCCGGAGAGGCCGGACTGCCGGAATGGGTGGCAGAACAACAGAGAGAATTATTGAGAGTACAGAAAAAAATTGCAGAGATCTTGGAAGGCATGCCGCTTTTGCAGGCACAGGAGACTTATCAGAAGTACTGGAAAGCAGCAAAAAGCTATGAACATATGGTGGAGACCAGTGGACTGATTTATAACGATTCCGTGGAAAACTACAATAGTATGCTTCACAGAATACCGGATCGTATAGCAGCGGGAATCTGCGGGTTTCACCGGAAAAAGTTAATTGAGATCATGTAATCCACATACATTCTTAAGGAGGGTAAAACGATGGGATTATTTACAAACAACAAAAAGTTATGTCCAATCTGCGGAAATCCGACACCGAGACTGCTGGCATCCGCAGTGGAAGGGCAGAATCTCTGTAAGGAGTGTGCAGCCAAGATCGATCTGCCGGACGGCGTACTGAATTCCATGACGCTGGATGAATTCCGGGAATATATCAACTGTTATGATGCCAATAAGCCTCTGCGTGACAGTTTCACGGAGACTTACCGTTATGACTTCGGCTTTTTCAAGGGCAGTCTGCTGCTGGATATGGATCATCAGCTGCTGCGGCTGGGAGTTGTTGACACGGCATTTGCATTGGAGCCCTCCGACATTAAGTCCTTCCGTATTCTGGAGGACGGCGAGGTATTGTACGAAGGAGAAAAGGGGAACTTCCGGAGCTGCAAGAGTGATATCAAGGAACGTTTAAATGAGTTAAAGCCCAGGATCGACGAATACAGAATGCTGCGTCATCAGTATGAGATGATGGAGGAAATGCGTCGCAGTATGGAGGACAGCAGAAGAGACGATAACTTCAGAAGAGATGATCCGGATTACAGAGACCGTATGACCGAGCCGGACTTTAATATTCCGAATCCGGTGGAGAAATTCGCTGTGGAGATCACACTGGATCATCCTTACTGGAAGAGTTTCTACAAAGAGACAGGAGCACCGAAGTTCGATTCCAATCAGCCCAGCACCATCGACTATCTGGATGATTATACCCAGAAGACAGAAGGATTGCATGCACTGGCACAGAACCTGATGCAGATCATCGATCCGCAGGCACAGGAACAGGTAATCGATCCCCACGCCTCAACCCGGAGTACGCAGAGTGCACCGCAGGCCGCACCGGTACAGGCAGAGGATCCCACCGTGGCACTGCCTAAGTATAAGGCACTGCTGGATGCAGGTGTCATTACGGCAGAGGAATTCGAAGCGAAGAAGAAACAGCTGCTGGGACTGTAAACCTGATTTTACAAGAATACGGATTGGAAGTGATATGTTGTGAAGTGTAGATGTCAGATTTCCCAAAACAGTGTTGTTTAGCGGAAACCTCCATCTGCTA
>NZ_JBKVQF010000002.1:0-198721 GCF_046969025.1 Waltera sp. | reverse complement strand
AATTGAATATGTCTAAGGCAAATTACAAAGCCGCTTATTCTTATTGATTTTAAGATTAGGCGGTTTTTTGCGTTCTCTTGTACTTGTTTACATAGCCACCTTGACAAAGTGGCTAAAACTATGCGAAAGGAGGACGCATCTATGTCAAATCGCAAAAAGACGGTGTTGCCGACGGAGATTGTGACAGCCGTGGAGGACTGCGGCTTTTTTGAAAGCATTCCCCTATGGGCGGTGACGCTCATCGGCGGGCTGTTCATCACAGTGCTGTCGTTCATTATGATAATGTCGGTGTACGGCAGGTTTTTCAAGCTGTACCTTTATACCGCAATCGCTCCCGTCCCTCTTTCTTCTTTGCGGGAGAGCCGAGCCAGAATGTCGGCAGGAGCTTTATCAAGAGTTATTGTGCCGTGTGCCTTGAGGGTGCAATCATCGTGCTTGCCTGCATTATCTTTTCGGTGTTTGCGGCTTCCCCGCCCGTGGTCAATCCCGATGCGGCTACGGTCACGATGGTGTGGAGCTATATCGGGGAACTGGTATTCAATATGCTCGTCCTTGTCGGTGCGGTCAAGATGGCAGACCGTGTCGTGCGTGAAATGATGGGCTTGTAAGGGAGAAAGCGGATGAAACGTGTATATATATTTAAGGACGGGGTACAAAATGCTTCGTTGTCGATAGATTTGGATTACAACCTTGAGATTGTAAGATGTGAAGATTTTGAGGATCGCATAAATCTAAAAGAATGTGCGAGGAAATCCTTTAATAAGGCGTTAAACGAGCGTGATTTAGGAGATTGTGAGGATTCAACATCTTCTCTGACTACGGGGGAAATTCATTTTGTTAGAGGAAATCCTACTGAGTTTTCAATGGATGTCTGCATTGTATGCAGAGATACAGAGGAAGATTTTTACAGACTTATTCACAAAAAAACAGGGTTCACTTATCGGGATGAATACTATTGGAACAAAGCCCCTCATTCCGCAGGAATACAGAAAAAGGCTAAGTATATTAAGAAAAGGGGAAAATGGCAGCTTGTCAGAACGCAGTATTTGAATATCAAAAACAGATACCTGCGGCAGAACGACCACGACCATCCCTCTTTCATATGCTATATTGAAGCTGTAAACAATGTATATAACGCAAGAATGAGTTGGAAGTAAACGGAGTAAAACTTGAAGAATCGTCATTTTTCCAAAGATGGCAATTTTTTTGTGCTAAAAAGGAGGTGTTTATGGATTGGAAGTAAAGATAAATAAAGAAATCCGCAATTACACGGAATCCATGTTTTTCGGGCTGTCTATGCGGCAGTTCCTTTTTTCCGCCCTTGCCTGCGGCATACTTCTATGCCCAGAAAGCAGGGCAAAATTAAGAAAACACCCTGCGGGTATCCCTTTATGCCCAAGATGCAGGGCGAGTAATTGACTTTGACCATCGCCCCTTTAAAAATGTGGAAGTCATGGATGAGGCAATGATATCCTTATGGAATCAAAGAGTAAATCATGATGACAATGTGTATATTTTGGGGGATTTCTGCTATAGAAACGAAAAAAGTGCGGAATGGTATCTGAGTCAACTAAAGGGACATAAGCATCTGGTTCTTGGGTCTGTACCATTATCCGATGTCGGAATGGAATGGCTCTTACAGAGGTCACTTGCACTTTTATGGTCATATTCACGATAAGAGGGATGAAACATGGGAATATATGAATCAGGGGGAGAACGCTTATAATGTGGGCTGCATGTTATATGGATACGGACCGGTACGCCTGAATGAGATTGTGAAGGCGAACAGGACTATGTGATTGTCTGCGGAGACTTTGGGCTTTGCGTAAGCGGCGGATGTTCGAAGAATATAGTGCCCAAAAAGGAAGTTCTATGTTATAATTCAAATAACATCAAGGACTTCGCAACACACAGAGCAGATGTAAGGTGGCATGATGAGTAAAAATATATGCAGATTAGATGGAAATCAAATTTTTTTATCCGTACTGAGGGATGATGAGGAGGCAGTCGGCTTATACGCGAAGTGGATGTCGGATGAAACCACCTGTGTCTTTATAGAGCATGCGCATTCTGTGGTGGACATCACCCGGATGCCCGGTTGGGTAAGAGACCATTCTGTCATGCGGATGGGAATTGTCCTGAAAGAGACAGACACATTGATTGGATATTGTCATATTGACCATCGAACTGAGGATATGTCAGCCTGGTTATCCATTAACATCGGAGAAAAGTCGGTGCGTGGAAAAGGCATTGGAACCGAAGTCGTGCAGATACTCTTGCGGTACTGCTTTATGGCGCTGGGAGTGTATAGTGTCCATCTGGATGTACTGGAAACGAACACCCCTGCAATTAAGTGTTACGAGAAGGCAGGATTCAGAATAAGTGGCAGATATCGGGGACATTGTTACTATATGCGGAACCACTATGACTGGCTGCACATGGATATCTTATATGAGGAATACCGGCAACCACTTGAACCTTAAGGGTCTTCATGCGAAAAGTGTCCGCAAGTTAGCGGGCACAACAAAAAAGTCCGTCGGAGCGTTAAAGCATCGACGGACTTTTTTTGCTTTGCTATTTTACAAAAGTAAAAATCAAAAAAATTACAGAGTCTGATGCACCTCGCGGATCACTGCGTCGGTAAGCTCCGGAGCTTTCGCGGGATCGATGTCATCTGGAAATTCCACATCAATGGTGGAAGCAACCGGCCGGTAGTTCAGACGCAGTGCGTTTTTCTGAATATAATCGGTAGCCTGATTGTAAGTTTCCTCTGTAACGCCATTTAAAGTGATCGTATATAATTTTGCCATAATCTATCATCCTTTCTGTTGGTTTATGAGTTTGTGGAAACATTTCCTTGTTTCTGTATATAGTATATCTCTTTTTATAAAAAAAAGAAATGCGCAAAAATTATAAATATAATAATAGGAATCATTACTATATTTGTTGAATATATACAATATATCAAATAGAAAAGAACTTACAATGATTGACAGAAAGTGTAAATTTCAATATAGTGGAAGAAATGGAAATAAATGTATGGAGGCATCTTACGATTGACTATTGCAAAGGATAAATGGATGAAATACAAAGGAACTTCGGGCAGAGCGGTTCTGACTCTGTGCGGTGTCTACGGGGTGGCATATCTGTTCAGCTTACAGCCGGTGAACCGGAACTATTACAGTGTTCTGAATGTGCTGCTGGCTGTGGGAATCTATTCTATGTTGCAGCAGACGGAGCAAAATCTCCGGAAAATAGAGGAGAAAAGGGACAGGAAGCGCAGAATCTGTTATGTGGCAGTGATCAGCTTCCTGTTTGCCTTGTCCATGGTCATGGGATATCAGTTGCAGAATCTGGGAATGACGGATTGCGGAGTCCGGGGCAAAGGGATGATCCTGATCCGTGCGCTGTGCTTAAGTGTTGCCGCATTTCCTTTTGCAAATCTGTTGCTTGACGGGATAGACCGACTCTCTGCGAGAGGAGAAGCAACGATGTCGGGGAGATATTGGAAGTCCGGCATTGTATTCGCAGTAACGGCAGTCGTTATTTTCCTGTGCCTGATTCCGGTATGGCTGGCTTATTACCCGATCATCATGTCTTACGATTTTCACAGACAGGTCAACGAAGCGTATAAGGGCCTGGAATGGTTTTATCCCTTGCAGCCCATTGCACATACATGGCTGATCCGGCTGTTTTTACAGATTGGAACGGCCATCGGATCCTACGAGGCGGGAATGGCCTGTATGGCGGTATTCCAGATGGTGCTGTATGCTCTGGTCATGGGTTATGCAACGTCCATGATCTGGCGGATGACTGCTAAAAAATGGCCGGTGGTGGTAACAACACTATTTCTGGCGCTTTTCCCATACAACACGGTTTTAGTGGTGTGTACCACAAAGGATACCTTGTTTACCATATTGTTTACGTTGTTCTTTTTACTTTTTCTGGAGAGAAATTATTTCAGCAACGGAAAAAAGAAAATCCTCATGAACATTCTTCTGGTGGCTGAAGGCTGTCTGATGATGCAGTTTCGTAATAATGCAGTATATGCGGTGGCGGTATTTATGCTGCTGTTATTGATCCTGCGGCCGAAAAAGGAAAAACTGGGTATTCTGATTCTGGGGATTTGTCTGGTACTGGGAGAGACCGGAATGCGAAATGTGATCCAGACAGCCATAGGGACCCGGCTGGAGGCTCCGAAGATCGAGGCTTACAGCGTTCCCATCCAGCAGTTTGCCAGAGTGGCATATTATCATGGAGAGGAACTGGAGGCGCAGGATCCGGAGCTGGCGGCATTGCTGGAAAAATATGTGCCGAGAGATCATTGGGATGCTTATTATGCGCCGCTGGCGGATACCATCAAGGGCGCGGTAAATGCTTCGGCATATACGGAGAATTCCAGGCAGTTTTTGAGAGACTGGCTACGAGTGGGCAAACGGTATCCGAACGAGTTCCTGGATGCTTTTCTGGAACTGACCAGAGGATACTGGTTCTGGGATGATTTCTCCTGGGCGGAAAATCTGGGCTATGGCACAGACACAAGGTATGGTGTGCTCTTTACCTATACTTCCTCGGAAATCGAAGGCTATGGCAGTATTGAACATCGGTCGAAATTCCCGGCACTGGAAAAAGTGCTGGAAAAGATCGTCAGTGGTAACTGCTTTAATGAATGGCCGGTGCTTTCCGTTATTTTTCATGGATCTCTATACAGCTGGAGCCTGTTCTTTTTGATGGTGTTGTGCCTGTATCGAAGAAAATACTGGTGTTTCCAGATGAGCTTACTGCCGTTTTTATACTTTGGGACTATGTTGCTGGGGCCGGTAGTGCAGGTACGTTATTTATTCCCCATTATGGTAATGCTGCCGGTACTTGCGGCATTTTTCTCGAGTGACAGGATGAAGAGCCAAAGCAATGAAAACAGGGAACAAAAGGTTGTTTTTCTGGGCCGGAAAATCTATAATAAGGCTATTGGATGATAATATAAACGGAAAGAGGACCCAATGGAGAATCAGGAGAAGAACGAAACAACTGTGCTTCCGGAGAATCCGGAGATTATGGTAAAGAATCCCCGGATCGGAAAGGTACGGAAACTGGAAGAGGAAGTCAGGCGCCAGAATGAGCTGGAGCAGCTCAGAACCAAACGGATCCGCAAGGAGCAGGAATATATCGAGCAGATGAGCAAGGCAGTGGAAGACCACCTGCGCAATACCAGAGAGGAACAGCGGTATAACGAAGAATTTGAACGGATGATCCGCAAGGATGTCTATCGGATGCACGGCATCAGTGAGGACAAGCTGCAGGGAATGACGGAGTACCGCAATGCCTGGTATCAGGGAACGGCGTTCGGCATGTTTTTTCTGTCGCTGATTCTGACCGGAATCTGCGGATATCTTCATGGCTTCGGTTCGGAATTGTGTATTTTTATGGCATTTTATACCGCTATTGAGGGAACACTTCTGACCAATGGGAAAAGACAGCATGCATTGTTGGATATGGTGACAAGAATTCTGTATCTGCTGTTGTTTCCGGCCATGCTGATCGTATTTGTCTGTTTTGAACTGGGATTTACGGAGTATGGGATCGTCGTACCGGTACTGACGATTGCCGGTGTGGTGATTCTGGTGCTGGGAGCGGTATCGTACTTTGTGTATGACCCATACCGCCTGGACCGTAAGAACCACAAAAAGGCGGACCGCTATATCCGGGATATAGAAAAAGCCGCTGTCAAGGAAGTGGAACTGGAAGAAAAGGCACTGGCAAAACAGGCCAGAAAACAGGAAAAACTGGAACTTAAGGAAGAGGCCAGACAGGAACGGGCAGCAAAGCGAAGGGAACGGAAGAACCGGAGGGATGAGAAGCTCACCGGCTGGAAAGAAAGCATTCGCGAAAAGCTTCCGGCGAAGAAGAAAGCCACAGAGGAGAGCAGAACGAAGACAGGCATCTCAAAAGAGCCGGAAGCCGTGACGGAGGAAAAGCCGCAGGCAGGTGCAGAGGAGTCCGGGACGCCGGAGACAACCGGACCGGTAGAAAACACAGAGCCTGTAGAGACTGTGGAACAGAAGGATGCACCGGCGGAACCGGAGCAGGGGACACCGGAAGAGACTGGTAAAGCGGAAGAAATTGATACAACAAATGGGGAGGAGAAATAATGGCCTATTATCTGATTGATTTTGAAAATGTAAAGAGCCGAGGCATGGAGGGAGTGGAACTGCTGGCGGAGGAGGATACCGTCTGCATTTTCTACAGTGACAATGCGGACAGCATGACCTTTGACCTGCACCGGAAGCTGAATGAGACGAAAGCACAGATCATTTACCACAAGGTAGCAGTGGGTACCAAGAATGCACTGGATTTCCAGCTGGCAACGTATCTCGGTTACCTGATCTGTGAGCAGCAGAGGGAAGGGATACACCCGGATTACTTTATTGTGACCAAGGACAACGGCTTCACCAGCCTGATGGTATACTGGAAAGCACAGGGAGTTCCCGTGCGCATTATCCGTAATCTCTTGTGGGGAAAGAATCCAATGGCGGAACAAAATCTCCTGACCGAAGAAAACGCAATGGAAGTAACGGAAAGTACGGAACAGGAGAGCGTGCAGGCTCTGTCGGTGGAAGAGGCAGAGCCGGTGGCAGCGGGAAGCACAGAACAGGAGACAGAGAACGCAACAGCGGTAATGACGGAGGAACCGAAGGCGGAAGTGGATGCAGAGGGGATTGCAGAGCCAGCATTTGTGAGCGTGCAGATTCTGGAAGAACCGCTGCCTGAGATACTGGAACCTGTGCCTGTGGAACCCGTGAAAAAAACGGTAAGGAAAAAGAGCGGAAATACCCGGAAGAAGAATACTGCAAATATGGCAGAAAAGAAAACGACGGAGAAAACTGTTGATAAGAAGGCTTCAGAGAAGAAATCAGCAGAAGAGCCGGATGAACTGGCCCAGGCAGTGGAAAAGGTGCTTTCCGACCAGACCATCGTTCCTCAGGTGGTAAAATTCATCCGCCAGTACAAGACCAAACAGGGAATCAACAATGCCCTGAACAAAGAGTTCAAGGACAGTAAACGTACCAGCGAGATTTATTCCGCTATCAAACCTCTGATCGCGGATAAAAAGGGAAAATGATAAAATAGATCAACAAAAAATTAAAAGAAAACTATTGACATTATAAAATCAGAGTGGTATCTTTGCTATCGAACAGAAAGTGAAATTCGATGAGCAGAACAAGATCTGCATACGGAAGCATTTCAGAGAGCCGCCGGCTGGTGTGAGACGGCATGTGAGCATGACAGACTATCCTCTGTGAGAAGTACACTGAAGCAGTTAAGTAGGTGTCACCGGTATTCTACCGTTATTTAGAAGCCTGTTGGAAATGAAGCATGATTTTTATGTGTTTCATGGAGATGGGAACAAGAGGTCGTATAAGATATACGGCAAGCAAAGTGGTAACGCGGAGAGCTTAGAGCTTTTCGTCTTTGAGTGCTTATAAAGCACTGGAGACGGAAAGCTTTTTTGTTTTACGGGCAATCAGAATTTTTCTTTCTGTCACGACAAAACAACAAGACACAAGAAAGAAGGAAACAAAAATGAACAGTTTGGTAATCATTCTGATCGCAATGGTAGTGCTGGTAGCAGGCTATGTCTTCTACGGAAGATGGCTTGCAAAAAAGTGGGGAATCGATGAGAAGGCGAAGACGCCTGCGTTTACCCATGAAGACGGAGAGGACTTCGTGCCTTCCTCCAAATTCACTGTATTTTCTCATCAGTTTTCCTCTATCGCCGGAGCAGGTCCTGTGACGGGTCCCATCCTCGCATCGGTATTCGGATGGGTTCCCGTGCTCCTGTGGCTTCTGATCGGCGGTCTGTTCTTCGGTGCCGTACAGGATTTCGGTGCGCTGTATGCCTCCGTGAAGAACGAAGGAAAATCCATGGGAATGATCATTGAAAAATACATTGGTAAGACCGGCAGAAAGTTGTTCATGCTGTTCTGCTGGCTATTCACTCTGTTAGTCATTGCGGCATTTACCGATATGGTGGCAGGTACCTTCGTAGGTACCGGACTGGAAGATGCCAGTGTGGCATATGCCAACGGCAGTGCGGCATCCATTTCCATGTTGTTCATCGTTGTAGCAGTGATCTTCGGTCTGATCCAGAAAAAGGTCGGCAAGATGAACGAGTGGGTCAAGGCAGTCGTAGCCATCGGTCTGTTGGTAGTAATGTTCGCTGTAGGTATGCATCTTCCCATCTATGCTTCCAAGACTGCATGGATCTACATCATCATGGCATACCTGTTCCTTGCATCCGTAATGCCCATGTGGCTTCTGATGCAGCCCAGAGATTACATGACCACCTTTATGCTGCTGGGTATGATCATCGGTGCCGTACTTGGTGTGGTTGTGGCTCATCCCGATATGGAGCTGAATGCATTTAACGGTTTTCAGGTAGGTAACAGCGGCCTGTTCCCGACTCTGTTCGTCACCATCGCCTGCGGTGCGGTATCCGGCTTCCACAGCCTGGTATCCTCCGGTACTTCATCCAAGACCATCAGTAATGAAAAAGATATGCCCATGGTAGGTTATGGTGCCATGATTGTAGAGAGCCTGCTGGGTGTGGTTGCACTGGTAGTTGTCGGTGCAGTTGCAGTCAATGGCACGAAGCCCGATGGTACACCGTTCTCCATTTTCTCCTCCGGTGTCGCAGGATTCCTGGAGAAGATGGGGGTTCCCGTAACCGTAGCAACTGTATTCATGACCATGTGTGTATCTGCATTGGCACTGACTTCTCTGGATTCCGTAGCAAGAATCGGGCGTATGTCCTTCCAGGAGCTGTTCCTGGGAGACACCACAGATACCGCAAAGATGACTCCCGTGCAGAGAGTTCTTACCAATAAGTATTTTGCAACTGTGATCACTTTGTTTTTCGGTTATCTGCTGACTCTTGGCGGATACAACAATGTATGGCCGCTGTTCGGTTCTGCGAACCAGCTGCTGGCAGCACTGGTATTGATCGCCCTGGCCGTATTCTTAAAGACTACCGGTCGTACCGGCTGGACACTGTACTTCCCTATGGGAATGATGCTGGTCGTAACCTTTACTGCATTGATCCAGAAGACAGTTGCCCTGGTGAAAAATGTGGCAGCCGGACAGGCAAGCTTCCTGGTAGACGGCTTACAGCTGATCGTAGCCATACTGCTTATGGTACTGGGAGTTATGGTTGCTTACAGCTGCATCCGCAAGCTGTTCGGTGCCGGGAAAAATTCAGAAAAAGAGGCAGCATAAGTTGTCAAAAAAATTGATTTTCCGGTAGAAAAGAAAGATAAGATATGCTAGAATAAGGAACGGTCAAGGAGCAAAAAACTCTTTGACCGTTCTTTTCGTCAGAGTGGACGCTGATGGGAAGAGTAATAACAGAGATACAAATATGGGAAGAAGATAAAAGGATAGGATTGAAAATGAAACAGAATATGCAGGATCTGACGGAAGGACCCTTAGGAAAGAAAATACTGATCTTCAGTGTGCCGTTAATGCTGTCCAATCTGCTACAGGTGCTTTTCAACATGGCGGATATTGCGGTGATCGGTCAGTTCGCCGGTTCCCTGTCGCTGGGAGCGGTAGGGTCCACAGCCACGTTGGTCACCATGTTTACCGGATTTTTGATCGGCCTGTCCGGCGGTATTAATGTGCTGACAGCGTTATATTACGGAGCGAAGGATAAGGACAGTCTGTCGAAGACGATTCACTCCGCCGCACTGGTCAGCCTGATCATGGGAGTGCTGTTACTGGTACTGGGAGTCGGCTTATCCGAGTGGATGCTGACAATGCTGAAGACCAGAGAGGAACTTTTGGACAAAGCAGTATTGTACCTGCGGATCTATTATCTGGGAATGCCGGCGCTGGCCATTTACAACTTTGGTAATGCGGTGTACAGCGCAGTGGGGAATACGAAGAAGCCTCTGTATTATCTTGGTTTTTCCGGAGTGCTGAATATTATTCTGAACCTGTTTTTTGTGATCGTCTGTCATATGGATGTGGCAGGAGTGGCATTGGCCAGTATCATTTCCCAGTATGTATCTGCAGCATTAATCCTGCAGGCACTGCTTCGCTGCAAAGACATTTATGCCTTGCATCCGGGAAAGCTGCGGTTGGATCCGGAACTTACGAAGGATATCCTGAAGCTGGGAATGCCCTCCGGATTGCAGAACGTAATTTTCCAGTTTGCCAACAGCTTTGTGCAGATGGGTGTGAATTCCTTTGATGCCACCATGGTGGCAGGCAATTCCGCAGCCACCAATGCAGATGCCATGGTATACGATGTCATGGCGGCATTCTATACCGCCTGCGGCAGCTTTATGGGACAGAATTACGGTGCGGGCAAGAAGAAAAGGGTGCGGAACAGTTACCTCATCAGCCTGGCATATTCCTTCGCCATCGGTCTGATCCTGGGAGTGTCACTGGTATTTTTCGGAAGAGCGTTTTTGTCCCTGTTTACCAGAGATGCGGCAGTTATGAATGCCGGTATGTACCGTCTGACAATCATGGGATTTTCGTATTGTATTTCGGCATTTATGGACTGTACCATTGCGGCGGCCAGAGCCATGGGCAAGAGCATTATACCTATGTTCATTGTCATCATGGGCTCCTGCGTGTTCCGTGTAATCTGGGTCTACACCGTATTTGCCTATTTCCATACGATACCGTCCCTGTATCTGCTGTATGTTTTCTCCTGGAGTATCACCGCAGTGGCGGAAATCCTCTATTTCATACGAATTTACAAACAGAAAATGGCTCTCCTGTCGTAAGACAGAAGAGCCATTTTTTGCGTGGTGTGCCCGGCGGTGCATGTCGCTCTTTATATTATGCAGCTTCGGTCTCTGCGGCAGCAGAAACAGCAGCGTAACGAACCGGCAGGAGATGAGCGCGTTCCAGTGCAACATAGATGATGGGGATCAGAATCAGCTGGATAATGATACCGGGGAGGCAGGATACGAAATATCCGGCAGCCCAGGCAGACCAGCTGTAGGAACCGCCTGCAAAGATCAGTGCGCGCAGGATACCGGTGATCACACGGCCGCCCAGCATGGCGATGATTAAAGCCGCATACAGATCAATGATCAGCTTACCGCTGCGGAGAAACTGCAAGACCAGACCGCTGATCAGACCATAGAGTCCCAACTCGATCATCATAACAGGCATATATCCAAAAACGGGCATACCGGTAAGCAGACTGGATACCAGAGGTCCGAGAATGCCGCAGACCAGACCGAAAGGTGCTCCACAGACCAGACCGCACAGAAGCACGGGCAGATGCATGGGGGAGAACAGGACACCGCCCTTGGGAATGGCGTGCAGAGTCATGGGCAGAACCACACATAAGGCAATACACAGAGCAGTGAGGATGCTCTTGTTTAAAACAGTTAATTTTTTCATGGAAAACCTCCTGATAAGATATAACTGTTCAGAGTCTCCATTCGCAAAAAGCCTCTCCGAGACGGAGAAACCTGAACAGTAACAAAAAAGCCAGAACGGCACACTTTTCCCTTCTGGGATAAATATGCCTTCTGGCGTTAAGCTCCTTCCTGAAGCATAATACATAATAAAGGGTGGGCATTTTTTTGTCAAGATAAATTGCAAAAAAGCATTTGCCATGCTATCATGGAACATGTATGTATTATTTTTGGCAGGAGTAAAGTTATGCGTATTATGGTAATGGACGGCCAGGGCGGAGGCGTAGGCAGAAGCCTGCTGGAGGCTCTGAAGGAACGGTTTCCGGAGGCGGAACTGATCGCAGTGGGAACCAACGCCACAGCTACGGCGAATATGATGAAGAGCGGCGTGACAAGCGGTGCCACCGGGGAGAATGCCGTGGTATATAACAGTAAGAGAGCAGACGTGATCGTAGGACCGGTGGGAATCGTCATGGCGGATGCCATGTTAGGTGAGATCACCCCCACCATGGCAGCAGCGGTAGCTTCGAATGATGCAAAACTGATCCTGATCCCCATGAGTAAATGCCATGCCACTATCGTGGGAGTCGAGAGCAGACGCCTGGGAGAATACATTGCGGAGGCTGTGGATGAGATCGCTGAGAACTGTTTCTGAGCTGACAGAGGAATTGCGTGTGCTTCCCACCGGAATGCGCATTATTGCCATTGACGGCAGATGCGCCGCAGGGAAGACAACACTGGCTGCCAGACTTGCAAAAGAACTGGGCGGAGATGTGATCCATATGGATGATTTTTTTCTGCCGCCTGCACTTCGGACGCAGGAGCGCAGAAGCGAGCCCGGCGGAAATGTGCACTATGAACGATTTTTGACGGAAGTCATACCGAAGCTTGCATCGGGACAAGCATTTTCCTATCAGAGATTTGACTGTTCCCGCATGGCACCGGGAGACTGGCTCCCGGTACAAAATAACGGTTTTGTATTCGTGGAAGGCGCTTACAGCTGCCATCCGGTACTGGGAGAATACATGGACCGGAAAGTATTTCTGGACATAGACCATGAGACGCAGACGGAGCGGATCCGCACGAGGAACGGAGAGGACATACTACAGGACTTCCTGCAGCTGTGGATTCCGTTGGAAGAAGCATATTTTCAGGCATTTTCCCTAGAGGAGAATACCGATTACATTATAAAACAGACGAAAGGCGAGACAGATGCTGCATCAGTTTTACCCGGATTATGAGGCGAATTCCGCCTATGGCATAGATTACAGAACATTATATGAACAGGGGTATCGCGGAATCATTTTTGATATTGACAATACACTCGTACCGCACGGGGCACCGGCAACACCGCAGGCAACAGAGTTCTTCGGCAGATTGCGGGAACTGGGATTTCAGACACTGCTGTTATCGAACAACAAGGAGCCCCGCGTAAAAAGTTTTGCGGATGCAGTAGGTGCTTCCTATATCTATAAGGCCGGGAAACCCGGAAGAGAAGGTTATCTGCGGGCTATGGAACAGATGCATACCGGGGCGGATACCACACTTTTTGTGGGGGATCAGCTGTTCACCGATGTGTGGGGAGCTAAGAAATGCGGGATCGTGACCTATCTGACGAAACCCATTCATCCGAAAGAAGAGATTCAGATCGTACTCAAGAGATATCTGGAAAAGATCGTACTGTTTTTCTACCATAGAGAAAAGCGTCGGAAAGGAAATCAAAATGCTGAATGATATCAATGGCTATACCAGAACCTGCGGACTGATCGGAAACCCGGTGGAGCACACCCTGTCTCCGGTGATCCACAATACCCTGTCCATGGTGCTTGGGAAAAATCTGGCCTATGTCCCGTTCCATGTGGAGACCGGAAGACTGGAGGATGCCGTGAAGGGTGCTTTTGCACTGAATCTGCTGGGAATAAATGTAACGGTTCCCTATAAAAGCGATGTGATCCCGTACCTGGATGACATAGATCCGCTGGCATCAAATATCGGTGCTGTAAATACGCTGGTCCGCACGGAAAAGGGCTATAAAGGCTACAATACCGATATGCCGGGATTGTACCGGGCCATGTGCGAGGACGGCGTCAAAGTCAAGGGACAGAAAGTGCTGATCCTGGGAGCCGGAGGAGTAGCCAGAGCGGTAGCCATGATGCTGTTGGATAAGGGGGCGAAAGAGGCCATTATCCTGAACCGTACGGTGGAAAAGGCACAGAGCATAGCGGACGAAGTAAATCACCTCACCGGAAAAAAACGGAAATTTGCAAAAGCCCTGTCTATAGATGCGTATGATACGCTGCCGGAAGGGGAACGCTATCTGGCAATACAGGCCACCAGTGTGGGTATGTATCCGGACTGTGATGCGGCGTTGATCGAGGATCCCACATTTTATAAGAGAGTACACACCGGATATGATCTGATCTTCAATCCGCCGAAGACCCGGTTTATGGAACTGGTGGAGGCACAGGGCGGTGAAGCCTATAATGGCGCAAAGATGCTTCTCTATCAGGGAATCATTGCTTTTGAATTGTGGACAGGCTGCCAGGTGGAACCCTGGCTTGCAGACAAAGTCTATGAACGGATGCAGAAAGCAAAAAAAACAGAGGACGGAAAATAAAAAATGAAACACAAACGAAGGAATATCGTCCTGATCGGC
The DNA here is from genome assembly GCF_046969025.1 of Waltera sp. Classification (NCBI taxonomy): domain Bacteria; kingdom Bacillati; phylum Bacillota; class Clostridia; order Lachnospirales; family Lachnospiraceae; genus Waltera; species Waltera sp. The sequence continues at coordinate 184,627 of NZ_JBKVQF010000002.1, read as the reverse complement.
TTTATGGGATCGGGGAAGACAACACTGGGACTGAAACTGTCCTATCTGCTACGGATGCCGGTAGAAGACACGGACAAGCTGATCGAGAGACAGGAGGGCAGGAGCATCACACAGATCTTTGCGGATGACGGTGAATCCTATTTCCGGGAACTGGAGACGGAACTGCTGCGAAAATGCGGGGAACAGAAATACGAACGTATCCTGTCTGTGGGAGGAGGCACTCCGGTCAATCCGGTGAACCGGCCCCTGCTGCATCAGTGTGGAACAGTGGTATATCTGCGCGTGTCGCCGGAAGTGGTCTACGAGCGGCTGAAAAATGACACTACAAGGCCCCTGCTGCAGTGTGAGGATCCTCTGACAAGGATCCGGGAACTGCTGGAGATCCGGGACAAAATCTATGCGGAATGTGCGGACATTATACTGGATGTGGATAACAGGCATTCCGATGAACTGGCGGAAGAGTTACAGCTGCAGTTACGGAAGCAGAAAGACATACAGAGAAAAAAGGAGAGAAAAAAGATGAAAATTCTGGTGATCAACGGACCGAATCTGAATTTTCTGGGAATCCGTGAGAAAAAGATCTACGGAACACAGGACTATCAGTATTTACTGGATCTGATCGACAAAAAAGCAAAAGAAACCGGAGAGGAGATCCAGGTGTTCCAGAGCAACCATGAAGGAGCCATCATCGACAGGATCCAGGAGGCTTATTCTGACGGAACAGAGGGGATCGTGATCAACCCCGGTGCCTACACCCATTACAGCTATGCCATCCGGGATGCTCTGGCAAGCGTGGATATTCCCAAGGTGGAGATTCATATTTCCGATATTACGAGCAGAGAAGAGTTCCGCAAGATTTCTGTGACAGCACCGGTATGTAACAGGCAGATTTACGGACAGGGACTGGACGGTTATCTGCAGGCTATCGACTTCCTGCGGGAGAACAGGCAGTAGTTTCCCGAGAAATTTGAAAAAATTTTTCAAAAGTAGTTGAAATGTGCATGTTTTTATATTAAAATGTTAAAGAATTATGACGTGAAAATATTTAGGAGGAATACATTATGATTTCTGCAGGTGATTTCAGAAATGGTATTACCATTGAGTATGATAACAATGTTTACCAGATTATCGAATTCCAGCATGTTAAGCCGGGAAAGGGCGCAGCTTTCGTAAGAACCAAGCTGAAGAACATCAAGAGTGGCGGTGTAGTAGAGAAGACTTTCCGTCCTACTGAGAAGTGCCCTCAGGCGCGTATTGATAGAAAGGATATGCAGTATCTGTATGAAGATGGCGATCTGTACTACTTCATGGATACCGAGACTTACGATCAGGTTGCACTGAACTCTGAGACTGTAGGCGATGCACTGAAGTTCGTAAAAGAGAACGAGATGTGCAAGATCTGCTCCCACAATGGCAGCGTATTCTCCGTGGAGCCTCCTCTGTTTGTAGAACTGGAGATCACTGAGACCGAGCCCGGATTCAAGGGTGATACCGCTACCGGTGCCAGCAAGCCTGCTACCGTTGAGACCGGAGCTACTGTTGCAGTACCTCTGTTCGTTAACCAGGGCGACAAGATCAAGATCGATACCAGAACCGGTGAATATCTGTCTCGTGCATAATTGTTGAGACTACCACTGTTCTGAGCAATATCCGATAAGAGAACCTGTAAGGCAATAAGTTATCCTGTTTCGGGATGGCTTATTGCTTTTGTTATTTTCTACATTTTTACACCGGAAATACCACATGGGAAAAAGCAGGAGGGGAGCCTGCTTCGGAGAGGCATGGAGGTATTCTATGGAGATTTCTACATTTAAAGTAAAGGTACAGAAGGCTGTCAGCGAAGTGTTGGGACAGGAGTATACAGTGGAACTGCGGGAAGTGCAGAAGAATAACGGAGTGCTGCTTCAGGGACTGATGATCCGTAAGGGACAGGACAATGTGACACCTACGATTTATCTTAATTCCTTCTGGGAAGCTTATGAGGGTGGCGTGACCTTTGCAGATATTATTAAGAAGATCATCAGTATCTATAAGGAGGACGGAATCGGCCGGAAGATCGATGTTTCCTTTTTTCAGGATTTTGAGAAGGTAAAGGAGAAACTGTGCTTCCGGCTGGTGAACCGGGAGAAGAACCGGGAGCAGCTGGAAAAAGTGCCGTATATTCCGATACTTGATCTGGCAATCTGCTTCTACTATGCGTTTGACGAAGCAGGAGTGGACAACGGTATGATCCCCATCTACAGATCCCATCTGGACAACTGGAAGGTGACAGACAGGGATCTGCTGGAGATTGCAGTGAAAAATACCCCCAGACTGTTTCCCGGTGAGACCATTCCCATGGAGGATGTGCTGGGAGACGCACTGCAGGAACTTCCGGAGGAAGTCCGGAGGGAATTTTTGAGGAAGGTATCCATGATGATCCTGACGAATTCCCGCAAGACTTACGGTGCCTGCAGTATTCTGTATCCCGGGATGCTGGAGCAGCTGGCAGAGCGTATCGGCGGCGATTATTACATGATCCCCAGTTCTGTTCATGAATTCCTGCTGGTTCCCAGGGAACGGGAACAGGACAGGGAAGAACTGAAGAAAATGATCGCAGAAGTGAACCGGACGGAGCTGCCGCCGGAGGAAGTTCTGTCGGACCATTTATATCTGTATTGCAGCCGGGAGAGGGAAGTAAAGATAGTGTAGAATACCGGAGTGAATATTATGTTTGAAAAAAACTGAATAATTCCAACAATTTAAACTGGACATATGTAGTGTTTTATGATATTATAGTCGAGGTGATGTAACAAATTTGTAATATTTGCATCCGTAGTCTAATGGATAGAACGGAGGCCTCCGACGCCTTTAATGCAGGTTCGATTCCTGTCGGATGCATTTACATCACCTTGATTATAGGGAGAGAGATGAGAGAAGCCGCTTGCGGCTTTTTGCGATTAAAGAATTTTTTTTCAGAATTTGGAAAGGACGCAATATGTGGAAAGAAAAATTACATTTTCTTGGAAACTATATCATAAAGCATAGTAAAGTAGTTTTGCCGGCTGTCGTTGTTGTGGCAGTGGCAGTCACCGTATCTGTAAGCCTGAGTATGAACAACCGTCACCGTGAGGAGCAGCAGAACGCAGAGAGCGCAGCGGCAGCGTCCAGTGAGATTGCTACGGAACCGACAACAGAGGATGTATCTTTGGTAGCAAATGAGGAAGGTGCGGTATATACTCTGGTAGCTACTTATTATAATGCCATGGCGACCGGTGATGAGACAACGTTACGTTCCGTTTGTGATGAGATCTCCGACAAAGACATGTATCGTTATCTGGAACTGGCACAGTATATTGATTATTATCCGACTTTGGAGATTTATACCAAGACCGGCCCGGAAGAGGGTTCGGTGATCGCTTATGTATATTACAAGATTGCATTTGTGGGTCATGAGGAAGAGGTGCCCGGTTATCAGGCACTTTATATCTGCACCAATGATCAGGGAGAAATGTATATCAAGCGCGGCGAGAACAGTGAGGAAGTCAACGATTATATCAAGACGGTAAGCACGCAGGATGATGTTGTGGAATTTAACAACAAGATCACAGTGGAATACAATGAACTGATGGTAGATCATCCGGAAGTATTGCAGTATATCAGTGAGCTGGATTCTCAGGTAAGCATTGCCGTAGGAGAGAAGCTGGCCAATCAGGTAGCCGGAGATCAGAATACAGATACCTCTGCGGAAGGCGGCGATCAGGCGGCAGACGGTCAGGATACTTCTGCCGAAGGCACAGAGCAGCCTGCAGAAGAGCAGGGACCGCAGTATGTGACGACAACTACTACCGTAAATGTCAGAAGCTCCGACAGTGAGCAGGCGGATAAGCTGGGTAAAGTGGCAGGAGGTACGAAGCTTCAGGTACTGGAGCAGCGCGCCAACGGTTGGACCAAGGTAGATTATGAAGGTAAGGAAGGCTATATCAAGACAGAGTTCCTGCAGCTGGCAGAGAGCGCAGCCGGTGCCGAGACCATCGGAACCGTGACCGCTACCACCAATATCAATGTACGTGCATCCGCCAGTGAGACTGCAGATCGTCTGGGAGTTCTTTCCGGTGGCGATTCCGCGGAACTGGTCGGCACAGAAGGCGACTGGAGCAAGATCAGGTACAATGGCCAGATCGGATACGTCAAGAGTGAATATGTACAATAACAGATTTTCCAAGTTCGTAGGGGCGCGGATGCTTGCATACGGCGACCTATGAACTTGAGAAAATCGCACCTACATGAGGAAGAAGCGATTTGCGGAAGCAAATCAGCGGAATCCGAATGTAGGTAGAATTGCGAGAGCAGCGAAGGCTGCGGAGCAATTCGTATTGCGCGGCGAATGATAGGGCGAATGCCCGACAGCGAAGAAATGCGAAGCATTTTTGAGCGGTGCACTGCGGAATGAGGAAGAAGCAATTTGCGGAAGCAAATCAGCGGAATCCGAATGTAGGTAGAATTGCGAGAGCAGCGAAGGCTGCGGAGCAATTCGTATTGCGCGGCGAATGATAGGGCGAATGCCCGACAGCGAAGAAACGCGAAGCATTTTTGAGCGGTGCACTGCGGGCTTGGAATAAAATAAGATAATTCAGGGAAAGCTTCTTACCAAAAACGGTAAGGAGCTTTTTCTATGAATAAAACAGGAAATCACAATCTGAAGAAACAGGAGATCAACATCTACCGGGAGATCCAGCGTAACACGGAAATGGCCATGAAGGCACTGGATGCCGTTACGGACAAAATCTACGACGACAGGCTGGCAGCCGTGGTGGCGGAACAGGAATTACAGTACTCCAGGCTACATGACAGGGCAGTGCAGAATCTGGTGGAGGGCAAGGCCCAGACCTACCGGGAGAATGCCATGGAGAAAATGATGCTGCGCTTTGGAATCGGTTATAACACCCTGCTCAACACCAGCACAAGTCATATCGCAGAAATGATCATCAAGGGCAGTAATAACGGTGTGCTGGAGATGGAGAAGGTGTTGGCACACAATGAAGAGTTTGCTGGAAGCCCCTGCCGCAGTCTGGCGAAGGAACTGATCGAGATGGAGAATGCCAACATCCGGACTCTGAAAGAATATCTATAGCATACAAAACGACCGCTTTCGGCAATTTAACGTACATCATAACGCACAAATTGTATACTTGCATACCTTTTTGTGCAATTTTTATAGAAAATGGCCAAAAACTTTTACGATTTAGTGAAATAAAGTTTATTGTACAATTAAAAAAGTCGTTTTATAATAAAGCATATGGCAACCAGGTTGTCATGAATCTGTATACCAATTGAAGGAGGACATTCAAATGTCATATGTTGATGAAGTATTTGATTTGGTAGTCGCAAAGAATCCTGCACAGCCCGAGTTCCACCAGGCAGTCAAAGAGGTTCTGGAATCTCTTCGCGTGGTGATCGAGGCAAACGAGGAAAAATATCGTAAGGATGCTCTGCTGGAGAGACTGGTAACTCCCGAGAGACAGATCCTGTTTCGTGTACCCTGGGTGGATGATAAGGGTCAGGTACAGGTAAACAACGGTTTCCGTGTACAGTTCAACTCCGCAATCGGACCTTACAAGGGAGGCTTACGTTTACATCCTTCCGTTAACTTAGGTATCATCAAGTTCCTTGGTTTCGAGCAGACCTTCAAGAACTCTCTGACCGGCTTGCCTATCGGCGGTGGTAAGGGTGGTTCCGATTTTGATCCCAAGGGTAAATCCGACAGAGAGATCATGGCTTTCTGCCAGAGCTTCATCACAGAACTTTACAAATATATCGGAGCAGATACCGATGTTCCTGCAGGTGATATCGGTACCGGCGCAAGAGAAATCGGTTATATGTACGGACAGTACAAGAGACTGACCGGCCTGTATGAAGGTGTTCTGACCGGTAAGGGCTTAAGCTATGGCGGATCCCTGGCAAGAACCGAAGCAACCGGTTATGGCCTGCTGTATCTGACCGAGGAGATGTTAAAGTGCAATGGCAAGGATATCGCAGGCAAGACCGTGGCTGTATCCGGTGCCGGTAACGTAGCAATCTACGCTATCCAGAAAGCAGAGCAGTTAGGTGCCAAGGTAGTTACCTGTTCTGATTCCACCGGCTGGATTTATGATCCCGAAGGAATCGATGTAGCACTGTTGCAGGAAGTAAAGGAAGTAAAGCGTGCAAGACTGACCGAGTATGCTGCTGCAAGACCCAGCGCACAGTATCATGAGAAGAAGAATGGTGAGCATGGTGTATGGACCGTGAAGTGTGATGTAGCTCTTCCTTGCGCAACCCAGAACGAACTGGATCTGGAGGATGCAAAACAGCTGGTTGCTAACGGCGTATTCGCTGTAGCAGAGGGCGCTAACATGCCTACCACCATGGAAGCTACCGAGTACTTCCAGAAGAACGGCGTTCTGTTCTGCCCCGGCAAAGCATCCAATGCAGGTGGTGTTGCTACCTCCGCTCTGGAGATGAGCCAGAACAGTGAGAGACTTTCCTGGACCTTCGAAGAGGTTGATGCAAAGCTGAAGACCATCATGGTTAATATCTTCCACAATCTGGATGATGCAGCCAAGAAGTACGGCATGGAAGGTAACTATGTAGCAGGTGCTAACATCGCAGGCTTCCTGAAGGTTGCAGACGCCATGACTGCACAGGGTATTGTATAGGAACATCTGAAAACATAAGGTATATCATGAGCACCGGATCGAATGTGAAAACGTTTGATCCGGTGATTTTTTTATGCAAAAAATAACCCGCCCCTGTAGCTGCGTGGAGCAGTGGTACAGGGGCGGGTATTGTTATTTCTATGGTATTCTATGGTTCACATATTATTCTTCTGTCTGCGGCTGCGCTGCAGCATTACGGGCATTGATCTCGGCCTGTTGCTGGTTGATCACAGATTCGTAGTCCGGATTGGCAAAGAAGGTTGCATCATGCTGACACTGACTTCTGGTGTTTGGTGTGCTGACAGTCTGCGTGCCATCCGGATTATTGATGATGACAGTGGAGCCCTGCTGTAATGCAGGATCTTCTACCAGAGGCATGGTGGCAACACCGGTGTACTTGAACGGGCAGTCGGGGCTTGCGGGTAATCCGTCGTAAGCACAGATCTCACCCTGATAGTGCACATCACAGCTTTCGGTAGGTTCTGTACCCTCCGCAAAGTATTCCGTGTAGACGGAACCATCGCAGAGACCGGGAATCGGGAGCTTGCCGGACTGGGAACATACCGCTACCTGTACAATACCGGAGGGAACCGGGAACTGGGTGTTAGGCAGATCCTCATGAACACGCTTCATAACCTTACGCCATAAGGTCTTGGAGACACCGTCCTCGGCACTGTTCAGGTCAACATTGTTGTCGTACCCGGTCCAGGTAGCAGCGGTGTAGTAAGGGGTATATCCTACAAACCAGGCATCGGTAGGTCCGGTAGTAGTACCGGTCTTACCGGCGATAGCCATACCGCCGAAATTTACACGGCCACCGGTACCGGAGGTAACTACATCCTGCATAGCACTGGTCAGCAGGAAAGCGGTGGTCTCCTTGATGACCTGTCTGGTAGCCGGATTGGTGTTGTCCAGAATTACATTGCCATCGGAATCGGTGACCCTGGTGTACAGCTTCGGGGTGACATAAGTACCGCCGTTGGCAATAGCTGCGTAGGCACCAGTCAGTTCGTAAGGAGTAACACCGTAGGTCAGACCGCCCAGAGCCAGGGACTGGTTCACGTCGGACTTGATCTCGTTGCCGACCTGCACACCGTCGGTCAGAGTGGTAAATCCAAAGTTCAGCAGATAATCATAACCAAGTCTCGGAGTGATCACCGTGATGTTCTTAACTGCGATGATATTCAGGGAGTCACGGATCGCACTTCGGATATTCTGGATGCCGCGGTAACCAGTCTTGTACCAATTCCGGACGGGAGTACCGTCGGCATAATTGAACGGAGCGTCGTTGTAAACAGTAGCCAGAGTCTTGCCGGCACTGTCCAGAGCGGGAGCGTAGGAGGCCACTACCTTGAAGGTGGATCCCGGCAGACGCTTGGCACTGGTGGCACGGTTCAGGGTTCTGCGGCCCTCCTTGGCACCGCGGCCGCCGATCATGGCTACCACATAGCCAGTGTTCTGCTCCTCAATGACCATAGCGGACTGGGGCTGAGGAGTCATGGAAATAGTTTCTTCGTAATTATCTGCATCGTCTTCTACACCCAGCTGAGCCAGCATTGCGGAACGGTAAGTGTCCACCGCTGCATAGGCATCATCCTGGGAAGAGAAGATCAGGTTGAATTTTGAATTCTGGTTCTGCTTGAACCAGGTCATCATGTTTTCTTTACTGAAGTTATTCTTGGTACCGTCGGGAGAGATAATGGTAAGTGCATAGTTCAGATACCATTTCACGTTCTCCGGATAATTGGAGGGATCTGCATATTCTTCGTTCAGAATTGCCTGAATCTTGGGATCCAGAGTGGATTCCACACGCAATCCGCCGGAGGTCAGCAGAGTCTCGGCCATGTTCTCGTTGTAACCGGACAGGATCAGATCCTGTTTTACCTGCTCATATACCGCATCAGAGAAGTAGGAACCGGTAGTGGCGTTGGCTTCCTGATAGTCAATGTCGTACAGACCAATACGCTCGTACACGGCATCGGTATCCGCCATGGCTTCATCGTATTGTGTCTGACTGATAAAGCCAAGCTCCAGCATTTTATTCAGACATTTCTCACGACGCTTTACATTCTCTTCCGGATGACGGATCGGATTGTATTTGGATGGATTTTGGGTGATGCTGGCAATGACCGCACATTCGGAAATGGTCAGTTCACTGCAGTGTTTACCGAAGTAACGTAAGGATGCGGATTCCACACCCAGGGTGTTCTGCCCCAGGTTGATGGCGTTCATGTAACGCAGCAGGATCTCGTCCTTGGAGTAGTACTTTGTAATCTCCAGTGCCAGGTACTGCTCCTGGATCTTACGCTTGATTTTTTTGATCTTGTTATTACCCTCGGAGGTCCAGTCCGTAAAGACGGTATTTTTTAGAAGCTGCTGGGTAATGGTACTGGCACCCTGGGCTTCTTCACCACCGGTCTTAAAAAACTGATAACCGGCACGGATAATACTCTTGAAATCAATACCGTTATGCTGATAGAAACGTTCATCCTCGATGGCTACGAAAGCCTTGCCCAGGTAGTCGGGAATCTCGTCCATGCCGACGGAGAGACGGTTGGAGTTGGTGCTGACGTACTGGTCAATCTCGTTGCCCTCTCTGTCATAGACGATGGTAGCTTCGCCGACAGCCACGACATCCGACAGACGGATCGTGGGGGTGGAGGAGAGGATACCGCGGAAAACACCGATACCGGCGGCTACACCGCAGATGCCGATGCCTACGACAGCGGCTAGCATGACCTTGACACAGGTCAGAGCAATTTTCCTTCCCCATTTTTGTGATTTAGAGTTGAGTGTCTTTTGCTTCGCACGGACACCTTTTTTACTATAATTCATAAAACAAGTCCTTTCTGTCTGAGATACAGACGAAAACATTATACCAAATAATGCTATGTAAATAAAGGCTTTTTAGAATTGTTTCACATTTTGGAGAAGTTATGCTACACTGAAAAAGAAAGCAAAAGAAAATAAGAATTTAAAAATAAGTGAGGCCATACATGGGTGACATGACAGCAACAGATAACTATAGAATCCTTTTGTCCGGCGGGGAAGGCGAAATCGTGGAGAAAAAGTCCCGCTTTATCTCTACGATCCGCAAGTGTGAAACCGAGGAAGAAGCAGTGGCTTTTATAGAAGAAATGAAGAAAAAATACTGGGATGCCAGACACAACTGTTCTGCATTTATAATAGGAAGCAGAGGCGAACTGACCCGGTGCAGCGATGACGGGGAACCCTCCGGAACGGCGGGGCGTCCGATGCTGGAAGTATTGACCGGATCCGGTATCCGCAATATTGCGGTGGTAGTGACCAGATATTTTGGTGGCACATTGCTCGGCACCGGCGGCCTGGTGCGGGCCTATACCCAGGCGGTGAAGGAGGGGCTGGATCATTGTGAGACCGGCATTATGCGGAAGGGCTGCGAGCTGGAAGTGACAACGGATTATAATGATGTTGGAAAGCTGCAGTACTATTTCGGACAGCAGGGCATCGTTCCTGCGGACAGCATCTATGCGGAAAACGTAAAATTTATTTTACTTGTCCCGGTGGAAAAAGAGGATAGTCTCAGGAAAAACCTGACAGAAACCACCTGCGGAAAGGTAAAAATTGAGAAATTGAAAGAAACTTATTTCATTGACAAAGAATAGTCATAAAGTTAAAATATTATTAACAATTCAGAACCATTAAATATTGACGGATATTCGTCGAATGTTTACATTCGTAAGAATATATGTCAAGAGCAAAAGGAAAGCCTCGTAGAGGCGATTTTGCGAATGGGGTTCTGGATGGATCCTACAGAAAGGTGGTGGTTTTTATGAAGTGTACACAGAAGAGTTCTGACAACCCACTTCCGGGGCGAAGTTACTGCATAAGTTACACCCATAGAAAACATCATAAGGAGGATCATCATGGAACAGATCAAAGAACTGGAAGAAGTCTTAGAGCTTCTTAACACCAAGCAGTATACCAAACTGCGCCAGTATCTGGCTGAACTCAACGATGCCGATATTGCAGGACTTCTGGAAGAACTGGAAGAAGAGGATATGCTCAAAGTCTTCCGCATTCTTCCCAAGGACCTGGCGGCAGACGTTTTTTCCTATTTAGATATGGACAATCAGCAGAAGATCATCACCTCCCTGTCAGATAAGGAAGCAACGAACATCATCAACAACCTGATGGCAGACGATGCGGCTGACCTGCTGGAAGAGATGCCTGCCAACATTGTCAAAAAACTTCTGACCAACGCAAGCCCTGAGGTACGCAGAGACATTAATCATCTGCTGCGGTACCCGGAAGATTCCGCCGGAAGCATCATGACGGTCGAGTATGTAGACCTGAAGGAGAATCTGACGGTGAATCAGGCCATCGAGCGGATCCGTAAGGTAGGCCTCGACAGTGAGACCATCAATATCTGCTATGTGCTGGATGCCCAGAGAAGACTGGTGGGAACCGTGGCCCTGCGTTATCTGCTGCTCATGGACGGTGACGAGATCATCGGTGACATCATGCATGAAAATGTCATCTCCATCAATACCCTGATGGACCAGGAGGAAGTTGCCAGACAGTTCAAAAAATACGACTTTACAGCCATGCCGGTAGTGGACAATGAGAACCGGCTGGTAGGTATTATCACCGTGGACGATATCGTGGATATCATCGAAGAAGAGACCACGGAGGATATGGAAAAAATGGCGGCTATCGTGCCCAGTGATAAGCCTTATATGAAGACCGGGGTATTTGAGACCTTCAAAAAGCGTATTCCCTGGCTGCTTCTTCTGATGGTGTCAGCTACATTTACCGGAGCTATCATTTCTTCTTTTGAAGATGCGCTGAGCGTGTGTGCGGTACTGGTGGCATATATTCCCATGCTGATGGATACCGGCGGAAATGCCGGAAGCCAGGCGAGCGTTACGGTCATCCGTGGACTGTCCCTGAATGAGATCGAATACCGGGATGTGCCGAAGGTCGTATTCAAGGAGATCCGCGTGGCACTGATCTGCGGTATTACACTTTCCGCAGCGAACTTTGCAAAATTACTGTTATTGGATAAAGTAGGGGTGCTGGTGGCAGCATCCGTGTGCCTGACTCTGGTGGCGGCAGTAGTGATCGCTATGATTATCGGATGTCTTCTGCCGATCCTGGCGAAACGGCTGGGATTCGACCCTGCGGTCATGGCGAGTCCGTTCATAACGACCATCGTCGATGCAATGTCATTACTGGTATATTTCCGTGTGGCATCTGCAATTTTAGGGTTATGATAAGAGAATAAATGATAGGTAAAGCGTCTGCCTGAAAGCAGGCGCTTTTGACATTTTTTTGACAGGATGTTTTTTTTTAAGTACTTTTCAGCAAGCTCTTTGCAAGGATGTAATTTTTTGTTAGAATCAGGATAAATGTGAAATGTAACCGCTTTCGTTAATCTTTTTCTTAAGAGAATATTCGAGAACAGCAAAAGCAACGGAGGAATGAAATATGAGATATTTTTTTGAATCTAAAGTAGAGAAAAAGGATGCAGGATACACCATTCAGATTCCTTTTAATGTATGGGAAGTATGCCATCAGAGAGAAGTCATCAAGGGAGATATCGTTCTGGATAACAATATCATTCAGTGCGAGCTTCATCCCAAGGAGAAGGGCAATTACGAGATCGTGATCACCGATGAAGCTGCTGTAAAAGTAGAGCTGGGTGTGCCTCACAAGATCCTGTTACATATTAACGGTTCCCTGATCCGTATGGATCAGAACAGCCCTTACAGCTTTGAGAATCCAATCCGCAAGATCGACAGCATGAACGTGATCATCCAGCCCGAAGACGGTCTGTGCGGTCAGGCTTGTGTCGCAATGTTAGCCGGTGTTACTATCGCAGAGGTGATCAGTGTGATGGACTGCAGAGAGTGGCAGGCTACCATGGGTCGCGTGATCTCTGCACTGAACTATTACGGCATTGACCATACCGACATCATCGTATATACCGAGGGTAGACCCGCTGTACTGCCGAAGTGCTGTATCATGATGGAAAAGATGGGACGTTTCTGTCATTACCTGGTACACTATGATGGAAAATTCTATGATTCCAATCTGGGTGTGCTGGAAGAGTACGATATGAGCAAGCTGTTAGGTTACCTTGAAATCAAATGCTGATGGAATGCAAATCCGTATTTGCGTGATTTCGATTACCTTGTTCTATTTATAAGGAAGTTCAAAAACTGTAGGTTACACAGATGTGCCTACAGTTTTTTCATAGCAAATAGGTTAATCGGCTAAAAACCCCCTAATAGGGTTGCATGTTAACACGGTAAAGTGTAAAATGGAAAAGTGTGATTTTCGTAACGCTTTAGAGCGATTACTAATTTTTTATTACAAAGGATGGGAGAAAAATGAATCAGAAAAAGAAGATTGAAAATTATCAGCAGATTGCCATGGGAACCGGATTGCGTTATGATGAAGTGGGTGGCCTGTTTCATGGGGAACGGGATGGGTTTGACTTTATCGTCTATGCACCCGATGCAAGATATCCATATATGATGGTGCTGCATACGGCGGCAAAAAGCGCTGACGGGTCGACATTTGACAAGCAGGCAGTGAAAGGGTTTCAGAAAAGCAGCAAGAAGATCGCGAGTTTTGGTCAGAAGAATCTGGATATCAGAGTATCACTGAAGGCACAGTCCAATGCGGAAAAATGTAAGGATACATTGAACGAAGCACTTGCAGCTACAACGACATTCCTGCGTACAAACAGTTACAGCCCCTGCTGTGATCTGTGCGGTCAGAATGTAGAGACCGGAGCGTTCAGAATGGGCGGTGAATACTATCATTTATGTCCGGACTGCGAGACGAAGATGCGCAGTGACATCGCAATGAAGACACAGCAGAAGGCGCAGAAGAAAGAAAACATCGTAGGCGGTATTGTAGGTGCCCTGTTAGGATCCCTGTTGGGAATGCTCAGTGTTCTGATCTTAAGCCAGTTGGGATATGTAGCAGCATTATCCGGTGTGATCATGGCGGTGTGCGTTCTGAAGGGATATGAGATGCTGGGCGGAAAACTGACCAAAAAGGCTGTGGTCATCAGCGCTGTGATCATGATCCTTATGACGTATTTCGCAGATCGTGTGGACTGGGCGATCATTCTGTTCAATCAGGGCGGCGGTGCGGAAGCAGGTTATAGTCTGTTCGAGTGTTATCGACTGATCCCTGCGGCACTTTCCGCAGAAATTATTGATATGGGAAGCTACATAGGCAATCTGGTTCTACAGTATCTGTTTGTGGCGCTCGGAGCAATCCCTACCGTTATCGGAAAAATGAAAGAGAAAAAAGAAGAAGGTATTATCGTAAGATTAAATTAAGCTCTTTGCTTTCAGCAGACAATGTGGTACAATAGTACCAGTGATGTAATTCCTTATATCGTGGTATTGAGTTCAGACTTTTGACCCCGATAGCATAATGTTGGAATTAGGGGGAAACAGAATATGAGAAAGTGGAAAGCATGGCTGTTTGCATTGGCTGTTCTCATAGGCATTGGGACTATTGGGACGGTGTCAATGAAGGCAGAAGCACAGAATCTGAATCAAGGAAAGCGGGTTCTTTTTATCAGCTCCTATTCTTACGGATGGGATACGGTGCAGACACAGATCGAAGGAATCAAAGCCGGAGTGGATGAGAATACCACTATCGACTATGAATTTATGGACACGAAGCGTTTTCGGACAGATGAGTGGCTGAATATGTTTCATGATATGCTGAAATACCATCTGGAGAATACGGATCCCTATGATGTGGTGATCGTGGGAGATGATGCGGCGCTGCAGTTTGCCATGGAATACCGGGAAGAACTGTTCCCGGAGATACCGGTTGTCTTCGAAGGTGTGAACGATGAAGAATATGCCATGAAAGCGGCAGAGAATCCTCTTGTGACGGGAATTATTGAAAAACTGTCCGTAGAGAAGAACATAGACATGGCACTGAAGGTGAATCCGACAGCCGATAAAGTAGTGGCGATACTGGATGATTCAGTGACCGCAGATGCAGAACGGAAGAATTTTTACAGTGCTGAGGCAGAATATCCGGAGCTGGAATTTTCTGAGATCAATTCTTCCGAACTGACAACTGCGCAGCTGCAGCAGGCTATCAGCAAGGTGGATGATAAGACGATACTGATCTATATCGTTATGTCAAAGGACGGCAGTGGCAAACAATATACCAGTGACCAGGCGGTCCGTATGGTCGTGACTTATTCGAAGGTGCCGGTGTACCGCATGGTGGAGGCCGGGATCGGTGACGGATTGCTCGGTGGTAATGTGGTATCCATGTATAAGTCCGGAGAGATCGCAGCACAGATGGCCATGGATATCGCAAATGGTACCGACAGTGCAGAAATCAATGTGGTAAAGGACAGTCCCAACATTTATTGTGTAGATGAAGACGTCATGCGGAAGTTTGGGCTGGAGGCATCACAGTTTCCCAAAGATACCGAATTTGTAAATCATCGGGAGAGCTTTTTTGCCAGGAACCGTGAGGCTTTGATACCGGCACTTATACTTATCACTGCACTCAATGTTATTATCTGCTGGGTGTGCTTCGATAATTACCGCAGACGAAAGCTGCTGCAGGAACTGGAGCAGGCACGTGCAATTATGGAGGCGGCATCACAGCATGACTTCCTGACGGGACTTCCGAACCGCAGCAAATTCATGAAGGATCTGGAGCAGATGATCGATGCGAAGGTTCCCTGTACCGTCATGATGCTGGATATTGATAATTTCAAGAAGATCAACGATACTTACGGACATACGGCAGGAGACGAAGCGCTGCAGCAGGTGGCAAACCGCCTGAAAGAGATGCAGTCCCAGATACTGACATCATACCGTTTCGCCGGAGATGAATTTATTCTGATCCTGCGCAGCAGCCAGAATATGCTGGTGGAGAAGACAGCGTACCAGTGCAGACAGGTATTCACAAAGGATGTGGTGCTCTGCGGTACGAAGCGGAAGATCGGCGGCAGCATTGGTATTGCAAGTTATCCTAAGGATACGGATAATCTGGAACAGCTGATCGTGTGTGCGGATGATGCCATGTATCAGGTGAAGAAGAACGGCAAGAATGATTTCGCATTCTATAAAAAGCCGGAGGAAGAAGCAACGGACAATACGCAATAAAACGGAAATAGAACAAAGAATACAGAAAAATAGGGAAGCAGGCAGAAATTTGCTGTTACAATAACAGAGGTTTCTGCCTGTTTTTTGAACGGAAAAATTGCTTTCCATGTTGAAAAACCATACGATTATGTTATAATTAATACTATTGACTAAAAGGAGAACAGTGTGAAAATAAATTTCACACGCAAATTTGTGCCTGCGGCCCAAACTTTGCAGATTTTGAGAAAGGCATGGTTAATTAAAATGCGAATACTATCAGAAGCGCTGGGATATGTAATGTACTTTTGCTATTATCTGGCGCATAATTATGGCCTAGCGATCATCCTGTTCACATTGATCAGCAAGATCGTACTGCTGCCGGTATCCGTCTGGGTACAGAAGAATTCCATTAAAATGGTAAAGATGCAGCCTGAGATCAACCGGATCAAGGCAAAACATTTTGGGGATGCAGACCGGATCGCGGACGAACAGTCCAAGATCTTCAAGAGAGAGAAGTATAATCCGCTGGCATCCCTGATCCCGCTGGCAGTTCAGATCATTCTGCTGATGGGACTGGTAGAGGTTATCTATCACCCACTGGATTATCTGCTTCATCTGCCACAGGATGTGATCACGGCATTCAATGGACTGGCTGTCAGCCTGGCCGGAGCAAATCCGGAGAGCTCCTCTATTCAGCTGGCAGTAGTGGAGATGATCAAGAGTGGTAATTATGCAGAACAGTTCGCAGCATTGCAGTCAGGACTGGCAGGTGTGGACATTGCGTCTGTATTACAGCAGGTGCAGGGAATTTCCCTGAACTTCTGCGGCATGAATTTAAGTTGGGTACCTTCCGAAGTGGGGGGCATTGATATCATCGTCCCCATTGTAGCCGGTATTTCCGCATGGCTGTTGTGTGTGGCACAGAATGCAGCCAATGTCATTCAGGCAGAGCAGTCCAAGCTGAACAAATACGGTATGATGGCATTTTCGGTAGGCCTGTCCCTGTATCTGGGCTGGTTTGTTCCGGCAGGTGTGGCTTTGTACTGGATCGCCAGCAACCTGTTCGCAATTTTACAGCAGTATCTGCTGAACTGGGCCATCAATCCCAAGGATTATGTGGATTATGAGGAACTGGAGGCCAGCAAACAGGAACTGGAGGAATTGCAGTCCATTGGTGGCAAGAAGAAACTCTTCGAGAAAAATCCCTATGCCAAGAGAGAGAAGAAAGATTTCAAACGTTTCTTCTCTGTAGTGAACAAGCATCTGGTATTTTATTCCGAGAGCAGTGGCTTCTATAAATATTATCAGGGCATTATCGAATGGCTCCTGGCACATACCAATCTGACTATCCACTATATCACCAGTGATCCGGAAGATCAGATCTTTGCACTGGCGGAAAAAGAAGACAAGATCCGGGCATATTATATCGGAGAAAAACGTCTGATCACACTGATGATGAAGATGGATGCAGACGTAGTGGTCATGACTATGCCGGATATTGAGAACTTCCATATTAAGCGCAGCTATATAAGGAAGGATATTGAATATATCTATATTCCTCACTGTATGGACAGTCTGAATATGACCATGCGTACCGGTTCCATGGATCACTACGATACCGTATACTGCGTCGGTAAGCATCATACTGAGGAAATCCGCAAGACAGAGGAAGCTTACGGTCTGCCTCCCAAGAAGCTGATCGACTGGGGCTACTGCCTGCTGGATCGTATGATCGAAGATTACAGGAAAGCGGATAAGACGCCTCATGAGAAAAAGCATATTCTGATCGCTCCTTCCTGGCAGAAGGACAATATCGTGGACAGCTGTCTGGAAGGCATGCTGGATGATCTGGCAGGTAAGGGCTATGAAGTGGTAGTACGTCCTCATCCTCAACAGGTGCGTCTGCAGCAGGATAAGATGGATCGCCTGAAAGAGCGTTATGCCAAGAACCCGGATATTGACATTCAGACAGACTTCTCATCCAACAGCACGGTATTCGAGGCGGATCTGCTGGTGACTGACTGGTCCGGTATCGCTTATGAATATGCCTTTACGACCAAGAAGCCGGTTCTGTTCGTGGATACTCCCATGAAGGTCATGAATCCGGAATACCAGAAGATCGACACCGTACCTATCAATATCTGGATGAGGGATGTCATCGGAGACCGTCTGGATCCTACAAAGACAGAGGAGACCGAAAACAAGGTCAGAAATCTGCTGGAGCAGAAGGATGCTTACCATGACAGAATTGAAAAGTTCGTGGAAGAATATGTATACAATCTGGGCAACAGTGCCGAAGTAGGTGCAAAGTACATTGTACAGGCAGTCCAGGAACAGATTAAAAAAGCAAAAGAACAATAAAAATTGAAATACAAATAGAGTAAAAGAAAGAGGTAAAAACATGAAAAAATTAAGCAAGATCGCACAGGTAACATTTTTTGCAGCAGCATTCGCAGTACTGTTTTCCGGAACAGCAGATGCATATATTGATCCTTCCGTTATGAACTATGCTATTCAGGCAGTAGCCGGTGTAGTCATCGCTGTAGGCGCTGCAGCCGGAATCTACTGGAGAAAAGCCAAGAAGAAGATCGACAAGAGTCTGGGAATCGATGAGAACAGAAACAAAGAAGTAGAATCCGATGACATTATGCTGGATCAGGCAGAGGACAAGCAGGAGAAGTAATCTGACATGAAAAAGCGGGATAAAAAGCAACTGCTGCCGGGAATCGTGGTGGCGGCTGCCATCAGTTTCCTGGTGTTTTTATATGCACCGGTAGATTTGTATTGCAGTAATATATCCGAGTTCTGGTTTGATTTCGGAATTCTGATCAGGGCATCACTGGGCCTGTTTTTGATCAGCACCGTTGTGCTGCTTCTGATCTATATTGTCTTGTGGCTGATCCATCCGGTGCTGTACCGTATCGGACTGGCAGGTGGATTCTTAGGGCTGATCTGTACCTATATTCAGGGAAATTTTCTGATCAGGAATCTGCCGCCCCTGGATGGAACGACGATTCGATGGGAAGAATATACATTTCTGAGGACAGAGGATTTTATTCTCTGGGGCATCGGCTTTGTTGTTGTAGTGCTCATGTATATTTTCCTGAAAAGAGATCTTTTGTCCAAAACGGTAATGTATTTAAGCGGTGGACTGACATTGATGCTGCTGATCACAGCAGTCAGTGTTGTGTTTACCAGTGGGGCACTGCAGGAAAAAGTACATTATCAATATGGTGCGGACGAACAGTTTGTGATGTCCGAAGACCAGAATTTCGTGATCCTTCTGCTGGATACGGTGGATTCCAGAACGATCACGGAGCTGTTGGACGAGCATCCGGAATACAGTGAGGTATTTCGTGATTTCACCTATTTTGAAAATACGGTAGGAGCATACTCCTGCACAGAGAGATCCGTTCCCTATATTCTGTCCGGAGACTGGTATGAAAATGATGAACCCTTTGATGATTACGGCAAGAGGGTGTACCAGGAGTCCCCACTGTTTCAGACATTGCAGGAACGTGGCTACAATATGGAACTCTGTGATTCTGAATTGTATATGGATACCGAACTGATGCATATGTTCAGCAACATTCACGTAGTGGATTTCGAACTGAGTTCTTATACGAAATTTGCGAAACCACTGTTGAAGCTGATCGGTTTCCGGTATGCGCCTTTTGAACTGAAGAAAATGTGTACATTTAAAAAGGCTGCATTCGCAGAACTGCTCCAGGTAGAGAATACACCTGAGGAAACCAGCTGCAGTGAATCGGATCATGTATTTAAGAGTCAGCTGGATCTGCAGGGAATTACCGTGGAAGATTCCTCCAAAAAATTCAAATTTATTCATCTGAACGGAGCACATGTTCCTTATATCTATGATAAGGACATGAATATCATCAATGAACTGGACGGCACCTATGAACAGAGCGCACAGGCCACGATGGTCGGTGCAATGGATTATGTCGAACATCTGCGCAACAGTGAAGCCTACGACAATACAGTCCTCATTGTGATGTCGGATCATGGCTATAACGGAAGCCTGGGACAAAGCGGAGAGGCTACCTGGATGCGTCAGTGTGCATTACTTCTGATCAAGGGAAGAAATGAGCATCATGATACCATGCAGATCTCACAGGCACCCATAAGCTTTGAGGATCTCCAGGAGGCATATGTGCGTCTGCTGGACGGCAGGCGGAGTGATGAGGTCTTTGACTGGAAGGAAGGCGATGCAAGAGAACGCCGGTTCTTACGGTATTCTTTCCTGGATGACGATCATATGCAGGAGTATATACAGACGGGGTATGCTTCTGATATGGATACCATGATTCCTACCGGAAGAGAGTATAATCGTTAGAAAGAAATGCAACAATGTGACAGGGAGAATAAGTGTGAGTAAAAATACTGTGAGAAAAAAGATAACAGGCAGACAGCTGATGCCGGGGATTTTCATATCCCTGGCTATCAGCTTTTTGTTGTTTTTATATGCACCTGTCGATCTGTATTGCGCGAATGTTTCGGAATTCTGGTTTGATTTTTCCACGTTATTGATCACTGCACTGGGGATGTTCGCTGCCTGTTTTGCTGTACTGATGGTGTTATATCTGATTGCCATGCTGATTCATCCGTATGTGTACCGGATCGCACTGGCTGGAGGGCTGACACTTTTTATCTGTACCTATATCCAGGGGAATTTTATGATCGACAAGCTGCCTCCGCTGGATGGAACGACCATCAAATGGGAGAATTATACGATACTGCGGACAGAAGATCTGATCCTCTGGAGTGTTGCTTTGCTGATCGTCGTTCTTATGTACGTTTTTCTGAAAAAAGATCTGTTTTCCAGAACCGTAATGTATCTGAGCGGTGGACTTACCCTGATGCTGTTGATCACGGCAGTCAGCGTAGTATTTACCAGCGGGGCATTGCAGGAGAGAGCGCGTTATCAGCTTGGCGGAGATAACGAATTCGTAATGTCTGATGAACAGAATTTTATAATTCTGGTATTGGATACCGTGGACTCCAGAACTTTTGCAGAATTGCTGGAGACACATCCGGAATATGCAGCTGAGTTTCAGGATTTTACTTATTTTGAAAATACCGTAGGGGCGTATTCCTGTACCGAGAGAGCCGTACCCTATATTTTGTCAGGGGAATGGTACGAGAATGATGAACCGTTTGAAGATTATATGCGCCGGATGTACCGAGAATCTCCACTGTTCCGGACATTACAGGAACGGGGATACCGGATGGAGTTTTATGATGAAGAACTTTATCTGGATGACGAGATAGCCCAGATGTTCAGCAATGTATACCGGGTGGATTTTGAACTGAGTTCCTATGTCAGATTTGCAAAACCTTTGTTGAAACTGGTGGGATTCCGATATGCCCCTTTTGAACTGAAGAAGAAATGTATTTTCAAGATGGCGGCTATCGATGAACTGGTCAAAGTGGAAAATGCACAAGAAAAATACAGTTTCAGCCAGCAAGATCATATATTTAAGAGTCAACTGGACCAAAGAGGGATCAGTGAACAGGATACACAGGCAAAATTCCAGTTTATTCATTTGAATGGAGCCCATGTCCCCTTCATCTATGATGAAAATATGAATATTATTGATGAAGAGGAAGGAACTTATGAACAGACGATGCTGGCGGTGCTCTCCGGGGCTGGGAACTATGTGGAGAAGCTGCGCGGAAGTGGAGCTTATGACAATACGGTGCTGATCATTATGGCGGATCACGGATACAACGGAAGCCTAGATGAGAGCGGAGAGGAAGCCTGGATGCGTCAGTGTCCGCTGCTGTTGATAAAAGGCATGGGGGAAACCCATGATACCATGCAGATCTCACAGGCACCCATAAGCTTTGAAGATCTGCAGGAAGCATATACACGTCTGTTGGACGGAAAGCAGAGCACGGCCGCCTTCGACTGGAAGGAAGGCGATGTAAGGGAGCGCCGGTTCTTAAAATATTCTTTTCTGGATGAGGATCACATGCAGGAATATGTGCAGACGGGATATGCGTTTGACAGGAATACCATGAAGGCTACCGGAAGAGAGTATAATCGTTAGAAAGAAATGCAACAATGTGACAGGGAGAATAAGTGTGAGTAAAAATACTGTGAGAAAAAAGATAACAGGCAGACAGCTGATGCCGGGGATTTTCATATCCCTGGCTATCAGCTTTTTGTTGTTTTTATATGCACCTGTCGATCTGTACTGTGCGAATACAGCGGAATTCTGGTTTGATTTTTCCACGTTATTGATCACTGCACTGGGGATGTTTGCAGCCTGCTTCGCCGTACTGGCGGTGTTGTATCTGATTGCCATGCTGATTCATCCGTATGTGTACCGGATCACACTGGCCGGAGGAATTGCACTTTTTATCTGCACCTATATCCAGGGGAATTTTATGATCGACAGACTGCCGCCATTGGACGGAACTTCAATCTGGT
This sequence comes from Waltera sp., assembly GCF_046969025.1. Taxonomy (NCBI): domain Bacteria; kingdom Bacillati; phylum Bacillota; class Clostridia; order Lachnospirales; family Lachnospiraceae; genus Waltera; species Waltera sp. The sequence goes on along the minus strand of NZ_JBKVQF010000002.1, from coordinate 162,368 downwards.
GGGGCAAATACGATATTCTCCGGAAAGATACATTGCTTCTTTGGGTAGTAGTGCTGATCGTTGTAATTGCGGCAATGATCGTGCTGCGAAAGCAGAAATTTGTCCATGTGGTAATGTTCATCAGCGGATGCATGACCCTGATGCTTCTGGTTACCGCATGCAGCACCGTGATTACCAGCGGGGCACTGCATTCCAAACTGCATCTGCATGTCAGCGTGGAAGAAGAATTCGAGATGTCTGCGGACAACAATTTTGTGATCCTTGTGTTGGATACGGCAGATTCCAGAGAGTTTACCTCACTGTTAGAGGAACATCCGGAGTACCGGGAGATCTTTGGAGATTTTACTTATTTTGAGAATACCACGGGAGCTTACACCAGCACATTGAATGCTATTCCTTTTATTTTATCCGGTGAATGGTATGAGAATGAGGGATCTTTTCAGGACTATCTGGACAGAGTCTACAGAGAGGCACCGTTGTGGAAGGAACTGAAGAGCAGAAATTATCAGATCGATCTCTATGAGGATGATATCCGTGCACAGGATGCTTCCATCGTGGACAATTTTGACAATGTCTATTTTACTAAGGTCACCCCCGTTTCTTATCTGGAACTGGCAAAGCAGGAGCTGAAGCTCGTTGGATTCCGGTATGCACCGTATGATCTGAAAAGATACTGCGTGATCAAAGAAGTCTATTTTAATGAATTACGGGAATCTCATCCGGAAGGTTCGGATTCCAAGGCGTTTACTGCGGATAATACGGCTTTCAAGGAGGATCTGGCAGCCCAGGGTGTTGTGATGGATGAGACGGGAAACCGTTTCAAGTTCATCCATCTGAACGGGGCTCACGCACCTTTTATCTATGACAAGGATGCCAATGTCATCGGTGTGGAACAGGGATCTTACCGTCAGAGCATGGAAGCTTCCATTACATTGGCAGCAAATTATATTCAGGCATTGAAAGACAGTGGTGCCTATGACAACACCGCTCTGATCGTAATGGCAGATCACGGATACAACGGTATGGGAGAAAAGGAAGAGGACTTTCTGCGGCAGGCAGCGTTGCTTCTGATCAAAGGAAGAAATGAACAGCACGATACCATGCAGATCTCGGAAGCTCCTATCAGCTACGAAGACCTGCAGGAGGCGTATGTCCGACTGCTGGATGGCGCGCAGAGCGACGCGGTGTTTGACTGGAAAGAGGGAGATACCAGAGAGAGACGTTTCCTGGAATACGCTCCCGGCAGCGAGAAACACATGGTAGAATATCTCCAGAAAGGCCATGCACAGGATCTGACAACTATGGTGCCTACCGGAAGGGTGTTCGACCGGTAATAACTTTTCCTGCGATAGAAGCGGCGGGGATGATCCCGACTTCCGCAAAGCGGCTGTCAATGCTGTGGTTGCGGTTGTCACCCAGGACAAAATATTCTCCGGGTGCAAGCGTCAGGGGAGCGGCGGCATTGCCGGCATCCTCCATGAGAGAAAAACCATCGGGGGTCGGTTGGGGAACCCCATTGACATAGAGGATTCCCTCTGTGATCTGTACCGTATCTCCCGGCAGGGCCACGATCCGTTTGACGATATTGCGTCCCAGCGTCTCGTGGCGGATGACAACGACATCGTTATAGTCCAGACAGTCTGGCAGACCGAATTTCTGAAGGAGGACCGGCTGCCCGGAGGTGTAGGTCGGCTCCATGGAAGAACCGTTCACAAAATACAGCTGTACCACGAAATGGGACACCAGATAACAGATACAGCCGATAAGCAATACAAAAAGCAGATAAGAACGGGTGCGATGATTCATAAGGGATCCTTTCCGGTTTGTTAAAATGCTGATAAAGATATCAAAATCTATCAGATAGCATACCACATTTCGGGTGGCAATAACAGAGAAGAGAAACAATAAGAGAAAAAGAGGTAAATGCAATGAAAGTATTACTGGTAAACGGAAGCGGACATGCGAAGGGCTGTACCTACACAGCTCTGGAGGAAGTAGCGGGAGCACTGGAGAAAAACGGTATTGAGACGGAGATCATCCAGGTGGGTACACAGCCCATCGCCGGATGTATCGGCTGCAATGCCTGTCTGAAGAACGGAAAGTGTTTCCGGGAGGATGGCGTGAATGAATTTGTGGAAAAAGCGAAGACTGCAGACGGATTTGTCTTCGGATCTCCGGTGCATTATGCATCTGCTTCCGGTATGATCACTTCCTTCCTGGACAGAGCATTTTACGGCAAGAGCGCCCTGTTCCAGGGCAAGCCCGGTGCCTGCATCGTCAGCTGCAGACGCGGTGGGGCTTCCGCAGCCTTTGACCAGTTGAACAAATATTTTACCATCAACTGTATGCCGGTGGTATCCAGCCAGTATTGGAATCAGGTACACGGCAATACTCCCGAAGAGGTAAAACAGGATCTGGAAGGCATGCAGACCATGCGTACCCTGGGTAACAATATGGCATGGCTGCTCAAATGCATTGCCGCAGGAAAAGCTGCGGGCGTGGATTTCCCGGAGAGAGAACCGGCGCAGAAGACCAACTTTATTCGATAAGGAGACAGATGAATTATGGCAGAGTGGAATGGATTGGGAAGATATCCGGAGGATGCGGATGTGAATGATCGTCCGGAAGAGGGTACCTTACTGGCCTATGTGGACGGAAGCTATCAGGATGCACTGAAAAAATACGGTTTCGGCTGTATTTTTATTCTTCCCGACGGACGCATCTATACAGAATACGGTAATGGTGACAATCCGGACTCTCTGAAACAGCGGAATGTCTCCGGAGAGATGCTGGGAGCCATGTATGCGGTACGGTTTGCCTTAAACAGCGGCTTTACAGTCATCGAGATCCGCTACGACTATGAAGGAATCGAGAAATGGGTCACCGGTGCCTGGAAAAGTAAGAATGATCTGACGAAAAAATATGCACAGACCATGCTGGGCTGGGGACAGAAGATTCAGATCCGCTTTACCAAAGTACCGGCTCATTCGAAGGTAAAATACAACGAGCTGGCAGATGAGACCGCAAAGCTGGGTGTGGCAAACGGAAACGGTATTCCCAAAGTCAAAAGTCTCAGTGACTTCGAAGCGGCAGACGGTGTGGAAGCGTGAAAACATATACTTGCGGCCGTGTGTCTGTAGCCCGGAAGTTAAGGGCTTCGGAAAGGAATGAGGAATAGAATGCGTCTGAATAAATATCTGGCACAGTGCGGTGTATGTTCCCGAAGAGATGCGGATAAGCTGATCGAACAGGGAAAAGTACTGGTCAACGGTCAGGTGGCCGGAATGGGACAACAGGTGGAAGAAACGGACACCGTGCAGGTGGGTAAGAAGATTCTGCAGGGAAAACAGACACAGAAGGTACTGGCATTTTACAAGCCGGTGGGAGTGACCTGCACGGAGAGAGATCCTCATGCAGAGAAAAAGATCATGGATATGATCCGCTATCCGGAACGGCTGACCTATGCGGGACGTCTGGACAAAGATTCCGAAGGTCTGATCCTGCTCACCAATGATGGAGATCTGATCAATGCCATGATGCGGGGCGCCAACCGTCATGAAAAAGAATATATCGTAAAGACAGATAGGGAAATAACACCCGATTTTTTGGAAAAAATGGCGAAAGGTATTTATCTGAAAGATCTGGACATCACTACCAGAGAATGTGAGATTGAACAGATCGGAAAATTTACCTTCCGTATCGTTTTGACTCAGGGAGTCAACAGACAGATCCGGCGGATGTGTGAAGCCTGTGGATACCGGGTAAAAGCGCTGAAAAGAATCCGGATCATGAACATTCTGCTGGGGGATCTGAAGCCGGGAAAGTGGCGCGAGGTCACCGGAGAAGAGCTGGAACAGCTTCAAAGAGACACCGGAATGTTAAATCGCAATTAAATATATAAAGGCAGGAATACAAGATGCAGTCTTCCAAAATAGACCGGATCAAAGATCTGGTAGAACAACTGAATGCAGCTTCCGAAAGCTATTACGCCAAGGATCAGGAGATCATGAGCAACTACGAATACGACAAGCTCTATGATGAACTGGTGGAACTGGAAAAAGAGACAGGCGTTACCCTGGCCAACAGTCCTACGGTAAACGTAGGCTACGAAGCGGTGGATGAGCTTCCCAAGGAGCGCCATGAGAGTCCTATGCTGTCTCTGGGCAAGACGAAAAGCCGGGAAGAACTGCGGGACTGGCTGCAAGGCAATCCTGCAATTCTCAGCTGGAAACTGGACGGGCTGACCATTGTATTGACGTATCGTGAAGGAAAACTTGCAAAAGCGGTTACCCGTGGCAACGGCGAGATCGGTGAGGTCATTACAAATAACGCCCGTACTTTTAAGAATCTTCCGCTGAATATTTCCTATACCGGAGAACTGATCCTGCGGGGAGAAGCGGTGATCACCTACAGTGATTTTGAGAAGATCAACGGGGAGATCGCAGATGCAGAGGCAAAATACAAGAATCCCCGAAATCTGTGCAGCGGCTCTGTGAGGCAGCTCAACAATGAGATCACGGCCAGACGGAATGTCCGCTTTTTTGCTTTTACGCTGGTAAAGGCGGATGGTGTGGATTTTCATGATTCCAAGGAAGCCCAGTTTGCTTTTTTGCAGGAGCAGGGCTTTGCAGTGGTGGAACATGTGGCAGTAACGGAAGAGAACATTTTATCTGCCATTGAAGATTTTGAACACAAGATCGAGCACTACGATATTCCTTCCGACGGTCTGGTACTTACTTATGAAAGTATCAGCTACGGACAGTCCCTGGGCAGAACCGCGAAGTTCCCCAGAGATTCCATTGCTTTCAAATGGGCGGATGAACTGCGGGAGACTACATTAAAAGAGGTCGAGTGGAGCGCCAGCCGTACCGGTCTGATCAATCCGGTAGCTATTTTTGAGCCGGTGGAACTGGAAGGCACAACGGTGAGCCGCGCTTCCGTGCATAATATCAGTATCATGAGATCCCTCAGACTGGGAATCGGAGACCATATCACGGTCTATAAGGCCAACATGATCATTCCCCAGATCGCTGAGAATCTGACAGGCAGTGATAATGTGGAGATTCCAAAGGTGTGTCCGGTGTGCGGACAGCCCACGGAGATCCGACAGATGAATGAAGTACAGTCTCTGTACTGCACCAATGAGAAATGCCCGGCCAAGGAGATCAAATCCTACACTTTGTTCGTCAGCAGAGATGCGCTGAATATTGACGGACTCTCCGAGGCAACATTGGAGAAGCTGATCGATCAGGGCTTTATCCATGAATATGCGGATCTGTTCCGGCTGGACCGTTACAAGGAGGTCATTACCGGAATGGAAGGATTCGGAGAAAAATCCTATCAGAATATGATGGACAGTATCGAGACTGCAAGACATACCACGCTGCCCCGGTTGATCTATGGACTGGGGATCGCAGGAATCGGCGTGGCCAATGCCAAGGTGCTGTGCCGGTATTTTGATTACGATCTGGAACGAATGCAGGCAGCGGACGAAGAAACACTGAGTGCCATTCCCGGTGTGGGAGAGGTGCTGGCATCTACGTTTACGGATTATATGCGGGATGCGGAAAATCTGGAGAAAATAGCTCATCTGAAGGAAATCCTGACGATAGAGACACCACAGATCGATGAGAGTGCACAGACACTGGCAGGAATGTCCTTCGTGGTGACGGGAAGCCTGAACCATTATGCCAGCCGGAATGATCTGAAAGAGGTCATTGAGGAAAAAGGCGGCAAGGTGACCGGAAGTGTCACCGGCAAGACCACCTGCCTGATCAACAATGATATTACCTCTACATCATCGAAAAATAAAAAAGCAAAAGAATTACAGGTTCCCATTCTGACAGAAGAGGAATTTCTGAGAACCTATAATATTCCTTACGAGGAATAAGCAAGAAAGACCCGGAGGAAAATAAAATGCCTATCAAAACACAAAATGATCTGCCTGCCAAAGAGATACTGGAAAATGAAAATATATTCGTCATGGACGAATTTCGTGCGGTACATCAGGACATGCGTCCCCTGCAGGTACTGATCCTGAACAATATGCCGGTAAAGCAGGATACGGAGCTGCAGCTGCTGCGGGCGTTGTCCAATACACCGCTGCAGGTGGATGTCACTTTCATGAACACCAAGACCCACGTGTCACTGAATACCCCGGCCAGCCATCTGAACAAATTTTACACTACCTTTGATGAGATCAGGGATCGTAAATTCGATGGACTGATCGTTACCGGAGCACCGGTGGAGGATATTACCTTCGAGGAAGTGGATTACTGGGAGGAAACCTGTCAGATCCTGGACTGGGCGGAGACCCATGTGACCTCCACCTTACATATCTGCTGGGCGGCACAGGCCGGATTTTATCATTATTACGGAATCAACAAGAGACAATTGTCCCAGAAGCTGTTCGGCGTCTATGCACATAAAGTATCCAACCGGAAAGTTCCGTTGGTCCGGGGATTTGATGATATTTTCATGGCTCCGCACAGTCGTCATACCGAGACACCATCGGAGGCCATTCATGCCTGTAAGGATCTGACGATCCTGGCAGAATCGGAGAAGGCCGGCGTATTCCTGGCAATGGCGGAAGAGGGCAAAAAGATTTTTGTAGCGGGCCATCCCGAATATGACCGTTATACACTGAACAACGAATATCATAGAGATCTGGACAAAGGACTGCCCATTCAGATCCCCTATAATTATTACCCGGACGATGACCCGGAGCAGAGACCTCTGTTACAGTGGAGATCTCATTGTAACAACCTTTACAGCAACTGGCTCAATTATTATGTGTACCAGACAACACCATATGACTTAACGGAAATTCGATAATTTCGATAGAAACAGGACGATGGTCATGGAGAATGGAAAAAAGAAAGGAAGCAGAAGATGAATCAGACACTGACAAGAAAACAATTTGATATTTTATCGATACTGGCAGAGGAAAAAGGTACTTTATCCCAGAGACAGCTGGGAGAAAAGAGCGGACACTCTCTGGGAACGGTCAACCGTGTCATGCAGGAACTGACCGAATTACAGTATGTGACAGAGGGAGAGATCACAGGTGCCGGAATCTCCGCACTGGAGCCTTACCGTGCAAAGCGCGCCATCTTTATTGCAGCCGGATTCGGCAGCCGGCTGGTGCCCATTACCTTTAACACCCCGAAACCACTGGTACGTGTGCATGGACAGCGTATTATTGACGGACTGATCGATGCCTGTCTGGATGCCGGGATTAATGAAATCTATATTGTCCGGGGGTATCTGGCAGAGCAGTTTGATCAGCTGCTGTACAAATATCCCATGATCAGATTCCTGGAAAATCCGGTTTACAATGAAGCTAACAATATTTCCTCCGCCATGGTGGCAAGATATATGCTTTCCAATGCCTATGTATTTGAGGCGGATCTACTGATCTCCAATCCGCAGATCATTAAAAAATATCATTATACCTCCGATTTTCTGGCAATAAAAAAGGACAGAACCGATGACTGGTGCTTCACGGTAAAAGACGGAGTCATTGTAGAAGAGAAAGTCGGCGGCCTGGATTGCTGGCAGATGGTGGGAATCTCTTACTGGAACGAAGAAGACGGACATAAGCTGTCAGATGATATCAAGATGACCTACGAACAGCCCGGCGGCAAGGAGCGTTACTGGGAACAGGTACCCCTGGTATTCTGCCAGAAGCATTATAAGGTAGAAGTACGTGAATGCCGGGAAAATGACATTATCGAGATCGATACTTTCCGGGAGCTGAAAGCCATCGACAAGACGTATGATGTTTAAAGAAAAATAAGTATTGCTATTTTGTGCGAATGGTATTATTATATGTTCATATTTGACACAAAGTGTCTGCGAATGGAACGCAGACATTTTGTGTACTTATTTTAACCGAAAACCTATGAAAACCGTTCAAAGAATTGAAACATATCATACATTAATGAACGATTGGAAAAAGAACGTGAACAAAAAAAGGAGGAATCCCATAATGGAGCAGCTGCTGCAAACACCGGTCAAAAGAAATATTTTGTTGAATCCCGGACCATCCACCACCACAGATACCGTAAAATATGCACAGGTCGTGCCGGACATCTGTCCCAGAGAAAAAGAATTCGGCGGACTGATGAAGGGTCTCAGAGAAGACCTTGTAAAAATCGTGCATGGAGACTTGGAAAAGTATACGAGCGTCCTGTTCTGTGGATCCGGCACCATCAATATTGATGCATGCATCAGCTCCCTGCTGCCGGAGGGCGGCAAAGTACTGGTGGTGGATAACGGAGCCTACAGCACCAGAGCTGTGGAAGTATGCCAGTATTACGGACTTCCCTATATTGACCTGAAATTCCCGGTGGACGAACTGCCAGACTTAGAAAAAGTGGAGCAGACCCTGAGGGAGAACCCGGACATTGCCCTGGTACATACCACTCATAATGAGACCGGTACCGGAATCCTGAATCCCATCCGCGAGATCGGAGCCCTTGCTCATAAATATCATGCTACCTTTACCGTGGATACCACATCCACCTACGCCATGCGTCCCATTAACATCGAGCAGGATAACATCGACTTCTGCATGGCATCCGCACAGAAGGGTCTCATGGCCATGACGGGACTATCCTTTGTGGTAGGCAGCCGGGCAATTCTGGAGGCTTCGAAGGAATATCCGAAACGTTCCTATTACTGCAACCTGTATCAGCAGTATGATTTCTTCCAGAGGACCGGAGAAATGCATTTTACCCCGCCGGTACAGACCATCTATGCCACCATTCAGGCATTGAAGGAATACTGGGCAGAGGGAGAGGAAGCCAAGTGGGCGAGACACACCAGAGTCTTCGAAGCTATCCATGAGGGACTGGATGCACTGGGATTCCACGATGTGATCCGCAGAGAATGGCAGTCGGGACTGGTTGTGTCTGTGAAGTATCCCGATGATCCAAACTGGAATTTTGAAAAAGTACATGATTATTGCTATGAGCGGGGATTTACCATTTACCCCGGCAAAATCTCTACTACCAATACCTTCCGCCTGTGTGCACTGGGTGCGATTGACAGACCGGATATCGAAGCCTTTTTCAAAGTGTTCAGAGAAGCACTGGAAGTCAATAAAATTCAGATTCCGGCAAAATATAAGGAGGCATAGGATCAAATGAAGCGAGTATATACCTGTTTCTGTACGGATGTCATTCATGAGGGGCACCGCAATATCATCAGAGAAGCCGGAAAATACGGCGAGCTGACCATCGGTGTCTTAAGTGATGCGGCAATGATCCGTTTTAACCGTTTTCCCACCATCAGCTTCGAGGAGCGTATGCAGCTGGTAAAAGATATCCCGGAAGTCAGCAATGTGGTCGTGCAGGATGATGTAATGTATGATAAGGTCATTGAAGAATTGCGCCCTGACTACGTGATCCATGGGGATAACTGGCAGGAGGGGGCTTTGAAGGCTATCCGTGACAACGTGGAAGGACTGCTGAAGACATACGGCGGCGAGATCATAGATGTCCCTTATACATATAATGAAGAAGTAAAAAGAATTGATACGAGGATCAAGGAAAAGCTTGCCATGCCGGAATACCGCAGAAAGCGCCTGCGCCAGCTCATTGAGATCCGTCCCATTGTCAAAGCACTGGAGGTTCACAGCGGCCTGACCGGACTGATCGCAGAGAAGACCATCGTGGAGCATGATGGTGAGCTGGACCAGTTCGACGCCATGTGGATCAGCTCTCTGTGCGATTCCACGGCGAAGGGCAAGCCGGATATCGAGCTGGTGGACATGACTTCCCGTTTCCGTACCATTGATGACGTGACGGAAGTGACCACGAAGCCCATTATTTTTGACGGAGATACCGGCGGACTGACGGAGCATTTCGTATACACAGTGAGAACACTGGAAAAAATGGGTGTTTCCGCCATCATTATTGAGGACAAGACCGGACTTAAGAAAAATTCCCTCTTCGGCAACGATGTGGTGCAGACCCAGGACAGCATCGAGAACTTCAGTGCCAAGATCGCAGCCGGCAAAAAGGCACAGCTGACAGATGATTTCATGATCATTGCCAGAATCGAAAGCCTGATCCTGGAGCGAGGCATGGAAGATGCACTGAACCGTGCCAGAGCTTTCGTAGCAGCGGGAGCGGATGGCATCATGATCCACAGCCGTAAGAAATCCCCGGATGAGATTCTGGAATTCTGTGATAAATTCCGGGCGGAGGATCCGAAGACTCCCATCGTCGTGGTGCCGTCTTCCTTTAACAGCATTACAGAGAGTGAACTGGCGGCCCATGGTGTCAATATCGTGATCTATGCGAACCAGCTGACCAGAAGTGCCTTCCCCGCCATGCAGCAGACCGCCGAGGACATCCTGCGGTATCACAGGGCACAGGAAGTGGACAGCAGACTGATGCCGATCAAAGATATTATAACTTTAATAGACGAAATTTAACTGACAGGGGCATAATCCATAAGAGACGCGATGTGCTTGCACGAGTGTGGCTTTATGGATTTATGCTCCGCACCGCTATGAGCATAAAAGCGGAGCATGAGCTTCGCGATATGCGAATAGCGGGCAGGATTGCAGGAGCGCATGGCGCGGAGCAACCCGTAAGGAAGTTATAGGATGAAATGTAGGAAAGGAATACTTACATGAAAGCAGAAAACTTTGCGAAAATTTTAAATGCGGACTTTTATACCGGGGTGCCGGATTCCCAGCTGAAAGCCCTCTGCAATTACCTGATGCACACCTATGGCATTGACCCAAAGCATCACGTGATCGCAGCAAACGAGGGAAACTGCACAGCTCTTGCGGCAGGCTACCATCTGGCTACCGGCAAAGTCCCGGTAGTATACATGCAGAACAGCGGAGAAGGCAATATCATCAACCCCGTGGCATCCCTGCTGAATGATAAAGTCTATGCCATCCCCATGATCTTCGTCATCGGCTGGCGCGGTGAGCCGGGGATCCACGACGAACCACAGCATATCTATCAGGGAGAAGTGACCCTGAAATTGCTGGAGGATATGGGAATCCGCTATTTTGTCATCGGAAAAGACACAACGGAAGAGGAAGTAAGTGCTGCCATGCAGGAGTTCCGCAAGGAGCTGGATCGTGGTGAGGATGTAGCGTTCGTGATCCGGAAGGGTGCCCTCAGTTATGAGGAAAAGGTGGAGTACCGCAACGACAATCCCATGATCCGGGAAGAGATCATCCGTCACATCGTACAGGCCTCCGGCGAGGATCCTATCGTCAGCACCACAGGCAAGGCCAGCAGAGAACTGTTTGAGATCAGAGAACATAACGGACAGAGTCATAAATATGATTTCCTCACGGTCGGCTCCATGGGACACAGCAGCAGTATCGCTCTGGGTGTGGCAGTACAGAAGCCCGGTACGAAGGTATGGTGCGTGGACGGTGACGGCGCAGTGCTGATGCACATGGGTTCCATGGCGGTACTGGGCAGTACGGCACCTGAAAATATGGTACACATCGTCATCAATAATGGTGCCCATGAGACCGTGGGCGGTATGCCTACCGTGGCAGCCGATATTGATCTTGTCTCCATTGCAAAGGCCTGCGGCTATCCCCATGCAGTATCCGTTACCACCTATGAGGAACTGGACCGGGAACTGACCGCTGCAAAAGAGAGAGAGACCCTGACCTTTATCGAAGTAAAATGTGGTATCGGAGCAAGGGAAGATCTCGGAAGACCCACCACCACGGCACTGGAGAACAAGCAGAACTTCATGGAATATCTGAAAAATCTGGGTTAAATTTTGTTGACAGTAATAAAAAAGAAATGTAATATAACAGATATAGAAAAGTCATGTCGAATAATGCTCTAGGATGTAAGTTTCTCAGAAGATGAGTAGAACAAATTCCTGGGGCATTTTTTGCTAGTGAAAGTCAGATTGTGTATTGACACGATTAAAAGGGGCGAAAATGGGAAACTTACAATATCGGAAGGTCACGAGAGAAGTGGAAGATACTTCTTTTACATGTGGTATTCCATCCATAGATGAATATGTGAAAAATTCATATTATCCTACCATAGTACAGCATGCATATGGTTATAGTATAAGTGGCAGGGGGATTGTTCTTGGATATTATATGATAATGTTCCGAGAGATAGAATTAGATGATTTTCCGCCGGAGATAGCAGACTATGATCCGGAAATTAAGGACCGGAAAGTATCGGCTGTTCATATTCGCTATATAGCAATAGATGAAAAATATCAACATAATAGGATTGGTACGGCTGCAATTCAGACAATAATAAAAAGTGTGAAGATGTTGGCAGCTAACTGGCCAATTCGGGTAATTACGATAGATGCCAGAGAAGATCTGGTTACATGGTATGAAAAACTTGGCTTTCGTAAAATGGTTTATAATACACCGGGCCAGGATGGCATTACGGTTTCAATGTTTTTGGATTGTATGCAGAAAAAAGATGAATTTATGGAATACATAGACAGTATATATGAATAGGAGGGAAAATATATGAATGGTGAAAGAGTTGGAGACATTGTACTACATGGCAACGATGCCATTCGATTTGCGTATATGCTTTATCACCCGACGGAAGAGGAATTATTATACAACAGGAGCGTTCTGGAACGGATTGATAATAATATTACAATCACGGAAAGAGATAATGGGTATGATGCGGAAATTAAGGATCTGGATTTAAACTTTTTAGAAGAAAAGCCACAATGCAGTCTGGATAACATAGAGGTTACATGGACGATCAATATTCAAAAAGAAGAATTTTTCTATTCAAACAGCAGTAATGAAAATCAGGTGCAGATGGTAGTGGATACGCAGAAAACACCGATATATGAAAAAACAACAAGTGATGGAATGAGCTTGGTGGCTGCATAGGAGGAAATATGGAAAGTGCATTTCAGTTTAGTAATCCATCATTGACAAAAATGGAATTTTGTATCAACGAAGATTTTGAAAACAGCTGGGATAAAGAAGTAAAGATTGCAGTGAACATGGGAATTCAGATTGACAGAAGTTCAACTGATAACAATGCAAGAGTCAGTCTGACCCTGGAAATTGGAAAAAAGGATTCATCAGATCCGTTCTATGTGTGTGCAACAGAAATGGCGGAATTCAGATGGCCGGATAGTCTGAATTTGGAAATGGTAGAAAAATTGCTGAATCAAAATGCTCCTTCCTTGCTGCTAGGGTATTTAAGACCTATTATTTCGCAGATTACGGCAGCATCGCCGTATAATGCCTATAATTTACCATTTATAGATTTTTCAGAGAAATAAGATGATGTATCGTGCACTTTTTGCACAGTTATTTTTCATAAAAGAATGAAAATTTATCTATATAAAAGGCTGCCTGTATGGTAAAATACATACCATACAAGCAGCTTTTCATATATTACAAAAGCAGAAAGAATGAGGGAGTACATATGGAAATTAACATTGGTATTATCGCAATTATTGTATTGGCCATTGCTATCCTGGCCATCCTGGCATCCGGTTATGTGAAGGCGTCACCGAACAAAGCCTACATCATTTCCGGTATCAAGAGAGAACCTAAGGTTCTGATCGGTCGTGCAGGCATCAAGATTCCTTTTCTGGAGAAGAAGGATGAGCTGATCCTGAAGCAGATCAGTATCGACATCAAGACCAACGGTTATATCCCCACCAAGGATTTCATCGGTGTGGATATCGACGCTGTGGCTAAGGTCAGAGTCCTGACCCAGAGAGATGTCACCGTAAATGCGAAGGGTGAAGTCGTGGCAGGTGCGGATGCGAACAAGAGAATCACCACCGAGATGGCTAACGCAGCCATGAAGAACTTCCTGAACATGAACGAAGATCAGATCCGCGATGCACTGACCGATTCCTTACAGGGTAACATGCGTGAGATCATCGGTACCCAGTGCCTGAAGGAACTGTGTAATGACCGTAAGACTTTCGGTGATGAGGTACAGGCAAAGGCGCAGAAGGATATGAACGCTTTAGGTATCTGGATCGAGTCCTGTAACATTCAGAAGATCGAAGATGAGAACAACCTGATCACTGCTTTGGGACAGGATAATATGTCCCAGATCCAGAAGGACGCTTCCGTAGCAAAGGCACAGGCAGACAGAGATGTGGCCATCGCCAGAGCACAGGCACAGAAGGATGCCAATGATGCACAGGTCATCGCAGAGACCGAGATTGCCCAGAAGCAGACCGAACTGGCCATCAAGAAAGCAGAACTGAAGAAAGAGTCCGATATCAAGAAGGCAGAAGCTGACGCAGCATATAAGATCCAGGAAGAGGAACAGCGTAAGACCGTGGAGATCACCACAGCAAATGCGAACCTGGCCCGTCAGGAGAAGGAACTGGAATTAAAGGAGAGAGAAGTATCCATCAAGGAGAAAGCTCTGGAAGCTGAGGTCAAGAAGACCGCAGAAGCAAACAAATACGCAGCACAGCAGAAGGCAGATGCCGAGCAGTATGAGAGACAGAAGAGAGCGGAGGCCGAACTCTTCGAGATCCAGAGACAGGCAGAGGCAGAAAAGGCAAAATCCGAGGCAGAAAGATTTGCCAAGGAGCAGGCGGCAGAGGCAGTCAAGGCAGCAGGCCTGGCAGAGGCAGCAGCCGTAGCAGCCAAAGGTAAAGCGGAAGCAGAAGCTATCCAGGCGAAGGCAGAGGCAGAGGCAGCCGGTATCCTGAAAAAGGCAGAAGCTATGAAGCAGTACGGCGACGCTGCAAGACAGCAGATGGAGCTGGATACTCTGAAGGTATACTTCGAGCAACTGCCCAAGATCGCAGAGGCAGTGGCCAAGGGCTACACCAATGTAGAATCCATCAAGATGTTCGGTGGCGATTCCAGCAAGCTGGCAGGCGATATCATGACCACCGTGACCCAGGTTACCGATGGTATCAAGGAGTCTACCGGACTGGACATCAATGAGATGCTGGCTAAGGGATTTGCGAAGGAAACAAAGTCTGAAGAGACTGGTTCTACAGCAAATGCCGATTACCATGAGGTAAAGCCGGAATAATACTTGCGATAAGCGACAGAATGTCATAAACTGAGGGTACAGAGACAAAATAAAAGTCTCTGTACCCTCTTGCTTTTGCGGGCGGGGTATGAAGATGAAAATGGAAAAGGAAGAAAAGATGACAACAGCAGATCCGAAGGCAACAAAAGAAACAGTAGAATTATGGAATTATCTTCATACTGTAGCGGGAAAGCAGATCATCACCGGGCAGCATACCCAGACCATTCCCTGCGAGGAGATAGATTACATCAGGCAGGTCACCGGAAAGGAACCGAAGCTGCGGGGCTTTGAACTGCTGGCGTATTCTCCGAATATCAATTATGAAGATGCTTCCCCGGAATGCATCCAGGAAGTGGAAGAAAATAAGGGGACCGTGGAGACGGCATTGCAATGGGCCAGAAAACAGCGGGAAGCCGGAAATGGTGGTATTCTCACCTTTACCTTTCACTGGTTCTCGCCTCTGGAAGGCAAAGACAAGAGTTTCTATACCGAACACACGGATTTTGATGCAAGGGAAGTATTGAAAGAGGGAACCCCGGAGAGAGCGGCATTCTATCATGACATGGATGTGATTGCGGAGATCCTGCGGCGCTTTCAGGAAGAGCGGATTCCCATTCTCTGGCGCCCGTTCCATGAATCCTACGGTACCTGGTTCTGGTGGGGAGCGCAGGGCCCGGAAGTGGCGAGAAACCTGTATCACCTGATGTTCGATTACTACACAGGTGAGAAAGACCTGCATAACCTCCTATGGGTATGGAATAGCGACGTACCGGAAGCCTATCCCGGGGATTCTTACGTGGATGTGGTGTCCATGGATGTCTACCTCCCGGAATACCTGCCTACGGACTATGCGGAGACCTACAAAAAGCTGGTGACCGCAACCTCCCGGAACAAGATTACCGCACTGGCAGAGATCGGTTACCTCCCGAACATAGATCTTCTGCAAAAAAGTAGAATCCCCTGGGCTTACTACATGACCTGGTCCAAGGAATTCTGCATCGGCGAAAAATATAACAGCGTAGAAAATCTGAAGAAAATGTACGACAGTGAATACGCGGTGACTTTGTGATACGGTCACATTTGCACTTGTTGCAGTTTGGCAATGAGAGCGTCCTTTAGAACTTTGGAATAATTGATACCGCAATTATCACAGGCAGTGTTTAACCACGCCGGAATAGTCAGTGTCTTCTTAACAGCCCTGTCATCATAAGCACGGGCATAATTATCCAAATTCACACAGATTAGATTTATTAATGCAGTGGGATCATCTGATTTCACTGCATTAATTGCAGTAGGGGCGGGAAGAGCATCGCCGTCTCTCAGAGAAGTAAACAGATATTGTGCACATGCTTCCTGTGCCATGGCAAAGGCATCTGCAAGACTGTCACCATAGGTGGCGAGATCATTAAGATCGGGAAAAATGACAGAGTATTTCCCATTCGCTTCCGTGTAAAAAATAGCCGGATATATATAATTCATAAGATCACTCCTTTCAAAGGCTGTTCCATATTATTTTAGTCCAGCCTGTTTAAAAATAGAATTAACAACTCGCAAAGGAATATCGCCGCTGTGATTGGGAATGGTTACTTTCCCTGACTTTGAAGGATGTTTGTACTGATGATGAGAACCTCTGATATCAGACAAAACCCAGCCATCGTCAAGGATGATTCGCTCTAATTCGCGAAAACGCATGGATTATCTCTCCTTTCTTAAGGTAACACGTATAATACGTGAAGTCAATAAGTGTTGGGAAAATTCGCCGAAGAATTGGCGTATTTAGAAACTTTCAAAATAAAATGAAATAATTGTACTGTGTAACAGGAAAGAAAGTAACAAAAATGTTTTTCTCAGAAATTGGAACAAAAGTACTAAAAACAATTTACATAAATCTAAAATATGCTATAATATTTCCGTATTGAGACAAAATATTTGTGAGTTGTAGCCAAAAAATACTACAATTTCACACATATTTCCAATTATCGACAAAAGCAATGGGTGAGAGAGTTTATGGAAACAGGCAGAAAAAAAGTCCGTTTAGGTGAATTATTGGTAAACAGTGGGGTGATCACGGCAGAGCAGCTGCAGCAGGCACTGGACAACCCCAATCGTCAGGGCAAGAAGCTGGGAGAATTCCTGGTAGATGAAGGCATCGTATCGGAGGATGATCTGGCGAAGGCACTGAGCCGCCAGCTGGATCTGGATATGATCGATCTCCAGAGCGTCAATGTGGACAAGGAAGTACTGAATCTGGTACCGGTCAACGTCCTGAAGAAGAACAAGATCTTCCCCTTCGCCTACAAAGAAAATAACTTCAACGTTCTCATGGTCGCCATGGCGGATCCCCTGGATTACAATGCCATCGATGACATCAACATCATCACCAACTTCCAGGTAGAGCCCGTAGTAGCCACCACCCGCAGCATCATGCTGGCCATCGATAAATATTTCGGTCAGGAGGAAGTAACCGAGGCACTGGCAGCCTACGCCAAAGAGAAAAAGCTGGATGTGGTGGAAGACATCGCCACGGAGGAGAACATCAACAGCTCCCCCATCGTAATGCTGGTCAAGGACATGATCGAAAAAGCCGTCCGTCAGCGTGCATCCGATATCCATATCGAACCCATGGAAAATATCATCCGTGTCCGTTACCGTATCGACGGTGCATTGTATGAGAGAGCGAGATACGGTGTCAATGTATTGTCTGCCATCATCGCCCGTATCAAGATCATTGGCGGCATGGATATCTCCGAGAAGAGAAAGCCGCAGGACGGCCGTATCACCCAGGTGGTAGACCGTGTGGAATACGATATCCGTGTATCCATCCTGCCTACCGTATACGGAGAAAAAGTCGTAATGCGTCTTGCAGCGAAGAGTGCACTGAACCGCGACAAGAGTCAGTTAGGCTTCAAACCCTACGAATTAAAACAGTTTGACTACATTCTGAAAAATCCTCACGGTATCATCCTGGTAACCGGACCTACCGGAAGTGGTAAGTCCA
Organism: Waltera sp.; assembly: GCF_046969025.1. Taxonomy (NCBI): domain Bacteria; kingdom Bacillati; phylum Bacillota; class Clostridia; order Lachnospirales; family Lachnospiraceae; genus Waltera; species Waltera sp. The sequence continues at coordinate 144,356 of NZ_JBKVQF010000002.1, read as the reverse complement.
CCACCCTGTATACCGCACTGAGCGAACTGAATAAAGAAGACGTGAACATCATCACCGTCGAGGATCCTGTCGAGGCCAATATTGACGGTATCAACCAGGTACAGGTCAACACCAAGGCAGACCTGACCTTCGCATCGGCACTGCGTTCCATCCTGCGTCAGGACCCGGATATCATCATGATCGGTGAGATCCGTGACCAGGAGACCGCCAGCATCGCCGTACAGGCGTCCATCACCGGACACCTGGTGGTAAGTACCCTGCATACCAATTCCTCCGCCAGCACCATCACCCGTCTGGAGGATATGGGCATCGAATCCTACCTGATCGCAGATTCCGTCATCGGCGTTATCGCCCAGCGACTGGTACGCAGACTCTGTCCTTTCTGTAAAAAGCCGAAGCAGGCCACCAAGGATGAAAAAGAGTTCATGGGCATGAGGGAAGAGGAAGATGTAACCATCTACGAGCCCTGCGGCTGCAGCAAATGCGACAATACCGGCTTCAAAGGCCGTATCGGTGTCTATGAGATCATGCAGATCACTCCGAAACTGAAAACCATTATCAGCAAGCGGGAGGGTGCCGATATCTTAAAAGAAGAAGCATTAAAAGAAGGAATGCATACCCTGCGTATGAGTGCCACGGACTACGTACTGGACGGCACCATCTCCTTCTCCGAGATGGTAAAGGTATCATTTGACGTATAATTCTATAAAAACCGCAATATTTTATAGAAATTTATCAAAATTTATAAAAATTTTTCAAAAACCTGGACCTTTTCAGGACCGGGGCTCGTCTTACATGGTTAGGGAGAAAGTTAAAGATAGAGACGCATTGGAGGGAAGGCACATGGCGACCTATGGCTACAGAGCCATCACAAAGGCTGGAAAAGAAGTAAAGGGAAGTTTGGAAGCGGATAACAAAGATCTGGCAATGGCAGAACTGAGAAGGCAGGAGCTGACCGTTATCGATCTGGGAGAACAGAGCTTCCTGACGAAAGACATCGACATCCAGATCGGCGGATGGCCCAAGGCCAGGGATCTAAGCGTCATGTGCCGCCAGTTCGTCAGCATGACCAAAGCGGGCGTCAGCATCCTCGAATCCCTGAAAATGCTCTGCGAGCAGACAGAGAACAAGAGATTGCAGGATGCACTGAAGGAAGTCCGCATCAGCGTGGAAAAGGGTGAGACCCTGGCAGACTCCCTGGCAGAGCACCCGAAGGTATTCCCGGGGATCATGGTGAATATGGTGGCTGCCGGTGAAGCATCCGGTAGTCTGGAGATTGCATTAGAAAGAATTGCAGTACAGCTGGAAAAGTCCCATAAGACACAGGCAATGGTAAAAAAAGCAATGATTTATCCTATTGCAGTATGCATTGTTGCGATTATTGTTACGATTGTAATGTTAGTAAAGGTTATTCCGTCTTATGAAGACATGTTTTCTCAAATAGGCGGAGAACTCCCAGCAATTACTAAATTCTATGTAACATTGAGTCACGGCATTATTAATTATTGGTTTATTATTATACCAGTTGTTGCGGCTATAGTGTTTGGAATTAGAGCGTTTGCAGGTACGAATGCAGGAAAGCATTTTTTTGGAAAAATTGCTTTAAAAATTCCTATATTTAGTAAGTTAATTACAAAATCTGCGTCATCTATGATGGCGAGAACTTTAAGTACCCTGTTGGGTGCAGGAGTTCCACTGATTGAAGCAGTAGATATTGTATCGGGTGTCATGAGCAATGTTTACTTTAAAGAAGCATTACAGGATGCAAAAGAAGAAATCACTATTGGTATGCCACTGTCTAGACCATTGCAAGAAAGTGGAATGTTTCCTCCAATGGTATATCAGATGATTCGTATTGGTGAAGAATCTGGTAATACAGAGGAAATGCTAGATAAGCTGGCTGATTATTATGAAGAAGAAGTGGAAATGGCAGTACAGTCGGTTATGGCAGCGTTGGAACCTATGATTATTATTGTATTGGCGGTTGTAGTTGGTGGACTGATAGCTGCATGCATGATGCCTATGATGAATATGTATGAGGCACTGGATTCTATGTAAAAAAGAATTATCCGTTCTGTGTAGGGACAGAACGATAATTAATAAATGGGGCGGAAAACTTACTACCCTGAAATTAGAAAACACATAAAAAGGAGAATGTTATTATGAACAAGAAACAGAAGAGCTTAACAAACAAAGGTTTCTCCCTGGTAGAGCTGATCATCGTTATTGCTATTATGGCAGTATTAGTAGGCGTATTGGCACCACAGTACATCAAGTATGTTGAGAGATCCAGAGAATCAGCAGACATTGACAATGCACAGGCTGTTATTAGTGCAATTCAGGTTTATGCTACGGATGATACTGTTGCTACAGCTGATAGATTAGCAACAGGTACAGTTACTTTTGCAAGCACTGGTGCAACTATTACTGCTAATTGCAATATTGACAAAGCTTTGGCTGCAGCGTCTGTAGATATTACCGGAATTAAATTTAAGAGTACAAAATATACGAATGCAGATTTAGTAGTAACAGTAACTGATGGAGTACCTACATTTAGCAGTACTAATACTGATTTTGCAGCGGCACTTGGCTTATAATTATTATTTTGAAAGGCACCTGACATGCTTCCAACAATCCTTCTCTACATAGTCGTATTCCTTTATGGAATCGTGATCGGTAGCTTCATCAATGTGTTGATCTACCGTATCCCGAAAAAAGAGAATATTGTAACGACCAGGTCTCACTGCATGAACTGCGGTTACCAGCTGAAGTGGTACGACCTCGTACCACTGTTCAGCTACCTGGTACTGGGAGGCAAATGTAGGAAATGCAAGGCACATATCTCCGTTCAGTACCCCGTCATCGAGGCACTGAACGGAGTGCTGTACCTGATCGTATTCTGGAAATATGGGATGAGCGTGGATTCCCTAGTCTACTGCTTGTTGTTTAGTGCACTTCTTGCTTTAAGTGTGATTGATTTCAGAACATATGAGATCCCTGTGGGATTTAACTTATTTATACTGGCACTGGGGCTGATCCACGGAGCTTTCCACTATACACAGTGGTTGGACTTCCTGATCGGCTTCCTGTGTGTCAGTGTATTTTTGCTTCTATTGTATTATGTTACCGGAGGCAGAGCCATCGGTGGCGGAGATGTGAAGCTGATGGCAGTCTGCGGACTGTTGCTCGGCTGGAAATTGATTATTTTCGCATTTTTACTGGGATGTATCATCGGTTCCGTGATCCATCTGATCCGTATGAAAGTAAGCGGCGAAGGACATGTCCTCGCCATGGGACCGTATCTTTCTGCAGGGGTGGCAATCGCCGTCCTCTGGGGAAATGAATTCTTACAGTGGTATCTGCATTTTTACTTATAAAAGATATCCGCATTTCGAACATGATTTCAGAAAGTTCTTCAAAGATTCCGCGATGGCGGAAGGCTTTTGAAATACAATAAATATCGGGAAGAGGAAGGGTAGAAATATGGCAATGAACAATCGCGTATTGAGTATTGAGATCGGCAACTCTTTTACGAAGATCTGCGAGATGGACTATAAGGTGAAGAAGCCGAAGGTCTACAAGGTATTGACGGTGGAGACACCGGAAGGCATTGTGGTAGATGGTATGTTGCAGCCCACACAGGAGTACGCAGACCATCTGGTGAATGCACTGGGAACGAACGGCATCCGTACGAAGAAAGTGCTGTTTACCATTTCTTCTACCAGAGTGGCAAGCCGTGAGGTACAGATTCCCAATGTCAAGGCGAACAAGATCGAGGCACTGGTGAAGACCAATGCCAGTGACTATTTCCCGGTGGATCTGACCCAATATGAGATCGGACATTATCTGGCAGGCGGTCTGGCAGAGAATGGCAAGCTTCGTGTCATGGCTCTGGCCGTACCCAAGGCTCTTTTAAACAGCTATTATCAGTTGGCACAGATGTGCGGCTGGGAGATCGAGTGTTTCGACTACAGCAGCAACAGCTTATACCAGATTCTCCGCGATGAGAAGTCCGAAAAAGTTACTATGGTCATCAAAATCGATGAGAACAGCACCATTGTGACCGTGCTTTCCGCCGGTAAGGTGTTATTACAGAGAACGGTGGCTTACGGTGTGCAGGATGCTATTGATACTATGATCGCTTCCGGAGCCTATGCCGTGAACGATCCCATGAGTGCGGTAGAGCGTTTCCAGAAGAAGACCTGCCTGAACAGAGTACTGCATCAGGGAGATAAGGTCTGGGAAGAAAATGCCGGACGCTGGGAAGACGAGGATGCCGGTAATGTGGAAGTCACGGAAGCGAGACAGAAGATCACCGCTTCCCTGGAGCCTCTGATCGTGGGTGTGAGCCGTGTCATTGACTTCTATGATTCCAGGAACAGTGAAAATCCCATTGAAAAGTCCTATGTTACCGGTCTGGGCGGCAGCTTCAGCGGCATGAGCAAGCTGTTCACCAACTGTCTGGAGCGCAAGGTACATACCCTGTCCGAGATGGATGACAAGATCGGCATGAGCAAGGCCATCCGTTCCACCAGACCCGCAGCCTATATTTCCTGTCTGGGTGCGGTGCTCGCCCCTGTGGGACTGATTGACAAGAGCACCCAGAAATCCAAGGGACTGACCGTGGTCAGCGGCACGAATTATACCTTCGTCAGTGTGGCGGTACTGGTGTTGGGCGTGATCCTGTCCATCGCCATGGCAGCCACCTCTGTGACCAGATATCTGGGAAATGTGGCGCAGAATGTGTATCTGCAGAACCGGGTACAGGAGTTGCAGCCGGCACAGGCAGTATACAACGATTATCTGGCGGCAGAAGCCCAGTATGATAAATACACATATTTGTATGCTTATACCCAGACTCCCAATGAGAATCTGGTGGAGTTCATCAATGAACTGGAACAGATCCTGCCGGACAGCTTCTATACCAACAGCTTCAGCTCCGACCAGACCGGCATCAGCATGTCAGTGACGGTGGAAGGGAAAGCAGCGGCAGCCCGTACGATTCTGAATATCCGCAACATGCAGAGCATTGATGATGTAGAGATCAGCAATATTACGGACAGCAAGGATGAGACCGGCACGTCCATAGTGACTTTTTCCATTACCGGAAGCTATAAGGAGCTGACGGATGAGACCGAAGAGAGCGGTGAGGCACAGGCCGACACCCAGACAGCACAGTAGGAGGCAGCGGAAGATGAAGGTTAAAAAGAGTGAAATTCAGCTTTTGATCGCAGTGATCGGTGTTCTTATTGCTGTGTGTACTTATTTTCTGGTATATTCCAGTTTTAATGAAAAATCAGATGCCCTTGAGGCACAGAATGTAACGTTATCATCCCAGGTGGCAACGCTGGAGATATTAGATCAGCGTAAGGCGGACTACATTGAAGCAACCGGGAAGATGCAGTCCTATATCACGAATTTTGAGAACCGCTTCCCGGCAGATATCTTACCGGAAGACAGCATTATGATGGTAAAGACATTGGAAGATTATACTCGTACCGAGGTGGCAAATATTGCATTCGGTTCCGAAGCAGAGGTGGTGTATACTCCTGCAGCGGATGCGGCAACGACGACTGCGGATGCAACAGCTGCCACGGATACGACAACAACAGATGCTGCGGCAACAACTACAACGGCATCTACAAGTCCGGTATCTACGGACGGTACTGCTTATGCAGATACCCATATGTATGAGGTACCCCTGAGCATCAGCATTTCCTGCACCTATGACGATTTCAAGGGACTGGTAAGATACATTTACAATCAGCAGGAACGCGAGAGCATCCAGGGCGTCAGCATCAGCTACAACGAGACCGACGGAATGCTCACCGGCAACATGACCATGAACACCTATTATCTGCTGGGAACCGATAAGGTATACAGTTCACCTTACATCCCGGATATGCAGATGGGCGTAGACACTATTTTCGGAAACGTGGAATAATAGATTTGCAATCATAGCAGTATACGACTGCTTGCAGGCAGGATACTGCTATGATTAGCAAATCAAACAACCATGAGCAGGAAGGACGATAGTCCGGAGTGCGAATGGTTGTCCGGTTTCGGGAGCACGGAGTGCGGAGAAAACGGTATTAGTCAGAGCAGGGAGGATGCCTCACATGAAGGAGTACACGGAGAGAAGACAACTGAATAACGAAGGCTTTTCTCTGATTGAACTGCTGATTGCCATCGTGATCCTGGCGATCATCGTTGTGCCGCTTTTGCACAGCTTTGTGACTTCTGCCAGAACCAATGCCAAGTCCCGCAACACCATGCATGCCACGGCCATCGCAGAGGATGTCATGGAGCAGTTCGAGGCACATACACTGGAGGAGATGGCAGACACCTATGAGGCGGCAACCCCTACCGGCTTTACTAACAGCGTGCAGAAGGATGCTTCTCTGGATGTGGACGGAGACGGCGCAGCAGAAGATGGTATCTGGCAATATACCTTCCGGGATGAGAAGACGACTTCCGGCATCTATGATGTGGTAGTAACACTGGATCCTAACGGTTACACGGCACTGAATGAGAAGGATATTGTAAATATCCAGAACCTGGCAGGCAATCTGAATGCGGTATATTCCGAATCGGAAGATGCCGCACAGGAGGCTTACGGTTATTTTGAAGCGTATTCCGGCGGCAGAGACGTTATGGAGATTGCCAGGAATACTACCAAGACCATCGAAATCTCCATAGACAGCAGCCGCATTTTACTGGATCTGGGAGACGGAGAGAGTGTAGAGACAGATGTGTATCTGGTGACGGCCTCCACAGTCTATCATTGTAATTCCGCTATCCTTACGGGCATCAGCGGAGATTATCCCCAGAACGGCTCGGATTATGTGATCTTTTCCAATGAAGAGGCGGTAAGAGCCAAAGCAGCGGAGCTTAAGAAGGAGAAGGAGAGCGGGAACCCGGTGGACAGTGAGGAGATCATTTCCCAGCTGGCCAATATTATTGTGTGCTTGCAGCCCAGAGTGGAGGCTACCCAGAGCATAGTGACTTCTGCAGTCGATAAAGTGATCGTGAACAACCCGAAGAATGTACAGACGAATCTGTTCCTGGTGGAGCAGACTCCGTCAGCGGAGAGAATAGACAGTTTTGCGGATGAGAGTACCGGCTTTAACCCGTATTCCTCCTGGGACAACAATTACAAAGCGGCATTTGAACTGCGGGAGACCTGGCCGGGCTGGATGTCCTCTGCCGGAGCCAGCATTGATTCCGCCTGCAGACTGCGGACGAATCTGATAGACCGCAGCAATACGGAATACATTTTCAATGATCTCAGCGTGTCCGGTACGGCAGGAAATGCTACCGGAGATGTGGCGAAGGATATTATGGGTGCGGACGGCGGTCTGACACCGACGGAGCGACGCAACCGTATCTATGACATGCGGGTACAGGTGTACAGCAGGGATACGATCGGTGTACAGTCCCCTGTGCTTACCATGACGGGAACCGTGATCGAGTGATCCGTCAGGCACAGGACAGAGAAGATACCGGAAGGAAGACGAGAAAAATGAAGATATGCGGAAGAAATCCCAAAATATTTTCAAGGGTAAGACAATTCCACAGACGAACGGACAATAAGGGCTCAGCAATGGTCGTTGTGATCATTGCCATGGCCTTTATTGGCATTTTAGCCAGTGTTTTGATGTATATGTCACTGCTGAACTATCAGATGAAGGTGAACAATCTCAAGGCGAAGGACAACTTTTACTCCGCAGAGACTGTGCTGGATGAGATCCGGACGGCTATGGGAGAGCGGGTGTCCGCTTCTGTCGGAAGTGCCTATGAACTGGTCCTGAAAAATTATGAGGCAACCTCCGCAGAGGAGAAGCAGAACAAACTGAGATATTATTTCCTGAAGGATATGCAGGATTATTATGCAGTGACAGGAAGTATGAATATCAACAACTATGATCTGACCAAGCTGTTCAACAGCCTGTCTTCGGAGATAAAGAGGGGGACGGTGCTAGAGACATTGAATGACTCCGGGGAAGTAGTGTACCGGATGGCTCTGGACAGCAGCGGCAGTCTGAAGGTATATGTAATGACAACGGATCCGGTGACGGGCAACAAGGAGAGAGTGGAGACCACGGATATTCCTACCGGACGTTTTCAGTTGTACACCGACGGACTTTCCTTCTGCGGTCTGAAAGTGACTTATACGGATACCGATGGCTATGTGTCCGTGATCCAGACCGATATCCGGGTGAAGATGCCGGATATGGATTTTGCACAGGCAGTGACGCTGCCTTCTATTACGGGAATCTCCATGGTGGCACAGGAGAATATTCAGGCACTTCCTTCTGATTCCACGCTGATCAGTAAAAATGTCATTGGCGGCAGCTTTTATGCGGAACGTTTTATCGTGGGCAGCGAAGAGTCCGGCAAGGGCAACGGTGTGACGGTGGAATGGAAAGAGACCACCGGCAATGAAAACGAAGACAAGCGTATGGTGATGGCTTCCGACTTATATCTGGGAGAAGGAGCCACACTTACCACAGATCAGTACGGTGAAGTATGGGCCGGTTCCATTGCCATGAACGGAGGGATTCCGGGCAATACGGGAAGCAACGGAACGTTGAGCTTCCAGGGAAACAACGTATATGTGGCCGGAGACCTCAGGATGACCGGGGAACGGAATGTATTTACCGCCGGAGCACAGATCGACGGAGAATATGCCGGACAGTATATCGGCTTCGGTAATGGAAAGGGCGTGGACAGCAGCGCCATTCTGGTCAACGGCACGGATACGGAGATCTATCTGAATGAATTGAAGAATCTTACGCTGGCGGGAAATTCTTACATTTCTCTGACGAAAGCCAAGGATGGAATTACCAGTGAGGATGGTGTGAGCAACACCGGAGTACAGGATGTGATGATGGGACAGTCTATCGCTGTGAAGAGTGACCAGCTGGCTTACCTCGTTCCGGCGCAGTGTATCGGCGTGGATGCTTCCGGCAAGACCGTGTTAAACGGTGCCAGCAACCCGATCACGTTGGAGCAGTATAAGGACAAGATCAGGGACCAGGCGGATGTAACGGAAGTGGCATTGAATATTCCGTCCGCTACCCTGAATGGTTATACGCTGGCCGAGTACGGACTGACCCAGAACAATATCCAGAAGATTTTCAAGCGGATCAACAGCAAGATCACGCTGGTGTATTATTATGTAAGCTTTGACAGCACCTCTGATACCGCGAGAGCCAATGCCAACCGGTATTTTCAGGATTATTACGGTGCCAACCAGCAGACCATGGAAGCCTATACCGGTCTGTATACCAAAGCCATTCAGGTGCGTGGACAGCAGAACGGAGCGTACATCATGCATCTGGCAGGCAATGTGGCCATGTATGACAGCAGTGCGGCTGCGGGAAGTCAGGAGAAGCTGTTGGATGCCACACTGACCAGTGATGGTGCCAATGCAGGATATCAGGCATTGCTGGCATCGGATCAGTTGAAATTCCAGGCATTGTCCAAGAAGATGATCGATGTCTATGAGCAGCTGCTTCCTTCGGAGAAGACGGATGCAGCCAATGCTTATACTAATCTGGTAAATGAAGGGGAGATAACGACCTTCCATGCTGTATTAAACGGCAGTACCGGAAATAAGGTGGAGTCAAAATATTTCGGCAATACCACAGGAAGCCTTGCGGAGCAGGGATATAAGGCAGTTATTGTAAAGGGTGATTATACCTATCCGGAAGCCGGATTCGGCGAGTTCAGTGGACTGATCATTGCTACCGGAGATGTCAAAGTGACAAAGGAATTCCACGGAACGATCCTGTCCGGCGGAACGATCACACTGGATCAGAATGTCAATGTGGAACCTGACCGGGATGCGGTGCTTCATGCCCTGACCTATTCCAGAACGATCGTAGATGCTGCCGGTAAGACACAGGAATATCATGTGGTAGATTTTTTAAATGGCGGAGACGGTTACCTGAGCAGTAACGGTAAGTCCTATAAGAACAGTGATATAAATCTGGGAGATTTGATAGTTTATGAAAACTGGCAGAAAGAATAACAACAGTGGTTTTTCCCTGGTGGAGCTGATCATTGTCATTGCGATCATGGCGGTGCTGGTGGGTGTGATGGCCACATCCATTACATCCCTGACCGGCAGGAAAGTCCGGAAATGTGCGGACGAAATTGTGACAACACTGGAGCGGACCAGAGTACTGACACTGGGAAAAGAACAGAATCAGGTGGAGTGCGTTATCAGCTATAATGATACGACCAAGGAATATACGGCACAGATCCGGCAGGGAGATGTGGAGGTATCCAACAGGGTACTGGGAAAAGAACCTATTGATATAAAGGTATATTTTGAGGGAGATTCCACGGGATATTCCACGGGATATTCCCTGACGGAACTGAAGGGATCCGACAGCCTGTTACCTTATGTTTCATCTTCAAATGGGCTGCATCTGGTGTTTAACCGTGCATCCGGGGCCTTTGAGAAGAATACCTGTATCGCAGGCAGTGTATTGAAGGAGTACTGTCAGAAAATCGTCGTAAGCAACGGAACGAGAACCATAGAAATCACAACGGTCGGCAAGACCGGCAAGATCCTGACGAAGTAAGGAGGTTGACCATGGGTATAGGTAAGAAAGGATTTACTCTGGTAGAGATCATCGTATCTCTTGCTATCATGACCATAGTAGCTGGCGCGGTGGGCGCATTCGTGATCGCCGGCAACAATTCCTATATGCGGGGGAACAAGGAACTGACCCTGCAGGAAGAAGCCCAGCTGACCGCCAACCAGATGATCGATCTGATCATAGATGTGGAGAAGGGTATCAGCTTTTCCAATCTGACGGATCAGAAGGCTGTGGATATGGACGGCAATGTGGCGAAGGATGTCAACGGCTTGGAGGTAACCAATGCCAGCGTCAGCGAACTGCGTCTGATCAATAATGACAACAGCTATATGATCCGCTGGCAGGGGGGGGCCGGAGCGGATTACGCCGATGCCAATCAGGTGTATCTTTATGAGGTGATAAATAGCAAGGATGCCGAGGGCAAACTTGTGGTAGGAGATTTTGACGCGGCTAAGCCTGCACTGATGGCAGAGCATGTCAGCAGTTTCAGCGTGGATCTCAGTGAACTGGATAAGCGAAAAGTCGTTCTGAACATGACCTTTACCTATCAGGACAAGTCCTATGATATTTCCGAGACCATCAAGCTGAGAAATGATCTGAGCTCCGAGCCGTCCAGCATCTATTCCTGGATCAGCGGCATCCGCATCATTCCCGAGCACGCAGATCTGAAACAGGGACAGACTTTCGTCTTCGATTACGAGATCACCGGAGACGAGGAAGCCATTGCTCAGGGCGTGACCTGGGCCGTAAGTTATCAGGATGGCAGCGCATGTAAGAGCACCATCAGCGGTAACGGTAAACTGAGTGTGGCAGCGGATGAGACCATAGCAGAGAATATTCTGACAGTAACCTGTACCGCCGTAGCGGATCCTACTATAGCGGCAACGGCTACCGTAACGGTACAAAAGCATATGGTGGATTCTCTGGATATAGAACCAAAAGATGCTTCGGTGATTCAGGGGGACAGCCTGCAGTACTCTTATACTATGGAAGGAACAGAAGAGGCTAAAAATGCCGGGGTGACCTGGAGCGTGGCAAGAGTGGACGCAACTGGACTTAAGGCAGGAACCACGATAAATGGGAGCGGTCTTTTGACGGCTGACAGATATGAGCCGACCGGAACACTTGTGCTACAGGTAACCTGTACTTCCGTGGCGGATCCCGGAATGTCTGCATCCACAAAGGTATCGGTATTACCCTATACCAACATTGACGGAAAATATGATGCAACACTGATTGCCAGGAATCTGACCACATATGATTTTACCGAAGGAAGTACGGAAAAGATCGGTTATAAGGCATTGATTGAATGTCTGCCGTCCTGGGCGGATTACAGAAATGGTTATCCACAGATTGAGTGGAGTGTGGTAGATGATTATGCCAATAATTACAAAATAACCGGTTTGACAGATTCTGATGGTCGACAGTTCCAGGCAGAACTGGAATGTGGAAATATGACGGATACGGTAGTACGTGTACGTGCGGTGATAGCTTTATCAGTAGATATTAAGATTACCAGGGAAATCGATATTACAATCCCTCCCCTGAAGACGGTTGTAAACGCGAAGGAACCGTATATTTACTCCAGTCAGTTTGTATTAAACCGTAATGGAAAAATTAATTGCGAGATTCGAAATTATAAAGGGGAAGTAAATTGGAGATTTGCAGATATTCCCAGTGAGCTGAATAATGATTTCAAGGTATGGAACGGAATACAAAAATCATATCAGGTCGGTTTTGAAGTCTATGACGGAGCATATGATAATGTTCATCAGGAAGGCTATCTGACAACAGAAAATACGGGAGAATCTACAGAGATAAGAGCACTTAGCTATATTTCCTGGGATACCGAATATCGTCTGAAGCTTCAGGCATGGAGCCTGGATGATTCCACATTAGTGGCCGAAACGGTAATACTGGTGCCGGTAGTGGATATCTTATTTGCCAATGATCAGCATGTGATTACGGTGCTGAGACCTACCTGGACGAATCGTTATGATCTGCATGCGTATGGTTTTGAGTCTGGAAGAGAGAAAGGACATAGAGCAGCAAAACTGGCAGGATATTTCCAGGGAGAACTTCCGTTGGATTCCAACACGAAATTTGCAGAAATTGATAATATGCATCTTTCTTTTTCGCAGGTACAGTTTGATATTGGCGCACATGAAGAAAATGATTATTTAATTATGACCATTTATGATGAACGATATCCGGATCATAAGAGAAATCTTTTACTGGAAGTAGAGAAGAATCCGGAGTGGTGGGAATGGAAGGATAATAAATGACCATGAATTGGAAACGCAATTCAAAAAAGTATATAGCAGGAATCCTCACCATAGCTTTGGCCGTCGGAGTCGGTCAGAGCTATGGCTCTATGGAGGTCAGTGCGCAGGAAAGAACCCTTCCGGGTATTGAAAAACTGGTACAGGATACGGTAGCTTCTTCTGACGGTACTTTCCATATTCTGGAGATCGTTCCGTCGAAGGAAAATGCCACGATCGGCTATCTGGCAGGCGGCGAGGAGCCGGTATCTGAGGGCAGAAAGCTTTCCGAGATGCCGTCCGCCACAGAGCGTCAGACAGCTATGGACAGTCTGGATGCTGCAAAGTTTCCGACGACAGGTCCGGTTACTTTTTCTGCCTACAGCGAAAGCACCGGAGCTTCCAGAACCGAGGACGTAAGAGGACGCTTTGTATTCCGACAGGACGGATCCGGCAGATACAATTACCAACAGATCGATGCGATCTATCGTGAGATTGCCAATGGGGAGACGGTAGCAGCAGGAGAACGTTATAACCGATACAGTGCATTGGAGGCCGCTGGAGACAGTAACCGGGATGCCAAAAGCGTGACTCCGGTATTTTCCCATAGATCTACCGGAGGAAGCAACGGACTGGAGACTACGATTATCAATGGTTCAGACAGCGCCAGGGGATATGCGCAGGGCTTATATGCAATTTCGGAGACGGATCTGGCCGCTATTGATAAAACGAGTTTTCAGGCAAAAGATTATGTGGACAGGACAATCTATCAGAAGATAGGTACGGGTGAGACTGCCGTTTATACCTATCTCGGACAGATTGTATACGGTACCGATGCGGCACTGCCAGATGGATTAAAGACTACGTCCAGGGGGGTATCCGGAAATGATGCAGGTACTGTTGTGCAGGCACGCACGACATCCGGAGGAGATGCGATAGCAGCCTATTCTGCCGGAGATATTACCCAGAATCTCTACATCCTGGATCATGCACAGCCGGATAGCGCACAGCTTTTGGCAAAATGGGATGATGTTTCGAAGGCATATACATTTGAGACCATAGCCAGTGCCTATCTTGTGGATTTCACAGCAAATGATAACGGCGACTATTATGTATCTGCAATGACAGTAAGTGACAAAAACGGTGATTACCGTCTGATCGATACCTATCGTAAGGATGAGGCCGGCAGCTACACTATGGTGACACCGGGTTCCCTTCAGGTTACTTACAAGGGGGAAGCGGGCTTTGACACCGCCAACAGCTATGATTTTGTAGGGGATGACAGAGAGGATGCTACGGAGACTATTGCCTATAACGGCGGTTTCTACAACAAAGAATGGTTCAAGAAAAATGTCCTGAATCTGTCCGGTACCAGTCGTTATGAGAGTGGTACAGCCACCGGAGACGATATCGATACACTGAAGATCGAAGTGACAACACTTACCCTGCAGGAACTGGCTGATCTGGCAGATGCTTCCATTACAGCGGAGGATTCTTATTGTGGAATTGATCTGGCAGATGTGGATCTGTTCTATTTTTCCGGTCAGGGAAATTACGGGGCAGAGCCGTCCAATATGGTCTCTGCGGCAACCGTGATCGCAAAGCTGGCATTTGGCGTGGACGACAGCGGGATCAGAACCGCTGCAGCCAGAGTGCCGGTGATCATGGATTATAATTTTTATGCCAAGAACAGCACCCAGAGCAATGAAGTGTTGACGAAACTGGCATTGACTCTGCTGCAGGTGTCGGATGACAATGTGGCAAACGCAATCGCAAGTCAGGGAGATTCCTATTGGGAAAATGTAAGTGTCGATACGCTGAAAAGCGCGGCAGAGGGAAATATCAGATCCTATGCGTCTGCAATGCAGGCGGCAAATGCGGATACCCTGACGTTGGATACCTTGAAGGAATACCTGAACGAAAATGTATACCTGAACAACGACAGTTCCAAAGCTTATGCGGCAGAGGATTATCTGACGGATCTGAAGTCAGATACGACAAGAGCATGGATCTACACGGATGTCCTGAAAGAGATCCGCTACGAGAATTTTCTGATCACACAGGAAAATGCCACGGCGGTCACTTTGAATGAAGAGATCAGCAAAGCTTCCATCACCAGATATATTATGAACTGGTATCTGCACAGAAGCCAGGTAAAGGACAGCCTTGCGGTATTGGATCTGGAGCCCTGTTATGATTTCGGAACCGGAGCTTTATCTGCAGATTCCGTGAAAGGATTTCTGGGGCAGAGCAGTTACGGTGGAAGTATTTCCATTACCCAGATGGCTTCCGCAGAGTTCATTGGCAAGATAGAGGATCTCAACGATCGATATGATATGATCTATGTGGGTGCCCGCACCGGAACCATGAATGTGAAAAACAATCAGACCGTTTACAATGACAGGTCCATGAATGGGCTGATCTATACGCATATCGGGGATCTGTATGATTATAAGGATGAATCGGATGATAACAAGAACCGTCTGAAGGATGATTCTTTAAGTCACACTTCCAATCAGTATCGGGGACCCGGAAACGATATGAACTCCACCAGAGAAAAGGAGTTCGAGCAGTATATTTCCGCCGGGTATCCGGTAGTATTTGCGGATGCACTTCTGACGGGAATTGACGGTAAGGTGAGTGCCAATACGGCAACAGTGGACAAAAGTTCCTATTTTTACCAGTTGATACAGTTTGCCTTGTCCACGGATGAAAGCGGCAATTACAAATACTGGCAGGAGAATGTCTTTGCGGAGAGCCAGCTGACGACTGCAGCCCGGGAGACAACGGAGCAGAAGGCGGCCAGAGAAGAGAGACAGAGAAGCTTTGGCAACCATCTGAATCTGTCCAAACTGCAGATCGAATGGGTGAAAAATCTTGGGGAAGATTATATTCCTACAGAGCTGCATTACAACGGGGACGGTATCAACGATGCGTTCCTGAAGATGACGGACGGTAAGTTCTATCTGCAGTATATTTTTGCTCTGTCCAATGATGCGGCTGCCTCCCAGGTGAGCACGACGTATGATTGCAAGCTGTATATTGATAAGAACTCCGACGGTCGCTTTTCCGGTTCCGATGTGATCGGGCAGACACTTTCCTCCACGGAGGAGCTTTCCGGACTGAATCTGTATGTCAGATCCGGGCAGGAATGGAAGGAAGTGGCGAAGAATGACAGTGGCCATTACGAGCTGCGCACCGGATATACCTATAAGGTAGTCAGAGTGCTGCCGGATGATTATCAGGGAGTATTGCCCTGGAAGATGATCTTCTTTGATAATTCTGATGCACTGGTGAGAACCGCAGTGTCCGGTTATACGGCAGTGGACAGAGGTTCCAGAGTGGATATTCAGGTATTGCAGCTGATGTCCGACAGAAAAGCATCTAATGACAAGACACTGTGGGATCTGGAAAGTGACAGTGATGTAAAGTCACTGTTAAGCGGTATCCGGGAATTTAATGTATCTATTGATTCCGTGAAGACTTCAACTTTTATCAACGGATTGATTTCAGACGATCAGTTGAAAAAGCTTAAGACCGATGAACAGAAGTCTGAGGCTTATTACAATGCGGCATACAATACTTTCCAGCAGTACGATATGCTGATCCTGGGATTCGGAGACAACTATCAGTTCGGAAGCAAGGATCAGAGCCTGAAGAACATGGCAGTATCCGAAGCCATCCGTGATTATATCGAAGATGGTAAGAGTGTCCTGTTTACCCATGACAGCAGTTCTTATATCAACAGTAAGGCCGGTAGCGGTAAAGGCTGGTACTGGGGCTACGAGTTCAACAAGACCATGCGTGCGGCGGTAGGGCTGGATCGTTATGGTGCGTTGCTGGAATATTATGATGACCAGAGGAACAATTCCAGTTTATCCGATGCCCAGAGAAAGCGTTATGATGCTTATTACAATATTCTGGACACGCAGTACAATTACGATACGGCATGGAAGCCGGGAACGGACCGGAGCAGTGATCAGACGGTCGGAAATATCGAGGGCACGACCAAATATACGACAGTCCGTTATGTGCAGAATCGGATCAATGCGATCCTGCGGAAGGGAACGTCTTATACGAGTTTCTATTTTCCGATTCGCAATTCTCTGTTTTATCAGGGTATGGATAAGACGACGAACTCTCAGGGGCAGATCACGGTGTTGGGAGATTACAAGGAATTCGGAGACGGTGCCGGTCCTGATATGATCGTTACGCAGGTAAATCAGGGACAGATCACTAATTATCCTTATCAGATCACTACAGAAGAACAGCAGACTCTGACAGTGGCGGCAACACATTATCAGTGGCTGCAGCCGAACATGGAGCTGGATAAGGATGGAGACGGCAAAAATGATATTGTGGTATGGTATTGTCTGTCTGACCTGTCCGACAATGCCAAGATCAGAAAGACACAGACTGAGAGGAACAACGGACGGGGCAATGACAATGGTGTGAACCTGTATAATGTCAGCCCCAAAGATGTGGTAAATAACTATTATATTTACAGCATGGGCAATGTCACGTATTCCGGTGCGGGACATACGGAGCCTACAGGAATGGCGGAGAAGAAGCTGTTTGTGAACACCATGGTAGCAGCTTACAATGCCGGAACCAAGGCACCTTCCGTATTTTTCCGGGATGACAACGGCAACACCATTGACTCCGTATATATGATGTATGATGCTGCCAACAAGATGATCCTGGATCGCAGCAATAAGATTCAGGTGGATTTCAAGGCTACCGATTACAACATCCTGTCTTCGGCAACGGAGATCCGGGTAGAGTTCTTCAAGGAGTCCACGGATGCGGATGCTATGGAGATCGCATACGGCAAGGGCACACTGAAGGTGAAGCCTCTGACCGGACTTACAGTGACAAATTCTGCCAAAGCGGAAGTGGGAGCACATGTGATTGCCGGCGGAGACAATCACTTTACGGAAGGTGGAAAGGATTATTATGTCACAGGTACGTCGTATTATTCCGTGACCAGTGACGGTGTATACACGCTGGCATTCCCTGCATCGGAGATGGGGTTGTTCTCCGGCAGCGGCAAGATGACACTCAACGACCAGGATGCAGCCACCATCTATATCCGTGCTACGACCGTTTACGACAACGGATCCAAGCGGACCGAAGGTGCTGTTAAGAGCCTGACCGTCAGCGCAGCGGAACTGTTTGACCTGGATTAAAGAATTTGCACTCAAAACAGAAAAGACAAATTGCACAAAAAGCAGGGCTGTGGAAAATAACCAATTTCCGCAGCCTTGTTTTTGTGAGAGTTTTTGGGCGGGATTTTCTTGCAGAATCAATATATGTATGCTATAGTAATCACATCTTAAGAAAGTCTATATAGGCAATATTCTGAAAAAGTTTTAATGCGTAGATGCAGTCGATGGCGGATCGCCGCGAATTCATGGATTGACAGAACAATCGGACAGGGAGGAAACTATTGGAAACAAACGATATTGTGACGAAAAATTTTGAAAGCTATGCGGATGTGGCGGCGGACATAATTAATGTTCTGTTACATGAAGGGAGAAGAAAGGTTAAAGATTATGAAATGTTGTCGGCGGCTACTGAGAGTCTTTACTTGGATAAAGAAAATGGATTGCGAAATCAATTGGAAGATGTAGCAAAGTACCATGTGGTAAATGGGGTGCCTAAGGTATTGTATTTATTTGCCAATCAGACAAAGGTGGATAAGGGCATGGTATTGCGCAAGGCCGGGTATGCAGGTGGAGAATACCGCAGACAATATGAAAAACAAAATCCGAGCCTATATCCTGTGATAGAAATAGTGTTATACTGGGGAAAGAGCAGGTGGAAAGGGGTATGCAGTTTGCACCGGTTATTTGATGAAGAAGGGGCGACTGCAGATATTATATGGAAGTATGTAGATGATGTACAACTTCATGTTTGGGAAATGCGTCATTTACCCAGAGAAATACGAGAGCTTTTTCAAAGTGATATGAGAATCATCGTGGATTATCTTGCAGAGGGAGATGGCTATCGGTCGGACCGGAAAGTGATTCATAAAGAAGCAACAGTTAAGATGCTACGGGTATTATCCGGAGATACAAATGTTGATGATACCGGAGATGCATTAAAAGAAATGGGAATCAAAGAGGAGGATGAGATCAGGGTGTGTGAATTATTTGATCAGTATACAAGAAAAGGGATTGCACAGGGAATTTCGCAGGGGATTTCTCAGGGAGTTGCGCAAGGGATTATTATAATGTGCAAGGATTTTAATACCAGTTATGAAGAAACTTTACAAAAGGTGAGACTGAAACTGAATATCTCAGAGCAGGAAGCTGAGAAAGAAATGAAACTTTATTGGTAAATATGGAATAGAAACTTGACTTTTTCTATGTACTATGATAAATATATACTATACCTATTGGAACAGTAGGAAATATAAAGGGAATAATATAGTATACATAGACATAGGAGGATAAAAAGATGGCATTTGCAGCAGAGACCATATGTGTCCAGGGAAGTAATGAGAGAAAGGATCCGTTCGGCGCCATCAGCATGCCCATTTATCAGAATGCGGCGTATGCGCATCCGGGACTGGGGAAGAGTACGGGATATGATTATTCCCGCTGCAGCAACCCCACCAGAGACGAAGTGCAGAAGACGGTTGCTCTGTTGGAACAGGGAACAGAGGCACTGGCATTTTCTACGGGAATGGCGGCAATCACTGCAATGATGGAAATCTTTTCTCCCGGAGATCATCTGATCGCTACCGATGATCTGTACGGCGGTACGTTGAGACTGTGGAACACGATCAGCCATAAGAACGGAATATCGGTAGATTGTGTGGATACTTCAAATGTGGGGACCGTGAAAGCGGCGTTGCGCCCGGAGACAAAAGCTATCTATCTGGAGACACCGTCCAATCCGATGATGAAAGTAGCGGATATTCAGGCAATTGCAGATCTTGCGCATGAGAATGGATGCCTGTTGATCGTGGATAACACATTTCTGTCTCCTTATTTCCAGAAGCCGTTGACATTAGGAGCTGATATCGTGGTACACAGTGGAACCAAATATCTGGAAGGACATAATGATACTTTGTCCGGTTTTCTGGTGGTGAAGGATAATGCTCTGTATGACCAGCTCTATAATATCTACAAGACTACAGGAGCCTGTCTGTCTGCGATTGACAGCTGGTTGTTACTCCGCGGTATCAAGACACTGGCAGTCCGCATGGAACAGCACCAGAAGAATGCTCTGGCCATCGCACACTGGCTGGAACAGAGACCGGAAGTGGAAGAAGTCTATTATATCGGACTGGATTCCAGACCGGATAAGGAGCTGATTGACAGACAGTGCAGCGGCTATGGCGGAATGATTTCTTTCCGATTGAATTCTGCGGAGAAAGCTGTTAAAATTTTGGAGAGCGTAAAGCTGATTCGTTTTGCAGAAAGTCTGGGTGGCGTGGAAAGTCTTCTGACCTATCCCATGAAGCAGACCCATGCAGATGTACCCGTAGAGGTCAGAGAGACCCTTGGAGTGGACGAGAAGCTTCTGAGAATGTCCGTTGGTATTGAGAATATCGATGACCTGCTGGCAGACCTGGTGCAGGCTTTTGCCTGAGAGGGGTTGATTGGTATACATAGTAATTCAGCCAGCTACGTTGAAGGTTTCCACAGGATGACGCACCGGAAAGCATCGGGATAAGATGTGCAGGGTGCTTTCCAATGGAAGAAATGGTATGATGACTGATAAAAGGATTATGTAGTAAATTAACGTGGAATATGGTCTGTATGGGACGGAAGTGCCTGGAAATTTGCAGATTTTGAGAAAGGTATGGTTAGCTGTATGACTACATACAATTTTGATAAAATTATAAATCGTAAGGGAACAAACTGCCTGAAATATGATTTTGCTGTGGAGCGGGGAAAGCCAGCAGAGGTACTTCCCCTGTGGGTTGCGGATATGGATTTTCAGGTATCCGAAGAAATCACAAAGAGCCTTCACGCAGCAGTGGAGCATGGAATCTACGGCTATACGCAGCCCAAGGATCACTATTACAATGCTATCATGAATTGGATGAAGAAAAATCATCAATGGGAAACAAAGAGGGAGTGGATCGTGAAGACTCCCGGCGTGGTATTTGCTCTGGGCGCAGCGGTGAAAGCATTTACTGATCCGGGAGATGCTATATTGATTCAGAATCCGGTGTATTATCCGTTTACTAATATTATCCGTGACAATGACCGGAGAGTAGTAGACAATACATTAATCTATGAGAACACGGTCGGACAGAGTGGAGATAACGGATACCGGATTGATTTTGAAGATTTTGAGCGGAAGCTTGAGCAGGAACATATAAAACTGTTTATTCTGTGCAACCCTCATAACCCGGTGGGCAGAGTATGGACCAGAGAGGAACTGCAGCAGCTGGGAGAGATCTGCCTGCGCCATCATGTGATCGTAGTCAGTGATGAAATTCACAATGATTTTGTATATCCCGGATTTGAGCATACGGTGTTTGCCAATGTGGATCCCCGTTTTACGGAGTTCACCGTGACCTGCACCGCACCCAGTAAGACCTTCAATCTGGCAGGCTTACAGATTTCCAATATTTTTATCTCAAATGAGACATTGCGGGAAGCATTCCAGAAGGAAATCGACAAGACCGGATACGATGAGCCGAATGCGTTGGGAGCGGTAGCCTGCGAGGCTGCATATCGTGGCGGACAGGAGTGGCTGGATCAGTTGAGAGCTTATTTGCTTGAGAATCTGAATTTCCTGCGAGCATATCTGCAGGAGAAGCTTCCGCAGATTCATCTGGTAGAGCCGGAAGGTACTTATCTGGTATGGCTGGATTGCAGTGAACTTGGGATTTCCGGCAAGGAACTGGATCAGTTTATCGTAGAGAAAGCGGGACTCTGGCTGGATGGCGGAGCAATGTTCGGACCCAGTGGAGCAGACTTCCAGCGAGTGAATATTGCCTGCCCCAGAGCAACTCTAGAGCTTGCACTGGACAAGCTGAAGGCGGCAGTAGACAACCTGGGCTAGGTCCGACAGATTTGATGTGAGCAAAGAAAAATATCTGTGGACGCTTGTTCCGATAGGACAAAAATTATAGCGGTATAATATTAACAGACATATGGTATATTTTTACAATGTTGTCCATATACTGTAACATATCAGGCCATTCATGACTGATCACGGCAGCTTATGCTACGCTTGTGATCCCTGGTGAATGGCCTTTTCGATAGTATTGCCATAAGGAAAGGAGCACACAGTATATGCCAAGAGGACAGAGAAAATCCCTGGAGGAAAAGATCCAGGCAAAACAGGAGTTGATCAATGCGCTGAATATCCGCATTGAATCCGAGGAACGGGAACTGGAAGAATTATATGAGCAGAAGAGGCGCAAAGAACTGGAGGCAGTAAGTGACCTGATCGAGGATGCCGGCCTGGCACCGGAGGAAGTCACCGAAGTCTTGCAACAATACATTGAGAACCGCAGCGCAAATGCATCGTGAGATTGCAGGTGAAAGAGAGCTTGCTCACCTTAAAGAACCGGAGCTGTACCGCCCAAAAGTTAGAAACAGAATCAATCTAATGACTGGAGGCCGATACACGCCCGGTCTTTTTTTGTGCCCGTTTGGTTATCGCCAATCATGTAATTTATTAAGGCGAGTGTCTAAATTCTGAATCATAAAAAACTCCTTTCAAAATGGTTTGGTGTAAATAGGATAAAATACCAGAAAAAAATACAAAAAAGTCTAATTTTCAAGTGGAAAAAGGGATGATTGTATCAAAATAAAGAAAAAGGGTAAAATAGATACAAAAAAAGAAAAAATATGAGAAATTTTGTACTAAAATAGCCGGAAAACAGCTTTAGCGAAAATGGAGATAAATGAACATTGTGGGACATGCAGATAAGCAATAGAGCGGGCACTTTTGAAGGCACAAGCATATCTGAGTGCATTATAACATGACAGGGGAGATTCTGAAAAGATGTTTGTTTGGGAAAAGAGATCTGAATACAAAACACCCACGGCATGGAATTCCAATGGAATCCCTTGCCGCGGGCAGTGGTTTCAGACTATAAATGTTTTATTCCGCGCTTCCTTCGCCCTTCTTCAGATTCTTCTGGGCGGTGGAGAGCATGAGTTTGATTCGGTTGAGCTGGTTGACTTCGCTGGCACCGGGATCGTAGTCGATGGCTACGATGTTGGAGGAAGGATATGCCTTCCGCAGGGCCTTGATAACGCCCTTGCCTACGACGTGGTTCGGCAGGCAGCCGAAGGGCTGGGTACATACGATGTTCGGTACGCCTTCCTTGATCAGTTCCACCATCTCACCGGTTAAAAACCACCCCTCACCGGTCTGGTTGCCGATGGATACGATCGGTTCCGCATAGGAGACGATCTTGTAAATGCTGGTAGGCGGATCAAAATACTTACTTTCTTCAAAAGCCTTCACGGCAGAACCACGCAGGATATGTTCGATGGCCCAGATGCCCAGTGCGGAGATCTTCGCGGTCTTTTTGCTGGTGCCTAAGTGCTCTGCTTTGTAGATCTGGTTGTAGAAGCAGTACAGCATGAAGTCTAGCAGGTCGGGAACTACAGCTTCCGCACCCTCACTCTCTAACAGCTCCACCAGGTGATTGTTGCCGGCAGGAGAGAATTTCACCAGAATCTCACCGACCACGCCGACACGGGGCTTCTTGATATCCAGTACCGGAATCGCATCGAAATCACGGATGATCTGCACACACATCTTGCGGAACTTCGGAATGCTGATATGCTTCGCGGAGACAAATTTCTGTACCTTCGCAAGCCATTCTTTGTGCAGGGCATCCACGGAACCCGGAGTTGCTTCATAAGGACGCATCCGGTAGACACAACGCATGAAGATGTCACCAAATTCTGCACCCACAGCGGCACGTAACAGCAGATCCGCATTCAGATGGAAGCCGGGATTGCTCTCGATACCTGCCAGGTTCAGGGAGATAACGGGAATCTGCTCCATGTCTGCTTTCTTCAAGGCACGACGGATGAAGCCGATATAGTTCGTCGCACGGCATCCGCCACCGGTCTGGCTCATGATGATGGCTGTCTTGTTCAGGTCATATTTACCGGACAGCAGAGCTTCCATGATCTGACCTACTACCAGCAGGGAAGGATAGCAGGCATCATTGTTAACATATTTCAGACCAACATCCACAGAGTGCTTGTTATCGTTGTCCAATACCACGAAATTGTAACCGCAAGCATTGAACGCAGGCTGCAAGATCTCAAAGTGGATCGGGGACATCTGCGGACAGATGATGGTATAGTCCTTACGCATCTCTTCGGTAAACGGTACCTTCTCGATAGCGGAAGAACGGATGTTGCGGTGCTTGCCCATCTTTTCACGGACACGGATTGCAGACAACAGGGAACGGATACGGATACGGGCCGCACCCAGGTTGTTGACTTCATCGATCTTCAGGCAGGTGTAGATCTTGTCGGAGCCAGAGAGGATATCGTTCACCTGATCGGTGGTAACGGCATCCAGACCGCAGCCGAAGGAATTCAACTGGATCAGATCGAGATTCTCCACCGTCTTTACATAGCTTGCGGCAGCGTAAAGTCTGGAATGGTACATCCACTGGTCGGATACAATCAAAGGACGTTCCGGTTTTGCCAGATGGGAGATGGAATCCTCTGTCAGTACTGCCATATCGTAGGAGGTGATCAACTCGGGAATACCGTGGTTGATCTCCGGGTCTACATGATAGGGACGGCCTGCCAGCACGATACCGCGCTTGCCGGTCTTGCGTAAGTATTCCAGAGTTTCTTCGCCCTTTTTCTCCATATCGTGACGGGCATTTGCCAGTTCCTTCCAGCCCTTTTCGCAGGCTGCGGCGATCTCTGCGGCGGGAATCTCGGTGAATTCCTTCGTCAGCGCATCCGTCACGGTACCAAGATCTCTAAAGGACATGAACGGATTGCGGAAAGTGATCTCACCGCCGGCGATTTCCTCTACGTTATTCTTGATATTCTCAGAATAAGAAGTAACGATAGGGCAGTTGTAATGGTTGTTGGCATCCTCGAACTCGTTGCGCTCATAGAATAGCGCAGGGTAGAAGATGAACTTGATTCCCTGACGGATCAGCCAGGTCACATGGCCGTGAGCCAGTTTCGCCGGATAACACTCGGATTCACTGGGGATGGATTCAATGCCAAGCTCGTAGATCTTGCGGTTGGAGCTGGGAGAGAGCACAACGCGGTAGCCCAGTTCGGTGAAGAAGGTGAACCAGAACGGATAGTCCTCGTACATATTCAGCACTCTGGGGATACCAACTACACCTCTGGGAGCCTTGTCAGCGTCCAGAGATTCATAAGAGAACAGTCTATGTAATTTGTATTCGTATAAATTCGGTACATTGTGGGCATTCTTCTGACCGCCGATACCACGTTCACAGCGGTTGCCGGAGATGAACTGACGGCCGCCGGAGAATTTGTTGATGGTCAGACGACAGTTGTTGGTACAACCCTTACATTTCGCCATGCTGGTCTCGAACTGCAGGTCGCATATCTTCTGATAATCCAGCATGGTGGTCACATAACCGTCCTCGTAATGCTCTCTGGCGATCAGTGCCGCACCGAAAGCACCCATGATACCGGCGATGTCGGGACGGATGGCCTGGCAGTTGGCAATTTTCTCAAAGCTGCGCAGAACGGCATCGTTGTAGAAGGTACCGCCCTGTACTACGATATTTTTACCAAGCTCAGAAGCATCGGAGACTTTGATCACCTTAAACAAAGCATTCTTGATAACGGAGTAAGCAAGTCCTGCGGAGATGTCGGCTACGGAAGCGCCTTCCTTCTGTGCCTGCTTTACCTTGGAGTTCATGAATACGGTACAACGGGTACCCAGATCGATAGGATGCTCTGCAAACAGGGCAGCCTGAGCAAAATCCTGCACGGTATAATTCAGGGATTTGGCAAAGGTCTCAATAAAGGAGCCACAGCCGGAGGAACATGCTTCGTTCAGCTGTACGCTGTCTACGGTCTGGTTTTTAATCTTGATGCACTTCATATCCTGACCGCCGATGTCTAAGATACAGTCTACGCTGGGGTCAAAGAAAGCAGCGGCATAGTAATGGGCCACGGTCTCTACCTCGCCGTCATCCAGCAGAAAAGCAGCTTTCATCAACGCTTCGCCGTAACCAGTGGAACAGGAGCGTACGATCTCCACGCCTTCGGGCAGGAGAGAGTAGATCTCCTTCAGGGAACGGATCGCTGTCTTCAAGGGGCTTCCGTCGTTACTGGAATAGAAAGAGTACAGCAGGGATCCATCTTCACCTACCAGAGCGATCTTCGTGGTGGTGGAACCGGCATCGATACCCAGGAAAGCCTTGCCCTGATAGGACTGTAAGTCTCCGGTGGTCACGTGATGCTTGCTGTGACGCTCCACGAATTCCTGATAAGCAGCCTTGTCCGCAAACAGAGGCTCCATACGTTCTACTTCGAACTCCATCTTGATGTCGGAGGACAGCTTTTTCACCATGTCAGACAGACTGATGCAGACTTCCTCCTTCGCATTTAGTGCGGAACCGATGGCTGCGAACAGATGGGAGTTGTCCACGTCAATGATGTGCTCGTCATCCAGATTTAAGGTACGGATAAAGGCAGCTTTCAGTTCAGACAGGAAATGTAACGGCCCGCCCAGGAAAGCTACGTGACCGCGGATCGGCTTACCACAGGCCAGACCGGAAATTGTCTGGTTCACCACTGCCTGGAAAATAGAAGCAGACAGGTCTTCCTTGGTAGCACCTTCGTTGATCAGGGGCTGGATATCGGTTTTGGCAAATACACCACAGCGGGCAGCGATGGTGTAGAGGGATTTATAATTTTTCGCATATTCGTTTAAGCCCGAAGCGTCCGTCTGGATCAGACTGGCCATCTGGTCGATGAAGGAACCGGTACCGCCGGCACAGATACCGTTCATACGCTGCTCCACGTTACCGCCTTCAAAATAGATGATCTTCGCATCCTCACCGCCCAGCTCGATGGCAACATCGGTCTTTGGAGCCAGTTCCTGCAGGGAAGTAGCCACGGCTACGACCTCCTGCGTAAAGGGAACGCCGAGGTGGTTGGCCAGTGTCAGACCGCCGGAACCGGTGATCATAGGGTGCAGCTGCAATTCTCCCAGCTGGTCATAAGCTTTCTTAAGGAGCTCAGACAGTGTTTCCCGGATATTGGCGAAGTGACGCTCATAATCGGAAAATAAAATATTGTGTTCTTCGTCCAAAATAGCAATCTTGACAGTGGTGGAACCGATATCTATGCCGAGAGTTGCGTATTTTTCCTGTGAATTCATGTGATACATCCTTCCTGAAATAAAAATAAATCTACTTATTTAATGCATTTTTTTCATCAACAAAACATTCTCATTATACGACAAAAAACACCACAATGCAACGAATAATGGGGGAGTTTAGTTGTTAAAGTTTTGTAAAATGTAACTTAAATTTTTCGGGAAAACTCTGAAAAAAGAGAACGTGCAGTTTACTTATTCTCTTCCGGATGTTACAATCTCGATAGAGAAAAATCAAAATATAACTATTTATGGAGACATTGTTTTATGAGCAAATTCGAAAAAAAGTTTGGAAAATATGCGATCCATAACCTGACCATGGTATTGATCATGTGTTATGTGGCGGGCTATGTGATCGAACTGATGGGCAGCGCGGCCGGAAATAATCTGCTGGGATTTCTGACACTGGATCCTTACCGGATCCTGCACGGACAGATCTGGAGACTGGTGACCTGGGTGATCGTGCCACCTGACAGTCTGGACATTTTTACGATCATTATGTTGTTTTTCTATTACAGTCTGGGGTCTACACTGGAGCGCACCTGGGGAACCTACCGTTACAATGTCTATATTTTTTCCGGTATGCTGTTCACGATTGCCGGCAGCTTCCTGTGCATGGGAGTTCTTTACCTGCTCACCGGAGGTATGGCAACGGAGACCGCATCCGTGGTATTTTACGGCGGGTCCTATGCGTTCAGCACCTACTATATCAACCTGTCCATCTTTCTGGCGTTTGCCGCAACGTATCCGGATATGCAGGTACTGTTGATGTTCGTGATCCCTGTGAAGGTAAAATGGATGGGAATTCTGGATGCCATTTTGATGGTCTATACGGTAATTGCCGGAAATCTGTTCACCAAGTTTGCGGTAGTGGCATCACTTTTGAATTTTGTGTTATACTTTTACAGACTGCATCGCAGTCGTATCTCGCCGAAACAGATGCACCGCAAGGCGCAGTTCGAACGAAAATCCAATGCCGGACGGGCGAAAGTCACAAGACACAAATGTGCCGTCTGCGGACGGACAGAAGAGGACGATCCGAATCTGGAGTTCCGTTTCTGCTCCAAATGTAACGGCAACTACGAATATTGCCAGTATCATTTATTTACCCATGAGCACGTAAAATGATAATAAGATTTGCAATATCCGTTACGGCATGACTGCTTGCAGGCAATGCCGTGCGGATATTAGCAAATCGAACAGACATGAGCAAGAAGGACGATAGTCCGGATTGCGAATGGCTGTACACTTTCGGGAGTGCGAAGCACGGAGAAAGTGTATTATTTAAAAGGAGAATTTTTATATGAACAAAGAAGTATTATTTGCCAAGACCTTAGAGCAGGTCCGCAAGACCGCCAAGGAGCAGGGCAACTGCATCAGCGAAGAACAGGTAAAGGAAGCATTCGCCGAGCTGGATCTGAGCAATGAACAGCTGCAGATGGTATTTGACTATCTGTTAAAACATAAAATCGGTATCGGACAGCCTATGGATCCCGATGAATTCCTGACGGAGGAAGAAAAGGATTACTTACAGGAATATCTGGATGAAGTAGCGGCATTACCGACCTACAGTGACGGTGAAAAACTGGCATTTTCCATCGCGGCCATGGCGGGAGAGACGGATGCGCAGCAGCGCCTGATCGAATTGCATCTGGCGGATGTGGCGGAGATCGCAAAACTCTATGCCGGACAGGGTGTCCTGTTGGAAGATCTGGTGGGAGAAGGCAATCTGGCGCTCTCCTTCGGTGTGACCATGCTGGGCAGTCTGGAGAAGCCGGACGAAGTCGAGGGAATGCTCGGCAAAATGATCATGGATGCCATGGAAGAATACATTGCCGAACATGCAGAAAATTCCAAGATCGACAAGCGAGTGGAAGATAAGGTCAACAAGGTAGCGGATAAGGCCAGAGAACTGGCGGAAGAACTACACCGCAAGGTGACCACGGAGGAACTGATGGAAGAGACCGGTATGTCCCGCAAGATGATCGAGGATGCCATAAGAATGAGCGGTTTCAAGATTGAGGATATCGACAACAATGCAAAAGACAGTTTATGAGAATTATAAATACAGCCTGCAGGATACGGCAAAGGTCTACATAGGCGCAAAATATACCTTTGCAGAGCTGCTGGATCAGGACGAGGTGGCGTTTAAATTCCGCCTGATCGTGGAACGCTATATTTTAGCGGAAAAAGAGGTGGATCCCCAGGATACGCTGGAGACCCATCTGTATTATCTGAAGCCGGACAGTTTTCTTGTGAAGATCTACGACCGGATCAAGGCCCGGGTGAAGATCAATATCATCGAGGAGAAAAAAAGGATTTTCGGCAGAGGCAAAAAGCGTTATGTCACGAAGGAATTGAACATCCGGGAATTAGTTGCCATGACACCGGAGGAGAAAGAGGCGAAGGGTGTCGTGATTCAGGAAATCTCCATGAGCAAGCTGGCACTGGCCGCGTTTTGACAGATTAAGCTCACCCACAGAAATCTACGCGGCTGCTTGCAGACAGCGGAGATTTTCTGTTCGTTACGATTTCGATAGCTCGAAGAGCAAAGAAATCGGTTAAGAAAGATTTAGAAAAGGGGACACATCAGAAATGAGAGTAGAAGATTTATCCACATATGAGATTATAGAGAAACGGCAGATCCCGGACATCAACAGCGTGACCTATCTGTGCCGTCACAAGAAGACCGGAGCAAGGGTGGCACTTGTATCCAATGATGACGAGAACAAGGTATTCTATATCGGTTTCCGCACCACACCCAATGATTCCACCGGTGTAGCCCATATTCTGGAACATTCCGTATTATGCGGATCGAAGGAATTCCCGGTGAAGGATCCTTTTGTGGAACTGGTAAAGGGGTCTCTGAACACTTTCTTAAATGCCATGACCTATCCGGACAAGACTGTATACCCCGTGGCCAGCTGCAATGACAAAGATTTCCAGAACCTGATGCATGTCTATCTGGATGCGGTTTTTTACCCGAATATTTACAAAAACGAATCTATTTTCCGACAGGAAGGCTGGCATTATGAGCTGGAAGGTGACAACGAGGAGCTGAAAGTCAACGGTGTGGTCTATAACGAGATGAAGGGTGCTTTTTCCTCTCCGGATGATGTGCTGGAGCGGGAGATCATGAATTCCCTGTATCCTCACACCACCTACGGCTGCGAATCCGGAGGTGATCCGGAAGCGATCCCCGAGCTGACCTACGAAGAATTCCTGAATTTCCACCGGAAATTCTATCATCCCTCCAACAGCTATATCTATCTCTATGGCAATATGGATATGGCGGAGAAACTGACCTTTATCGATGAGCATTATCTGTCTGCCTACGATGCCCTTGAGGTGGATTCCGAAGTGACGGAAGAGGCGGCATTTACCACGCCGAATCGTATTGTCAGGGAATGTCCCATCGGCGAGGGAGAGGACGAGGAGGAGAATACCTACCTGTCCCAGAACTTCTGCGTGGGCAATAGTCTGGACCCGAAGCTTTACATTGCGTTCCAGATCCTGGACTATGCCCTGTGTTCCGCTCCAGGAGCACCCTTAAAACAGGCCCTGGTGGACTGTGGTGTGGGTAAGGATGTCTACAGTATCTATGAGAATGGTATCCGCCAGCCCTATTTCAGTGTGGTGGCGAAGGACACTTCCGTAGAGAAAGAACAGGAATTTTTACAGGTAACGGAAGAAGTGCTGAAAAAGCTGGTAAAGGACGGCTTCGACGAAAAGGCATTGCTTGCCGGCATCAATTATTATGAATTCAAATACAGAGAGGCGGATTTCGGTTCCTACCCCAAGGGACTTATGTACGGTTTACAGGTGCTGGACAGCTGGCTGTACGATGACAGACTGCCGTTCATTCACATCGAGGCCAACGAGACTTTCGCTGAACTTCGAGGGAAAGTGAAGACCGGATATTTTGAGGGTCTGGTACAGAAATATCTGCTGGAAAATACCCATCGCAGCGTGGTGATCTTGCAGCCGAAGCTGGGACTTCTGGAAGAGCAGGAGCAGAAACAGCGGGAAAAGATGGCACAGGTGAAAGCTGCCATGAGTCCGGAAGAGATCGAGAACGTGAAGGAGACCTTCCAGAAGCTGACCGAATTCCAGGAGAGCGAAGACGCAAAGGAAGATCTGGAGAAAATCCCTCTGTTAAAACGGGAAGATATGAAGAAAGAGGCAAATCTGCCGGTGAACGAAGTGCGGAGCATTGGAGATACCACACTTTTGTATCATGATCTGTTTACAAACGGCATCGGCTATTTACGTCTGATCTTCAGATTGGATCAGATCCCCGGTAAATATTTCCCGTATATCGGCATTTTGAAGGGCTGCCTGGGACTGTTAAATACGGAGCATTATGCTTATGGAGATCTGTTTAATGAGATGAATCTGGTCACCGGCGGCATGGCTGCGGTAAATAATGTCTATGGCAAGCTGCAGGATACGGATCAGTTTATACTGACTCTGGAACTGAAGACGAAGGTATTTTATGACCGCCTTGCGGAAGCAATCGATCTGATGCGTGAGATCGTAATGACCAGTGATTTTACGGATGCCAAGAGACTGTATGAGATTCTGGCGGAGGGCAAGTCCCGGATGCAGGCACAGATGACCTCCGGAGGACACAGTGTGGCGGCCGGAAGAGCCTTATCCTACGGCAGTATTCCCGGAGCTGTGAGCGAAGAGATTTCCGGTATCCCGTTCTATCGTCTGATCACGGATCTGGAAGCTCATTTTGACGAGAAAAAAGAAGAATTGGTGGAAATCTTACAGACCTTAGTGAAAATGATCTTCCGTCCGGAAAACCTCATGGTGGATTTCGTAGGTGAGGAAAAAGCCGTGGCTCTTTTAGATGCTCCGGTGGAGGCTTTCAAAGCAGCACTTTATATGGAAAACGTGGAAAAAGAACATTACATTCCGGAAACCTCCCGGAAAAACGAAGGTTTCTTAACCTCCGGTCAGGTCAATTACGTATGCCGTGCCGGTAATTTCCGCAAGAGTGGACTGCAATATACGGGAGCATTAAGAGTACTCAAAGTCATGATGGGGTATGAATATCTGTGGGTTAATGTCCGTGTCAAGGGTGGTGCCTACGGCTGCATGTGCAGCTTCGGCAGATCCGGTGACAGCTACTTTGTCTCCTACAGAGATCCGAATCTGGGCAAGACCATTGAAACTTACGAGAAAGCTGCAGATGCCATTGCAGAGTTCACAGCAGATGAACGTACCATGACCCAGTATATCATCGGTGCGGTCAGTGATCTGGACGTACCCATGAATCCGGCGGCAAAGGGACTGTATTCCCTGAGTGCCTATATGACAGGACTGGATAATGCCACTTTACAGAGAGAACGCGACGAACTACTGGCGGCTACCGAAGAGGATATCCGTGCATTGTCCGCACATATCCGTGCATTTATGCAGGAGGATCTGCTCTGTGTCGTAGGCACGGCTTCTAAGATAAAGGAGGAACAGGAGAGATTCCTGAAGGTGGAAAATCTTTTTTAAAACGGCAAAAGGAAAGCTGCGATTTTGCAAAAGTGGTTCTGAATCGTAAAAAGATCAAATAAATAAAGAACTTTTGTGATATTATTTCGTTTATAGAGGTGAACAATAAAAAGTCAACAGCAGGCGGATCCGACAGGCTGTCAGGATGCCGTCCGCAGAACGGAGAGGGTTATGAAAAAACGAAATTTTGAAACAAAGATCATTACAGGGTTGCTCACTGCCGGCATGATATTATCGCTGACCGCCTGCGGCAGCTCATCGAACGGCAGTTACGGAATCAGTGATCTCATGGATGCGGATTATGCTGTTGCTTCCAAGGAGGCAGCTGCACCGGAGGCGTCCGCTTATGAAGATGGATTTGGCATGACAGAAGGGTACGATTCCGCAGGAAATGCTCAGGACACAAGTACTACAGTGCCTGAGGAGACTGCAGCCACAGCAGACCGGAAACTGATCAAGACCGTGAATATGGATGTCGAGACCAGGGAGTATGATAAGCTGTTAAGCGCGGTAGAGAATAAAGTAACAGAGCTCGGCGGCTATATCGAAAGTCTGGATGCCTATAACGGCAGTACATATTATAGTTATCGTTCTACAAGGAATGCCAATCTGACCATCCGCATCCCGAAGGACAGACTGGAGGAGTTCCAAAATACGGTCTCAGAGCTGGGCAATGTGACCAGTCGTTCGGAGAATGTACAGGATGTGACACTGACCTATGTGGATCTGCAAAGTCACAGGGATGCCCTGCAGACGGAACAGGAGAGACTGTTGCAGCTGTTGGAACAGGCGGAGAGCATCGAAGACATCATTACCATCGAACAGCGCCTGTCCGATGTGAGATACCAGCTGGAAAGTATGGAATCCCAGTTGAGAAGTTATGATAATCAGGTTGACTACAGCACCGTATACCTCTATATTGATGAAGTAGAGGTCTATACTCCGGTAGAGGAAGAGACCACATGGGAACGTATTTCTGCAGGCTTTATGGACAGCTTAAAGAGTATCGGCGAGGGTATTAAGGAAGCAGCCATCTGGTTCGTGATCCATATCCCCTATCTGGTGATCTGGGCCATCGTGATCGTGATCATTGTACTGATCCTGAAAAAGATCAAGAAGCGCACGAAGCGGATCCGGGCGGAGGAAAAGAAAAAATTCGCCGAAGAGGAAGCAAGAATGCAGAAGACTTTGCAGAACACGGCAGAGAATACAGCAGAGAATGCGGTAGCCACACAAAACAGCAATGAGTGAGAATCTATAAGATAAGCCGGACGGACCGGCGGCTGACAGAAAAGCGTCAGGGAAAAAGACAAGAACAGGAGAAATAATAATGAACGAAAATCCGGCATACAAATCCGGCTTTGCCACACTGATCGGACGTCCCAACGTAGGAAAGTCCACACTGATGAACCGACTGATCGGACAGAAGATTGCCATTACATCTAACAAACCCCAGACCACCCGTAACCGTATCCAGACGGTGCTGACACTGGACGAGGGACAGATCGTATTTCTGGACACTCCCGGTATCCATAAGGCGAAAAACAAGCTGGGCGATTACATGGTCAATGTTGCGGAGCATACATTGAACGACGTGGATGTGATCCTGTGGCTGGTGGAGCCCACGAACTTTATCGGTGCCGGAGAACGTCATATTATTGAGCAGCTGAAGAAGACCAAGACTCCCGTGATTCTGGTGATCAACAAGACGGATACCGTGAAAAAGGAAGAGATCCTGGCGTTCATCGATACCTATCGCAAAGAACTGGATTTCCAGGAGATCGTTCCGGTGTCCGCACTGAAGGGAGACAACACGGATGTGCTGATCCAGTGTATTTTAAAATATCTGCCTTACGGCCCGGCATTTTATGATGAAGATACCATCACCGACCAGCCCATGCGTCAGATCGTGGCGGAGCTGATCCGTGAAAAGGCTCTGAGACTTTTGTCCGAAGAAATTCCCCATGGTATTGCCGTGACGGTGGAAAGCATGAAGGAGAGAGGCCGGATCTGTGACATCGAGGCCACGATCATCTGTGAGAGAGATTCCCACAAGGGTATCATTATCGGCAAAGGCGGACAAATGCTGAAAAAGATCGGCTCCCAGGCCCGCCCGGAGATCGAGGATATGCTGGAAATGAAGGTCAATCTGCAGCTTTGGGTGAAGGTGAAGAAGGACTGGAGAGACAGCGACATCTTATTGAAAAACTTCGGATATAATCCGAAAGACATTGAGATGGGCGAATAGAAAAACGAAATTTGCAGACCCTATTTTTACAGAGGATAATACACTGATAGAAGAGGGGGATGCGTAAGATGCAATTCACGAATTACTGGCAGCAATTTGAACATACCGGCAGAGTGGAGGATTACCTGAAATACCTGCAGAGCGCGGGAAAGGAGAAACCTTTGGCTGGTGCGGAATGTAAAAGCCCCCTGGTGGATTGCAGAGCGGAGGGGCGTACAGACCTGTCCGCAGGGGAGGATGGATCATGCAGGAATCCCTGTATGTAACGGGAATTGTATTAAAACAGACACCCTTCGGTGAATATGACAGGCGTGTATGCCTGCTTACCAGAGAAAAAGGGAAGATCACTGCTTTTGCCAGAGGGGCCAGAAAGCCCGGTAACCGGCTGGCTGCAGCGACCAACCCTTTTGCTTTTGGCTCTTTTCGTCTGTATGAAGGACGGAACTCTTATACGATATCGGAAGCAGAGATCCGGAACTATTTTCCGGAACTGATGACGGACTACGTGGGGGCATGCTACGGTATGTATTTCGCGGAAGTGGCGGATTTTTACTGCCGGGAGAACAACGATGAGAAAGAAATGATGAAACTGGTCTACCAGTCGCTGCGGGCTTTGTGTGCACCGGCACTTCCCAATGAACTGGTGCGCAGTATTTTTGAACTGAAGGCCATCGTTGTCAACGGAGAATATCCGGGAGTACCGGAGGAGCGCAAACTGGAAGAATCCACACGGTATGCACTGAAGTACATAGCGGAGAGTTCTGTGGAAAAGTTATATACCTTTACCGTATCGGACAAGGTTCTTGCAGAACTTTCACAGATCGCGTCGGAATATCGGAAGCGTTTCATGGACAGGTCGTTCAAAAGTCTTGAAATACTGAAAACTCTATGTTAAAATCGGTTATGGCTGATGCCAAAAAAGGAGACTCATTTATGAGGCAGAATAGAATAAAAAAGTTTCTTACGGCAGGATTGTCGGGGCTTTTGATACTGTCCCTCACAGGCTGCGGTCAGGCGGCAAAACTTCCCGAGACTGTAGTGAATACTTCTCTGGTGGTGGAGAAGGACGGCAAAGTGACCTCTTATCTGGTGAATACTTTTGACAAAGACTTCTACAATCTGGACGGCCTTACACAGATGGTGGAGGAAGAGGCTGAGGAATTCAATGCCACACATACAGAGGCTACAGAGAATCCCATGAATGTGAAAACGGTGCAGGTTTTGGGAGACGGAGTCATGGTGCAGGTGGTACAGGAGTTCGCCGATACGGACAGTTATGCCGAGTACAACGAACAGGACCTGTTCTACGGGACCAGAGTGGAAGCGCTGGCACAGGGGCTCACGGTGAATCGGGAACTTGTAAACGCAGCGGACGGCACTCCGGCGGATTCTGAGAAGCTGGACAAGGCGTTGGAAAAGAATCATCTGATCATTACAAATGCAAGCGCATATATATACTGTCCTTATCCGGTGCTATATATCAGCGAGGGTGTGGTCATGGGAGAGGATGGGTATGTGGATGCCTCCCAATCCGATGGTGTCGTTACGATACTGATGAAAAAATAGGCTTTACAGTAATACAAATATAGAGCAAGAAAGGTTTGGTACTGACATGGAAAAGACAATGGAGAAAATCGTAGCCCTGGCAAAAGCAAGAGGTTTTGTATATCCCGGTTCCGAGATCTACGGAGGACTGGCAAATACCTGGGATTACGGTAACCTTGGTGTAGAACTGAAGAATAATGTGAAAAAGGCATGGTGGCAGAAGTTCGTGCAGGAGAGCCCTTACAATGTAGGTGTGGACTGTGCGATCCTGATGAATCCCCAGACCTGGGTGGCCAGTGGACATCTGGGTGGTTTCTCCGATCCTCTGATGGACTGTAAGGAGTGTCATGAGCGTTTCCGTGCAGACAAACTGATCGAGGATTTCTGTGAGGAGAACGGCATTGCCATTGAAGGCAGTGTGGACGCATGGAGCCAGGAAGAAATGAAGAATTTCATCGAGGAGCACAATGTTCCCTGTCCTACCTGCGGCAAGCACAACTTCACCGACATCCGTCAGTTCAACCTGATGTTCAAGACCTTTCAGGGGGTTACCGAGGATGCCAAGAACACGGTTTATTTAAGACCCGAGACCGCACAGGGTATTTTTGTTAACTTCAAAAATGTACAGAGAACTTCCCGCAAGAAGATTCCCTTCGGTATCGGACAGATCGGTAAATCCTTCCGTAACGAGATCACACCCGGCAATTTCACTTTCCGTACCAGAGAGTTTGAACAGATGGAGCTGGAGTTCTTCTGCGAGCCCGGCACCGATATGGAGTGGTTCCAGTACTGGAGAGGCTTCTGCCGTGACTGGCTGCTGTCTCTTGGCATCAAGGAAGACGAGATGAGACTTCGTGATCACTCTCCTGAGGAACTGTGCTTCTACAGTAAGGGAACCACCGATATTGAGTTCCTGTTCCCCTTCGGATGGGGCGAACTGTGGGGTATTGCGGACAGAACCGATTATGATCTGACCCAGCATGCCAATACCTCCGGCGAGGATATGACTTACTTCGATGATGAGAAGAAGGAAAAATACATCCCTTACGTTATTGAGCCTTCTCTTGGTGCAGACAGAGTGGTTCTGGCATTCCTGTGTGCAGCTTACGACGAGGAAGAGTTAGAGGGCGGCGATGTTCGTACTGTGCTTCATTTCCATCCCGCACTGGCACCGGTAAAGATCGGTGTGCTGCCTCTGTCCAAGAAACTGAACGAGGGTGCGGAGAAGATCTACGCAGAGCTTTCCAAGAAATACAACTGTGAATTTGATGACAGAGGAAACATTGGTAAGAGATATCGTCGTCAGGACGAGATCGGAACTCCTTTCTGCGTAACTTACGATTTTGATTCCGAGACAGATGGCTGCGTTACCGTACGTTTCCGTGATTCCATGGAGCAGGAGCGTGTTGCTATCAAAGATCTGGATGCTTACTTTGCAGATAAGTTTACATTCTAAGATCACTATTCAGGAGCAGAAAGATTTTTCTGCTCCTTTTCAATATCTTTTTCTATTGGTACGAAAACTTTGATACTTACAGTGGAGGGGACAGCGTGGAACCGATCGAAGTGTTTCAGATTCTGGGAATCGAACAGACAAAAGACGAAAGGGCACTGAAGAATGCCTATCGTGACAAGCTGACGGTAACGAATCCGGAGGATGATCCGGAAGGCTTCAAGCGACTGCGGATGGCTTATGAGGAGGCCTGCCGCTATGCCGGAACGCCGGATGCAGAAGAGAACGAGGAGGCGGAACCGACGCTGGAGGACGATACTCCGGCTGGACAGTGGGTACGTGGTGTTCGGAAGGTCTATGAGAATATTACGGACCGCTGTGATGTGGAAAAATGGAAAGCGCTTTTTGAGGCGGATGACTTTCTTTCTCTGGAGGAAGAGGAAAACTGCACCACTTATCTGCTTCGTTTTCTGATGGAACATTATAAGCTGCCGACCGCAATCTGGAAGCTTCTGGATGAGAAAATCCACATTGTACAGAATGCGGGGGCCTTCAGAGAGCGCTTTCCGGCACAGTTTGTAAGCTATATGGTACATAAGTGCGAATCCGGGGAAGAAGTGGATTTTTCCGAGTTCCGTGGTGCGGAAGATGCGGATTACGATCAGTTTCTGCAATATTATGACAGAGCTTATCAGGCGCTGCAGGAGAAAAAATTACAGGAAGCGGAGCAGATGATCGGATGTGGGGATGCTCTGGGGATTACCCACCCTGTTATGGAAATCTGCCGTGCGTCCCTCTATGAAGGAAAGGGACAGACCGCAGAAGCCATTACTTTGTTAAAGAAACTGTCTGCAAAATATCCGGAGGATGATCTGATCGCTTACAATACGGCGGAAATACTGTGGAGAAATGAAGGGCGCGTAGAAGCGTCTGCTATTTATGAGAGTCTTCGGGAGAAGCTGCCGAAACACTACATGGCGAACCTGCGTCTGACGGACTGGTATTATGAGCAGGGGAACTATAAAGAGGCAAAAAAATGTGCGGAAGAGATTCTTTCCGTAGGCGGAGACGACACATTTCTGGAGACACTGCAGAAGATCAACACCGAACTGGAACGGGAAATGAAACGGGAATATGCGCAGAACCATGATCCCGGTCTGGGACTGGATCTGGGCTGGTGTTATCTGCAGGATGGCAGGACCGATCTGGGAATCCGCACGGTCAGGGAGCTGGAAGCAAAAGTTCCTGCGGACAGGCGTGAGGAATATCTGGGACTTATGACAAAACTGCTGGCAGAAGCGGCAGAATATGAGAAGGCAATTTCCACGGCAGCCAAATGGGAAGAAAGCCTGGAGAAAAAGATCCTCCGGGATACGGATGCCGAAGAGGAGGAAAAAGACAGAGACCGGATCCGACAGTCACATATGATCCGGATGCAGTGCTATCGGGCTTATGGCTATGTACAGCCAGAAAAATTCGCCGAAGCCATTGCGGAAGCGGAAAAAGCCGAGACCGGAACACCGAAGGATATCGGTATGCTGATCGAAAAGGCACAGATCTATGTGGAGATGGAAGAGTATGAACGCTGTGCGGAGATATCCCAGAAACTGATCGGGGATTATCAGGTTTACGCTGCATATGCCAACGAACTGGAAGCGGCGAAGAGGCAGTGGAATGCAGCGGGGGTGATCCAGAACGGCAGAGCCTGTCTAAATTATTTTCCAACCTATGTCAAGGCCTATGAAATGATGGCAAAGGTGTACATGGATCTGACACATCCGGAGGAACTGAAGGAACTGTTACAACAGGCGAAGGATAATAATGT
The DNA here is from genome assembly GCF_046969025.1 of Waltera sp. Taxonomy (NCBI): domain Bacteria; kingdom Bacillati; phylum Bacillota; class Clostridia; order Lachnospirales; family Lachnospiraceae; genus Waltera; species Waltera sp. The sequence goes on along the minus strand of NZ_JBKVQF010000002.1, from coordinate 104,563 downwards.
CAAAAGTGTGATCCTGGATGCCTATGAATGGCAGCTGACCAATACGGGGCTTCCCCAGGAACAGATGAACGACGCTATAGATAAATTCCGGAAGGAATATCTGAGCAAACTGGAAGCGGGCAAGACCATATTTTACCGGAGAGGACTTCCGATCATTACGGAATATCTGTATGCCTACCCTTGTGAATTTTTACTGGTGGAGCGGGGAGATTTTCATAATGCGGCGGGCTGTCTGGAGGCGGCAAAAGCGGATTATGAAAAGGCGCTTTCCACGAACCCGGCCAATCCTTTTGCCTGGAAGGGACTGGCACGGATCCACAGATGCCGCGGCAAATACGATGAAGCCATGATCTGCCTGAGAAAATGTGTATTTTTCTATGAAAAGAGCGGAACACAGAATCATGCCTGGCCGGAACTGATTGCGGAACAGGCAGAAATTTATTTTTTGCTGGGTAATACGGAAATGGCGGAACAGTTTTACCGGAGATACCGTGAGATGACGGGAAGTGCCGGAGACCGGGACCGGAACCGTATGAGGGATTTCGCCAGATGTCTGGCCTGCAATGACAAGACTACGGAGGGATTAAAAGTTCTGGAGAAGGCATTCGTCAATGTACTGGATGCGGCAGGAGAAAAGCTGGATCTGTGTGTCTGGTGCGGGGAAAAGACGATCGCCGGAAATATTCTGACATCGTGGCCGGAGAAGATCGAACTGCTTGGGAAAAATACCGGGAATACCCAGGAGTATTTCGAAGATTACTTTTTCCATCTGGGATGGTATGGGCTGATCTGTGGTTCCGGAAAAGTGGCCATCAAGAATATGGATAAGGCACTGATCTTCAATAAGGAGGATCTCAGCAAAAAGGATGACATTGCGGACCTGATTCTGGCATGCATCCTGTACGGAGATAAGAAGAAAGGTGCTGACTATGCACAGGCGCTGAAAGCCTGCATGGAAAGAGAAGATAAAAGCGGCAAGGATGTGTATCTGAAATATCCGAAGCTTCGGATCGTACACGAATATCTGGCGGGATATTATACGGCCACCGATGAGGAACAGGATACGCTCCTGCAACTGGACAAAGACTGTTCCTTCTGCCATGGCTGTGTACATCCCGTCTGCGAGGAACTGGAGATGGTACGGATACTGCAGATGCTGAAAAAGGGCCGGGAGAAAGAAGCACTGGAGCGGCTGAAAGAGCAGATGCAGGAACATCCCGGAATGGGATTGCAGGCCATCTGGCACCGGTATCATTCGGAACAGGTGACGAAGGATACGGATCCTGCCGTAGCCGCTTTTCACAAGGAAAAGCCGCAGCCGGAGAAACGGGGATTCTGGCAGAGGCTGTTCGGGAAGAAGTAAAAAATTAAAATGAAGAGAGAAGAAAACATATGATAGTCGGAATCGATTTGGGAACCACCAACAGTCTGGTGGCAGCATTTACGGAGGAAGGACCTGTGATCATCCCCAACCGTCTGGGAAAACATCTGACCCCCTCTGTGGTCAGCGTGGATGAGAACGGCAATGTCTATGTGGGGGAGACGGCACAGGAACGCAGAAACCTCTATCCCGACAGTGTGGCGCAGGCATTTAAGCGCAGCATGGGAACGGATCGCACTTATGACCTGTCCGGCAAAAAGTTCCGCCCAGAAGAATTGTCCAGCATGATCCTGCGTTATCTGAAAGAAGATGCGGAAGCCTATCTGGGGGAAGAAGTCACAGAGGCCGTGATCAGTGTACCGGCCTATTTTGACGACAAGAGAAGAAAAGCCACCAAGCGGGCCGGAGAACTGGCCGGGCTGAAGGTGGAGCGTATGATCTCGGAGCCTACTGCAGCGGCGGTGGCCTACGGCCTGTACGAAAAAGAAAAAGACACCAGATTTCTGGTATTTGACCTGGGCGGCGGAACTTTTGATGTCTCCATTCTGGAGCTGTATCACAATATTCTGGAGGTGCGGGCGGTAGCCGGAGACAATTATCTTGGCGGTGAAGATTTCACGGAAGTGATGTCGAAGCTTTTTCTGCAAAAGACAGGACTGCATTATAAGGATCTGTCGGAGAAAGAACAGGTGCGTCTCTATAAAAAGGCAGAAGAAGCCAAGCGGGGAATCAGTGATCAGACTGCGGTGACCATGGAACTTATGCTGGGTGAAGAGAACAAAACGGCAGAGATCACCTTAAAAGAATATGAGGAAGAGTGCGAAGAACTGCTAATGAAGATCAGGGAACCGGTGAAGAAGAGTCTGGCGGATGCAGGACTGAAGCTGTCGGACATCGATGAGGTATTGCTGATCGGTGGAGCCACCAGACTGTCGGTGGTCAGGGATTTCCTGATCAGGCTGTTCCGCAAATTCCCGGATACAAGACTGAACCCGGACGAAGCCGTGGCACTGGGCGCGGCGATCCAGGCGGCCATGAAGGAACGCCGGGAGGAGGTAAAGGAAGTCATTCTGACGGATGTATGCTCCTTTACATTGGGAACGGAAGTCGTGGTGGAATACGAGGAAGGCAAATTTGAAGACGGCCGTTTCTGTCCCATCATTGAGCGCAACACCGTGATCCCCGCCAGTCATACGGAGCGGTTGTACACTGTCAGAGACAATCAGGACAAGGTGCGCGTCCGGGTACTGCAGGGAGAGAGCCGTTTCGCCAGAAATAATCTGTTTCTGGGAGAACTGAACATTGATGTTCCCAAGGGGCCCAGAGGCAGTGAAGCCGTGGATGTGACTTACACCTATGACATCAATTCCCTGCTGGAAGTGGAAGTCAAGGTGGTATCCACCGGACTGACCCAGAAAATGATCATCAAGGGACAGGACAACCAGATGACGGATGATGAGATCCAGAAGCGAATGGAAGAATTGTCCTACCTGAAGATCCAGCCCAGAGACCTGGAGGAGAACCGTCTGGTGCTTCTCAGAGCGGAGCGGATGTATGAGGAAGCACTGGGAGACCGGAGAAAAGAACTGGATCGTTATATCACTGTTTTCGAGGCTGCATTGAAAAAGGGCATAAAAGAGGAGATCGAGGAGGCCAGAGAGGCATTGAACGAGATCCTGGAAGACGAGGATGAGTGATGTTTTATCCTTGACGCGGCGAAACGATAACATTATAATGTAGAAATGTAGGTTTATTTTCCGAAAGGTGTAATTTTTAGACAAGGAGACCGAGAGAATGAGACAATTCACTTCTGATGAGCTGAGAAAAGCTTGGAAACAATTTTATATAGACCGTGGCCATGTGGATGTGGGAGCAGTATCCCTGGTATCTGACGGATCCACCGGTGTTATGTTCAACGTAGCGGGCATGCAGCCTCTGATGCCTTATCTGCTGGGACAGAAGCACCCTCTGGGTACCAGACTCTGCAATGTGCAGGGCTGCGTTCGTACCAACGATATCGATTCCGTAGGTGACAAGAGCCATGTGACTTTCTTCGAGATGATGGGAAGCTGGAGCCTGGGAGATTATTTCAAGAAAGAGCGTTGCCAGTGGAGTTTCGAACTACTGACACAGGTATTCGGATTTGATGCCGACCATCTGGCTGCTACTGTATTTGCCGGTGACGAGAATGCACCCAGAGATGAGGAAGGCGCACACTACCGTATCGCTTCCGGTTTCAAGAAGGAGAATGTATATTATCTGCCTGCCGATGACAACTGGTGGGGACTGGAATACGGCCCCTGCGGTCCCGACAGTGAGATGTTCTATATTGCAGACAGACCGGACTGCGGACCGAACTGCGGACCCGGCTGTGACTGCGGTAAATACACGGAGCTGGGTAATGATGTATTTATGCAGTATGAGAAGCATCATGACGGTCATCTGACCCCCTTAAAGCAGAAGAACGTGGATACCGGTTGGGGTCTGGAGCGTATTCTGGCCTTTTTAAACGGTACCAGAGATGTATACCAGACAGACCTGTTTGCCCCGGTGATCGCTTACATTGAAGAGGCTTCCGGTGTGAAATACAATGCGGATGAAAAGCTGACCAGATCCATGCGTATTCTGGCAGACCATCTGCGTACCAGTGTAATGCTGATCGGTGACGAAGCAAAGCTGCTTCCTTCCAATACCGGTGCCGGTTATATTCTCCGTCGTCTGATCCGTCGTGCGGTAAGACACGGACGTACTCTGAATATGACTACAGAGCAGCTGCTGCACATTGCTGCCATGTACATTGATGAGATCTATGCAGAAAGTTATCCTCTGATGAAAAAGAACAGAGAGTTCATTCTGAGCGAACTGCAGAAGGAGATCGCACGTTTCGAGAGCACTCTGGAGAACGGCATGAAGGAGTTGCAGAAGATTCTGGAGCAGAAGAGAAGTGAAGGTAAAAAGGAGATCGACGGCAAGTCCGCATTCTACTTATATGATACCTTCGGATTCCCTCTGGAGCTGACTGTAGAGCTGGCACAGGAAGAGAATCTGACCGTAGATGAGGAAGGCTTTGCCGCTGCCATGGAAGAGCAGAAGCAGAAGGCAAGAGAAGGACAGAACTTCTCCCAGAAGATTACCACCGCAGCAGGTGTATTCGATGGACTGGATGAGAAGGTCACCAGTGAATTTGTAGGTTATGATAAACTGACCGCAGAAGGAAAGGTAGTAGCACTGGCCACCGAGACTGAACTGGTAAACACCTTAAAGATAGGTGAGACCGGTACACTGATCACCGATGTGACTCCGTTCTATGCTACCATGGGCGGACAGAAGGGTGACTTTGGTGTGATCAGCACCGAAAACGGTACTTTTGAAGTGACTGAGACCGTGAAGATCGCAGGCGGACGCATCGGACATATGGGTAAGGTCGTATCCGGAACAGTTACTGTGGGAGACAAGGCAGAGCTGGCAGTGGATACCGACAACAGAAAGAGCGTATGTAAGAACCATTCCGCAACCCATCTGTTACAGAAGGCACTGCAGATCGTACTGGGTGATCATGTAGAACAGCAGGGTTCTTACCAGGACGGCGCAAGAACCCGTTTTGACTTCAGCCACGGACAGGCTATGACTGCAGAAGAAATCGCTAAAGTAGAGGCTCTGGTCAACGAGAAGATCGCAGAGGATATTGCAGTTGTTACCGATATCATGAGCATCGAGGATGCGAAGAAGAGCGGAGCTATGGCTCTGTTCGGAGAAAAATACGGCGATACTGTCCGCGTGGTATCCATGGGAGACTTCTCCAAGGAACTGTGTGGTGGTACTCATGTAAAGCATACCGGTGAGATCGGTTACTTCAAGATCCTGTCCGAGAGCGGTGTCGCTGCCGGCGTCAGAAGAATCGAAGCACTGACCGGTGCCAACGTGATGGCATACTATCAGGCTATGGAAGAGAACTTCAATAAGGCAGCCGCAGCCGCAAAGGCAGCTCCGGCAGCCCTGACCGAGAAGATCCAGCATATGCAGGCAGAACTGAAGGCTCTGAATGCTGAGAACGAATCCCTGAAAGCCAAGATGGCACAGTCCGCACTGGGCAATGTCATGGATCAGGCAGTGGAAGTCAAGGGAACAAAGCTTCTGGCAACCAGCGTAGACGGTGTGGATATGAATGGCTTGCGAGACCTGGGCGACCAGCTCAAGGATAAGCTTGGCGAAGGCGTTGTCGTACTGCTCTCTGCACAGGATGGCAAGGTCAATATGATCGCCATGGCAACAGACGGTGCTGTAAAGGCCGGTGCCCATGCAGGCAACCTGATCAAGGGAATTGCCGCACTGGTTGGCGGTGGCGGCGGCGGACGTCCGAACATGGCGCAGGCCGGCGGTAAGAATCCCGCAGGCATTCCCGCAGCGATCGCGGAAGCGTCCAAAGTACTGGAGGGTCAGCTCGCATAATGGAACGAGAGAATCTGAAATCCCGTTTAGGCTTTATATTGCTGTCTGCCGGCTGTGCCATTGGTATCGGCAATGTATGGAAGTTCCCGTACATGGCCGGCCAGGGCGGCGGTGGCGCATTTGTATTGTTTTATCTGATCTTCCTGGTGATCCTTGGTCTGCCGATTATGACCATGGAGTTCGCTGTGGGAAGAGCAAGTAAGAAAAGTCCCGTAAAGGCTTACCAGGCACTTGAGAAGCCGGGACAGAAGTGGCATATCCACGGGTATTTCACGCTGGCAGGCTGTTATCTGTTAATGATGTTCTATACTACCGTAGCAGGCTGGATGTTACACTATTTTTATATGACGGCTACCGGTAAACTTTCCGGCCTTTCCGCAGATGCGGTAGCGGATCAGTTTACCCGGATGTTGGCAGATCCAGGGGTCATGATGTTCTGGATGGTACTGGTGGTAGTCATCGGTGTCGTCATATGTGCCGGTGGCCTGCAGAACGGTCTGGAGCGTGTGACGAAAGTCATGATGATCGCACTGCTTGCCATCATGGTAGTACTTGCCATCAACAGCTTCTTCATGGCGGGAGCAAAGGAAGGTCTGAAGTTCTATCTGGTACCTGATTTTGGACGTATGCAGGGGGTTGGTGTGGTATCTACACTGGTAGGTGCCATGAATCAGGCATTCTTTACCTTAAGTCTTGGCATTGGTGCCATGGCGATCTTCGGAAGCTACATCGGCAAGGATCATTCCCTGATGGGTGAGTCCGTCAGAGTTGTGGTACTGGATACTTTCGTGGCAATTACCGCAGGACTGATCATTTTCCCCGCCTGCTTTACCTATGGGGTGGATCAGACTTCCGGGCCCAGCCTGATCTTTATTACTTTGCCGAATATTTTCGCAAATATGCCTTACGGCCGCCTGTGGGGAAGCCTGTTCTTCCTGTTCATGGCGTTCGCAGCTCTGTCTACAGTACTGGCGGTATTTGAAAATATCATCTGCTGTGGTATGGAACTGACCGGTGCCAGCCGCAGGAAATCTTCCTTGGTGAACCTGTTCCTGATCATTGCATTGTCCGTGCCCTGCGTACTGGGGTATAATGTGTGGAGCTGGGATGGTTTTGCTGTCTTCGGCGGAGCAGTGCTGGATTTTGAAGATTTCCTGGTAAGTAATCTGTTCCTGCCGTTAGGATCTCTGGTATATCTGTTGTTCTGCGTGACCAGATACGGCTGGGGATGGGAGAACTATAAGGCAGAAGTAAATACCGGCAAAGGCTTAAAAGTCCACGACTGGATGCGCGGTTATCTGACTTGCGGACTGCCCCTGATCGTGATCTTTATTTTCCTGTTTGGAATTTATGATAAGTTTTTTAAATAAGATTTTGTTAAAGCCAGTAGCTCGCATGAGAATAAGAACCGCAGACCCGCTTTCGCTTCGGACGCTTAACCGTAACGGTACATAAGCGAGGAAAATACCCTCGCTAAGTACCGACGGTTGCTTAGAGTCTGCTTGTCCTTATTTTCATGCGGGCTACGGAGACTATAATATAATAAAAAATTAAAAAAGTAGTTGACGAATGTATTTTTTATGCTATAATATCAAATGTGTGTAGAACAACTGCGCATTAGAATAACCCAGTCAGTCATGTTACTTGAAGGGACTGAAGGGAGGTCGGGTGTAAGATGTCAAACGTAATCGTAAAAGAGAACGAGACTTTAGATAGCGCTTTACGTCGTTTCAAGAGAAGCTGCGCTAAGGCTGGTATCCAGCAGGAGATTCGTAAGAGAGAGCATTACGAGAAGCCTAGCGTAAAACGTAAGAAGAAGTCTGAAGCAGCAAGAAAACGTAAATATAACTAATGCAAGACAACAGTCCTCGGCGTAATCACCGGGGACTTTGTACTTATGAGGGAAACAAAATGTGGAATTATGAAATACTGGGAACAGATATCTATCATCTGTTAGCAGCGTTTGTATTGTACAGTATTCTTGGCTGGGCATTGGAATCTACCTATATGTCTTTTTGCAATCACAAGCTGACCAACCGTGGCTTTGGCAAAGGCCCCTTTTGCCCGATCTACGGTTTCGGCGGAGTGCTGGGATATCTGATTTTAAGTCCCCTGCGCGGGAAACTGGTAAAGCTGTATTTTCTTGGAGCCATTCTGGCCACCACTTTTGAATATCTGGTGGGAATCGGTATGATCCGTTTCCTCGGAGAGCTCTGGTGGGATTATAATAACAAGCCCTTCAATTACCGTGGTATCATCTGCCTGGAAAGTACTGTTGCCTGGGGCTTTTATGCAATAGGAATCGTACAGTTCGTTCACGATGCCATGTATCACATTATTGACAGAGTACAGATCCAGGTGGGCATCCGTTTGATTCAGGTAATTCTGGCGATTGTAGCTGTGGATTATGTGGTCCAGCTGATCAAAGTATTTCACATCGATGTGCGTAGCAAGGGTGAAGCCCTGAAGGAACGCTGTCAGGCACTGATCACCAGACTGTAGTGTTCCGGACGGTTGGATTACAGGTATATACAAGGCCATACGACCATATCTTTTAGAAGAAAGGATAAGGGAGTGTGGCTTTTTTATGCAAAAAAACAGGAAAAGGATTTTCACATGGATCTTACTTTTTACGGTCAGCATACAGGTATTCTGGTGGGACGGGATCAGTGTGTCTGCGGAGCCGGCGGCAATCGAAGCTCCCAGTGCCGTGCTTCTGGAGAGCTCTACCGGGAAAGTGATCTTTGAACAGAATGCCAGAGAGCGCAGAAGTCCCGCCAGTATTACCAAGATCATGACATTGCTATTGACATTCGAGGCATTGGATCAGGGGAAGATAAAACTGGAGGATCCGGTGACCGTCAGTGCTTACGCCAGTTCCATGGGAGGCTCCCAGGTATTCCTGGCGGAGAACGAGGTACAGACCTTGGAGACCATGATCAAATGTATTGCTGTAGCTTCTGGCAACGATGCCAGTGTGGCGGTGGCAGAATACATAGCGGGGAGTGAAGAGGCTTTCGTGGATCAGATGAATCAAAAGGCGGCAGAACTGGGAATGGTGGATACACATTTCGAGGATTGTTGCGGACTGACGGATTCCGACGGACACTATACGACAGCCATGGATGTGGCCATTATGTCCAGAGAGCTTACGGTGAAATATCCCCAGGTCTTTGAGTATACCGGTATCTGGATGGAAGACATCACCCATGAGACCAGACAGGGCAGCTCTACATTTACCCTGAACAGTACCAACAAGCTATTGAAACAGTACCAGTGGGCTACGGGACTGAAGACCGGATCCACCTCCAAGGCTAAATTCTGCCTGTCTGCCACTGCCACGAAGGATGGTATTGACCTGATTGCCGTGGTCATGGGAGCCCCGGACTACAAGGCACGTTTTAAGGATGCTCAGACACTGTTAAGTTACGGTTTCAATGTCAGTGACCTGTATCTGGATGAGAATACGGATGCATTGGAGGACCTTCGGATAGAAGGTGGCGTGGAAGATACTGTACCTGTCAGATACCAGAGCGAATTCCGGTATCTGGATACGGAAGGCAATTCGCTGGACGGAGTGAAGAAAACCATAGAATTACCGGAGGAGGCACAGGCGCCTGTCGCAAAGGGGGCGGAGGCAGGCAGAGCGGTCTATCTGTTGAACGGAGTGGAGATCGGAAGCGTTCCGATCCTGTATGAAAATGATGTGGCGAAAGCGGTATACAAGGACTACCTCTTTAAAATAATGGAATTTTATCTTTTGTAAGCCCGAAAAATATGTTATACTATAGAACATATTGGCAATTAACTGGAAATAGACCATGGGGGCAAAGAATTTGGATGTGGTGATTACCGTGATCGCAGTGATCCTGGTGGTTCTTGTATGGATAATGCTGTACGACAGCAATCGTTTTGTGGTACGGCATTATTTCCTGCGGGATCAGAGAATCAAAAAGCCTGTTAAGGCAGTGGTTCTGGCGGATCTGCACAATAAGAGATACGGAAAAGAAAATGAGCGCCTGCTGCAGGCCATTGATGAGATAAGGCCGGACATGATCCTGATCGCCGGAGATATTCTGACGGCAAAGCCGAAGGCAAGTCTGGAGACGGCGGTGGATCTGCTTACGAAGCTTGCCGGGAAATATCCGGTCTACTACGGCAACGGCAATCATGAACACCGTTTGAAACTGTACCCGGAGAACTACGGAGATATGGCGGAGCGGTACGAGGAGGCCCTGCAGAAGATCGGAATCCGGAGGCTGGTGAATGAACATACCGTTCTGGAAGAATCCGGGATCTGCATTTACGGATCGGAGATCGACAAGCTGTATTACAAGCGCTTCGGGATCCAGCCCATGGATCCGGAGTATCTGAAAAGTCTGTTGGGACAACCTTCCGCAGAAAAGTATACGATCCTGATCGCCCACAATCCGGATTATTTTCCGAAATACGCGGACTGGGGAGCAGATCTGGTGCTGGCCGGCCATGTCCACGGCGGTATGGTGAGAGTCCCCATCTGGGGAAAAGGCGTGGTGTCTCCCAATGTGAGACTTTTTCCAAAATATGATGGCGGAGAGTTCACACTGGGGAAAACCAGAATGCTGCTCAGCAGAGGACTAGGAATGCATACGATTCCGATCCGGCTGTTCAATCCTGGAGAGGTCCTGGAAGTGGATCTGCTGCCGGTGGGAGAAGAGGCCGGTGGGAGCGATGAGGGGAAATAGGAGTTTTATTACATGGCAATATCTGTAAAACTGGAAGCATTTGAAGGTCCTCTGGATCTGTTGCTTCATTTGATCGAGAAAAACAAAATAGACATCTATGATATTCCTATTGTTGAGATCACGGCCCAGTATCTGGATTACATCAGGCAGATGCAACGGGAAGATATGAACGTCATGAGTGAATTCCTGGTAATGGCGGCAACACTGATCGATATCAAGTGCAAAATGCTGCTGCCCAAGGAAGTGAACGAGGACGGCGAGGAAGAGGATCCCAGGGCGGAGCTGGTACAGAAGCTGTTGGAATACAAGATGTACAAATATATGTCTTTCGAACTCAGAGACCGGCAGGTGGATGCTGCCAGAAATATGTACAGAGAACAGAGACTTCCGAAGGAAGTGGAAGCCTACAGACAGCCCATCGATTACGAAGAGCTGATCGGCGATATGAACTTGAACAAGCTTCACGAAATATTCAAATCTATTGTGAAGAAACAGGAGGACAAGATCGACCCTGTCCGCAGCCAGTATGGCAATATCGAAAAGGACGAGGTGGATATGGACATCAAGATGCTGTATGTGGAAGCTTATGCCAGAGAACATAAGACCTTCAGTTTCCGAAAGCTTCTGGAGAAGCAGAACAGCAAAATGGAGGTCATCGTTACTTTCCTGATCATTCTGGAGCTGATGAAGACCGGCAAGATCAACATCAGTCAGGAAAATATATTCGATGATATTATGATTACATCTAACGTTTAAGATACAGTGAGGTCGGAACATGGAACGCAGTAAAGCAGAAGCAGTAATAGAAGCCATCCTTTTTACCATGGGGGATTCCGTGGAGATCAGCAGACTTGCGGAAGTGATCGAAGAGGATGTGAAGACCACAAAATCCATTTTAAAAGATATGGCGGCGCGGTATGAGGAAGAGAACCGTGGCATCGGACTGACACAGTTTGACAATTCGGTACAGCTGTGTACCAAGTCGGATATGTATGAATACCTGATCAAGATCGCCAAGACTCCCCGAAAGATGACATTGACGGATACGGTTCTGGAGACCCTGTCCATCATTGCCTATAAGCAACCGGTAACAAGACTGGAGATCGAGAGAGTCAGAGGGGTCAGCTGCGATCATGCCATCAATAAGCTGTTGGAATACGATCTGATCACGGAGTTAGGGCGGCTGGATGCTCCCGGAAGACCTCTGCTGTTCGGCACAACGGAACAGTTCCTTCGCTGCTTTGGTGTGAAGAGCCTGGAGGAACTGCCGGAACTGAACCCGGTGCAGGTGGAGGAATTCAAACAGCAGGCGGAGCAGGAAGTACAGCTCACATTAAACATATAATAGAATAGGACAAAGAATCAGCCTCATAATAATCATAGTAATAAGGGACTCTTTTGGGAGTGATGATTATGCGAGGCTTTTTTTGTGCCCTTTTCGCCGGAATTCTGTGTCTGGAAAGTATAGGCGGATTCTGTCGGCAGGGGTATGTCAGCGAGGGAATCCGGGAACAGGCTACGCACCTTTTTCATGAAACAGCGGAAAAGGAAGCCGGGCAGCTGCAGGAGGATTTACACCTGTATGCACAGGCGGCGGTGCTTCTGGATGCCGACTCCGGGCGGGTGCTATATGGAAAAAATGAAGAGACTCCCATGGCAATGGCCAGCACCACCAAGATCATGACCTGCATTCTGGTGCTGGAAAATGCAAAGGTGGAGGAAGAGGTCAGTATTTCCGCCTATGCAGCCACTATGCCCAAGGTAAAGCTCTATGTGAAAAAGGGGGAGCATTATACGGTAAGAGAACTGCTGTTTTCCCTGATGCTGGAAAGCCATAATGATGCTGCTGCGGCACTGGCGGAATATATCGGCGGAAAGCTTCTGGGTGAGACGAAAGAGGCTTCGGAGCATACTACAGAAGAGAGTAAGGCAGCATTACATAGATTTGCACAGGCGATGAATGAAAAGGCGGTGGAGATCGGCTGCGAGGATACCTGGTTTATCACTCCCAACGGGCTGGATGCCACAGAGACATTGACATTACCTGACGGGAGTATTCTGGAAAAGGAGCACCATACCACAGCAAAGGATCTGGCCTGTATTTTACGGTACTGTATCAGAGAGTCTTCCCAGAGAGATCTGTTCCGGGAGATCACCCGGACACAGGAGTATTGTTTCACGGAAAACGGACGCTCCTTTCAGTGCCACAACCACAATGCCTTTTTGCAGATGATGGACGGAGCTTTTACCGGCAAGACCGGATTTACGAACAAGGCGGGGTACTGCTATGTGGGAGCACTGGAACGGGATGGAAAATGTATGATTGTGGCACTTCTGGCCTGTGGGTGGCCGAATCATAAGACCTATAAATGGAGTGACAGCAGAGAGTTGTTTGGATATGGACTGGAAAATTTTGTTTACCGGAGGTTCGGAGAGGAAGAATTTTCCGGACGGGAACAGTACCTTATGCCGATCCCGGTGACGGAGGCACAGGATGAGGAATTGACAGGAGAAGTGCAGCTGGCGGTGGAACTGGATCCGGAGGCGGAAGGAGCGGAAGGCCTGCTTATGCGCGCAGACGAGAAAGTGGAGATTCTCTACCGGAAAGAGAAAGAACTGAAGGCACCGGTAAAGGAAGGAACGACGGTGGGAGAAATCTGTTATCTGGTGGATGGCGAAATCTGGCGCAGGGAGCGGCTGTATGCTGCTTGGACAGTGGAGGCCGTGGATCTTTCCTGGTGCGGCAGACAGATCCTGAAACGTTTTCTGGTAGCATTCCCGTAGGGATTGCAGAAAAATGGAATGGAAAAAATGACGGGGAAATTGTTCAAAATGAGGTACAATATATAAAAAATGTAAAAATCTGCAATTCGTTCTTTGCGAGTTGCAGATTTTATGTTATACTACAGACTGTTAATCATGGGGGCGTTTGTGCTTCTATATTAATAAACGTTTTCTATTATATTTTATTATATTATCAACGGAGGGCTGAAAACATATGAGTACTACTTCAAAAGCGAGTCAAAGAATAGCAGCTTTACTCGATGACAACAGTTTCGTTGAAATCGGCGGACTTGTAACCGCAAGAGCTACGGATTTCAATCTGAAACCCAATGAAACTCCTTCTGACGGTTGTATTACCGGCTACGGAGTGATCAATGGTAATCTTGTATATGTATATAGCCAGGACGCTTCCGTACTGAACGGAACCATCGGCGAGATGCATGCAAAGAAGATCACCAATCTCTACGATCTGGCTATGAAGACCGGAGCACCTGTAATCGGACTGATCGAATCTGCAGGTTTAAGACTGCAGGAAGCAACCGATGCACTGGCTGCATTTGGTGAGATCTATTTAAAGCAGACCATGGCTTCCGGTGTGATCCCTCAGATCACTGCTGTATTCGGAACCTGTGGCGGTGGCTTAGGACTGTTCCCTACCATGACCGATTTCACTTTCATGGAAGAGAAGAATGCCAAGCTGTTCGTAAATGCTCCTAACGCTCTGGACGGTAATGTGATCACCAAGTGTGATTCTTCTTCCGCTAAATTCCAGGCAGAAGAGAGCGGTATTGTTGACGTGGTAGCTGACGAAGCAACCATTCTGGAGAAGGTAAGAGAGCTGGTAAGCTTCCTGCCTGCCAACAACGAGGATGATGCAAGCTTCTTAGAGGATTGCACTGATGATCTGAACCGTGTAAATCCTGAGATCGCAGGCTGCGTCGGCGACACATCCGTTGCTCTGTCCATTCTGGCAGATGACAACAACTTCTTCGAGGTGAAGGCCGGATATGCTAAGAACATGGTAACCGGTTTCTTACGTCTGGATGGCGTTACCGTTGGTGCGGTAGCTAACCGTTCCGAGATCTGCGACGAAGAAGGCAAGGTAGCAGAGAAGCTGGATGCAGTTCTGACTGCAGAGGGCTGTGAGAAGGCTGCTGAGTTCGTAAACTTCTGTGATGCTTTCGGCATTCCTGTACTGACCCTGACCAATGTAAAGGGTTACGAAGCAACTCTGGCTTCCGAGAAGGCTATCGCAAAGGCTGCTGCAAAGCTGACCTACGCATTTGCCAACGCTACCGTTCCCAAGGTGAACGTTGTGATCGGCAAGGCTCTGGGAACCGCTTATGTGGTAATGAACTCCAAGGCAATCGGTGCGGATATCACCATGGCATGGCCGGATGCACAGATTGGTGCTATGGACGGCAAGCTGGCTGCCAAGATCATGTATGATGGCCAGGGCGCTGATGTGATTAATGAAAAGGCTGCTGAGTACGAAGCACTTACTCTGAATGTAACCAGCGCAGCCAAGAGAGGATATGTGGACCAGATCGTAAATGCTGCTGATACCAGAAAATATGTGATCGGCGCATTCGAGATGCTATTCACCAAGAGTGAAGACCGTCCTGCCAAGAAACACGGAACTGTATAAGAAAGGGTGATTGTAAAATGAAGAAATTTTTAAGCTTAGTATGTATGATTACCTGCATCTTTGGTTTGACCGCGTGCGGCAGTGAGGAGACCTATACGGATTATGAGCAGCGCAAGATGGACACTGCAATCCAGATAGCTACCCAGTATGTGATTCCTTCTCTGGAGAATTTTGAAGACGAAGCTGCACTGGAGAGCTTCTCTGAGTATACCGCTGATGAAGTGGCATATATGGTACAGGAAAATGTAGGTATCACCGTTGATGGTTATGCATACAAAACTGCTATCGAGTCCTTCAACTCCGCTAAAAAGTCCATTGGCGGCATTACCGCAGTCGGTGATGCAGAAGCTGCCATCGATGATGATCAGATCATTGTACATGTAGATGTGACCGGTGCCAAACAGAATGCACAGGCAGAAGTGATCTTCACCAACGATATGTTCCTGAGCATGGAGTCTGCAGCGCTGAACCCCGTGGAGTCCATGGGTGGCCTGATGACCAAAGCTGCACTGAACACTCTGATCGGTATGGGAACTGTATTCGTAATGCTGATCATGATCTCACTGATCATTTCCTTGTTCAACTTCATTCCGAAGATCCAGGCTGCATTCAGCAAGAAGGATAAGGAGGAAGAAGCAAAGAACGCAGGTATTGATAAGGCTGTAACTCAGATCGTTGCACAGGAAGAACCCGAGGCAGATGACACTGAGCTGGTCGCTGTTATTGCAGCTGCGATCGCAGCAAGCGAAGGTGCGGCAAGCACTGACGGATTTGTAGTTCGTTCTATCCGCAAAGTAAGATAATCGTAAAAACGTTAGGAGGATATTAAAATGAAAAATTATACCATTACCGTAAATGGCAACGTATATGATGTAGTAGTAGAAGAGGGCGCATCTACCGGAGCACCCGTAGCAGCAAAGGCTCCCGCAGCTCCCAAGGCAGCACCCAAGGCTCCCGCAGCAGCTTCCAAGGCAAGCGGCGCAGCAGGCAGCATCAAGGTTGAGGCCGGTGCAGCTGGTAAAATCTTCAAGGTAGAGGCAAGTGTTGGACAGGCTGTTAAGAAGGGTGATGCTGTCATCATTCTGGAAGCTATGAAGATGGAGATCCCTGTAGTAGCTCCCGAAGACGGCACTGTAGCAAGCATTGACGTTGCAGTTGGTGATACTGTTGAGGCTGGTGCAGTTCTGGCAACTCTGAACTAGGCTTTTTACATCAGCTCTATAAACAACAGGAGGTCATCAAATGGAATATATAGCTAGTACGCTTAACAACCTGATTCATCAGACAGCGTTTTTTAACCTGACCTGGGGAAACTATGTCATGATTCTGGTTGCATGCTTTTTCCTTTATTTAGCTATCCGTCATGAGTTCGAGCCTTTGCTCTTACTCCCGATAGCGTTCGGTATGCTGTTGGTAAACATTTATCCCGATATCATGCTGCACCCTGAAAATGCAGCAAACGGTGCCGGCGGCTTACTGTATTATTTCTACAAGCTGGATGAACTGGCAATCCTGCCTTCCCTGATCTTCATGGGTGTAGGTGCCATGACAGACTTTGGTCCTCTGATTGCGAACCCCAAGAGCTTCCTTCTGGGAGCTGCTGCGCAGTTTGGTATCTTCGCAGCATACTTCGGAGCAATCTGGCTGGGATTCAACGACAAGGCAGCTGCAGCAATCTCCATCATCGGTGGTGCTGACGGCCCTACCTCCATCTTCCTTGCTGGTAAGCTGGGACAGACGGCGATCCTGGGACCTATCGCAGTGGCAGCATATTCCTACATGTCACTGGTTCCCATTATCCAGCCCCCTATTATGAAGCTTCTCACTACTGAGAAAGAGAGAAAGATCAAGATGGGTCAGCTTCGTCCCGTATCCAAGCTGGAGAAGATCCTGTTCCCCATCGTTGTTACCATCGTTGTATGTCTGATCCTTCCCACCACAGCTCCTCTGGTAGGTATGCTGATGCTGGGTAACCTGTTCCGTGAGTCCGGTGTTGTTCGTCAGCTGACTGAGACAGCATCCAATGCTCTGATGTACATCGTAGTTATTCTGCTGGGTACTTCCGTAGGTGCTACCACCAGCGCAGAAGCATTCCTGAATGCAGATACCTTGAAGATCGTAGCTCTGGGTCTGATCGCATTCATGTTCGGTACCGCCGCAGGTGTTCTGTTTGGTAAACTGATGTGTGTATTTTCCGGTGGCAAGATCAATCCTTTGATCGGTTCCGCAGGTGTATCCGCAGTTCCTATGGCAGCACGTGTATCCCAGAAGGTTGGTGCAGAATCCGATCCTACCAACTTCCTGCTCATGCATGCTATGGGTCCTAACGTAGCAGGCGTTATCGGTACTGCCGTAGCAGCCGGTACATTCATGGCTATCTTCGGTGTATTTTAAAGCGAATGCCCAAGATGTATTTCGCGCAAAGCGCGATGAAATAAGTCCGAAGGACTTAGAATAACGCATCGCGTCAAGTCTAATTATAGAAAATATTATTATGGAGGATATTCGTAATGTCAGAAATTGAAAAGAAACCGATTAAGATTACGGAAACTGTTTTACGTGATGCACATCAGTCTCTGATCGCTACCAGAATGCCGACCGAATTCATGCTTCCCATCGTTGACAAGATGGATAAAGTTGGTTATCATTCCGTAGAGTGCTGGGGAGGTGCTACCTTTGATGCATCCCTTCGTTTCCTGAAGGAAGATCCCTGGGACAGACTGAGAAAGCTGCGTGACGGCTTCAAAAACACCAAGTTACAGATGCTGTTCCGTGGACAGAATATTCTGGGTTACAGACCTTATGCAGATGACGTGGTAGATTACTTCGTACAGAAGTCCATCTCCAACGGTATTGATATCATTCGTATTTTCGACTGTCTGAACGACCTGCGCAACTTACAGGAAGCGGTAAATGCTACCAACAAGTTCAAGGCACAGGAAGGCAGAGGTGAAGCACAGGTTGCTCTGGCTTACACTCTGGGTGATGCTTACACTCTGGAGTACTGGACCAGCATGGCCAAGAAGATCGAAGAGATGGGTGCAGATTCCATCTGTATCAAGGATATGGCCGGTCTGTTAGTACCTTACAAGGCTGCTGAACTGATCAAGGCGATGAAGGAAGTTACCAGGCTTCCCATCCAGTTGCATACTCACTATACTTCCGGTGTTGCAAGCATGACCTACCTGAAGGCAGTAGAGGCCGGTGTTGATGTGATCGATACCGCTATGAGCCCCTTTGCTATGGGTACTTCACAGCCTGCTACCGAGGTTATGGTTGAGACCTTCAAGGGAACCCCTTACGATACCGGTCTGGATCAGAACCTGTTAGCTGAGATTGCTGACTACTTCAGACCTTACAGAGATGAGTGCCTGGCTAACGGCCTGCTGAATCCCAAGGTTATGGGTGTTGATATCAAGACTCTGCTGTATCAGGTACCCGGCGGTATGCTTTCCAACATGGTTAGCCAGCTGAAGGAGCAGAATGCAGAAGACAGATACTACGATGTGCTGAAGGAGATCCCCAAGGTTCGTAAGGATCTGGGTGAGCCCCCTCTGGTTACCCCTTCTTCTCAGATCGTTGGTACTCAGGCAGTCTTCAACGTACTGCTTGGTGAGCGTTACAAGATGGCTACCAAGGAGACCAAGGCAGTTCTTCGTGGTGAGTACGGTCAGACCGTTAAGCCCATGAGCCAGGAAGTTATCGACAAGGTTATCCCCGGCGAGGAGAGAATTACCTGCCGTTACGCTGATCTGCTCGACAATGAGATGGATAAGCTGGAAGGCGAAATGAAGGAATGGAAACAGCAGGATGAGGACGTTCTGAGCTACGCTCTGTTCCCTCAGGTTGCTACCGACTTCTTCAAGTATCGTCAGGCACAGCAGGAAAAGGTTGATATGACCCAGGCTGACACCAAGAACGGTGCATACCCTGTCTAAATAATTCGTCAATAAAAAGGTCGCACGACTGCTCGCAGTCAGTGCGGCTTTTTTATTAGACGAACAAAACCACATGAGCAAGTAGGGCGATAGCCCGGATTGCGAATGTGGTTGCGACTTCGAGAGCGCGAAGCGCGGAGAAGCCGTTATTTAGACATGTCCCCGGTCGAACCGGGGCGATAGCCCGGATTGCTCATGTGGTTGCGGCTTCGAGAGCGCGAAGCGCGGAGAAGCCGTTATTTAGACATGTCCCCGGTCGAACCGGGGCGTCAGCCCGGATTGCTCATGTGGTTGCGGCTTCGAGAGTTCGAAGCGCGTAGAAGCCGTTATTTAGACATGCCCTTGGTCAGCCCCCAGTCAGCCCGATATGCGAATGAGTTTATTTACATATTGACAAACCACCTCTTCACCCACTAAAATAACAAGTGTTATAGAAGAACACATTGTTTGCTGTAAATACAGCGGAATGAGAGGGATTATGGCTCGTAAAGAGATGATCACAATTGATAAAATCCTGGATACGGCATTTGCCATGACAAGGGAAGAGGGATTTGCCAATGTGACAGCCAGAAGGGTAGCGGCGAAAGCAGGGTGCTCTACACAGCCTATTTTCAGAGTATATAAGAATATGGAAGAACTGTGGGATGCGGTCTATGAGAGAGCTGCAGCTTATTTTCTGGATTATTACAGCTTGTATCCCCGTACCGGCAAGACACCTTTCGCCAATCTGGGCATGGCTTACATAGCTTTTGCTAGAGAAGAGAGACACCTGTTCGAGCTTCTGTTTGTATCGGATAACCAGGATGGCAAACATAAGAAAAAGAGTATGTATGAGATCTTGAATGGTGATGCCGGAAACGTGGTCTACGAGATCAACCTGGCCAGAGTGGCGGGCTGCCCGGATCCCGGTGATCTGTTCATGAAAATGTGGATTTTCATTCACGGAGCTGCCTGCATGTCTCTGACCGGAGATTATGATCTGACAGACTTACAGACAATGCAGCTATTAGAGCATTCCTATTACGCTTTTTACAATGAGACAACGCGAGGTTAAGAACCGTGGCAGAATATGATGTTTTTACCCGAATCAACGAACATTATGCAAAAATGAGCAAAGGCCACAAAGCCATTGCGGATTACATATCGGAACATTACGATCAGGCAGTATTTATGACCGCAGCAAAGCTGGGTGAGACATTGGGAATCAGTGAATCTACCGTAGTGCGTTTTGCAGCGGGAATCGGTTATGACGGTTATCCGAAATTCCAGAAGGCACTGGAAAGCTGCGTGCAGGGAAAGCTCAACGGCATTCAGAAAATGGATGCCAAATACGGCAGAAGCTCCCAGTCGGAGATCCTGACCTCCGTACTCAGCGCAGATATCGAAAAGATCCAGGATACCATAGACAATCTGGATCCGGCGGCCTTTGAATCCGCCGTTGCCACGATTCTGGAGGCAGAGACCATTTATATCATGGGACTTCGCAGCAATGAGCCGCTGGCAGCGTTTCTGCATTTTTACCTGAATATGATCCGTGGCAAAGTCTTTTTGCTGAATACCACCAGTGTCAGTGAGACTTTTGAACAGATGATCCATATTGGCCCGAAGGACTGCTTCATCGGTATCAGTTTTCCCAGATACTCCATGCGGACGTTAAAGGCCATGGAGTTTGCCAATGACCGGAATGCCAAGGTGATCGCTATTACCGACAGCATCCATTCCCCCATGAATCTGTATTCTTCCTGCAATCTGCTGGCCAGAAGCGACATGGTGTCGGTGGTGGATTCTCTGGTGGCACCTTTAAGCGTGATCAATGCGCTGGTAGTGGCATTGTGCCTGAAATGTCCGGAGCAGGTGCGTAAAAATCTGGAGACACTGGAAGAGACCTGGAATAATTATCAGGTATATCTGAATGATGAGATCGACTTTATAGATGATGAACCGATGCTGGACTATTCCCTGCGGCGCAAGGAAAAATGATGGACGGACAGATCGGCAAAAGAGGATAGAAATGAGTAAGGTGATTGTGATCGGTGGCGGTGCTGCCGGCATGATGGCTGCCATTGCGGCAGCGCAAAAAGGGCATAAGGTAATACTTCTGGAAAAGAACGAAAAGCTGGGGAAAAAACTGTTTATCACTGGAAAAGGCCGTTGCAATGTGACAAACGCGGCAGATATGGATGTATTGTTCCAGAATGTCTGCACCAATGAAAAGTTTCTGTACAGTGCCTTTTACGGCTTTGACAATACACGGGTATGCGATCTGCTGGAGCAGGCAGGCTGCCCGCTGAAAACGGAGCGGGGAGACCGGGTATTTCCGGTATCCGATCATTCTTCGGACGTGATCGCCGCCCTCCAGAGAGAACTTCGCAAATATCAGGTGGATGTTCATCTGCATACCGAGGTGAAAAAGATCCTAACGAAGGAAACGGATGGCAATCCTGTTTTCTGTGGCGTGGAATGTGCAGACCATAAGAAAATCGCGGCGGATGACTGCATTGTCTGTACTGGAGGCTGTTCCTATGCCAGCACCGGATCCACGGGGGACGGGTATCGTTTCGCGGAAGAGACAGGGCATAAGGTGACGGAGAGGAAACCGGCATTGGTGCCTTTGGAGATCCGGGAAAACTGGTGCAGGGAACTGATGGGCCTTTCCTTAAAAAATGTGGAGATCCGGATGCAGTGCGGGAAAAAGACCTGGTACGAAGGGTTCGGCGAGATGCTGTTTACCCATTTTGGCGTCAGCGGCCCCCTGATCCTGTCAGCCAGCAGTTTTTATTCAAAAAATCTTTCGAAACGTAAAGGCGGCGATGAGGTAAAACTTTTCCTGGATCTGAAACCGGCGTTGACCCCGGAACAGCTGGACAAACGTTTGCTTCGGGATTTTGAGGAAGCAAAGAACAAACAATTTAAAAATGCGCTGGACCACCTGTTCCCTGCAAAGCTGATTCCTGTTATGATAGAGTTGTCCGACATTTCCCCGGAGAAGAAAGTGAACGAAATCAGCCGGGAAGAGAGAAAAGCTTTCGGCTCATTGATCAAGGAACTACCCATGACGGTGGCGGGGACGAGATCTTTTGCGGAAGCAATCATCACTCAGGGGGGAATCTCGGTAAAGGATATCAATCCTTCCACCATGGAATCCAAACGTGTACGGCATCTGTATTTCGCAGGGGAAGTATTGGATCTGGATGCCATGACCGGGGGCTTTAATTTGCAGATCGCCTGGTCTACGGGACATCTGGCGGGGGACAGCATACAATAAATTCGCGCACAAAAAAGTCCGGAGAGAGATTTTACGAATGAAAACCGGAAGATTTGTGAAAAAATAATAATTAATAGAAATCAATTATAACTAATAGAAATAAAGAAAAGAGGACTAGACTATGAGTTTTAATGTAGCAATCGACGGCCCGGCAGGTGCCGGAAAAAGTACCATTGCAAGAGCTGTGGCAAAGAAAAAAGGATTTATCTATGTGGACACCGGAGCAATGTATCGCGCCATGGCACTGTTTATGTTAAGAGAGGGCGTAGAACCCACGGATGCAGCGGTCATCGCCGATAAATGCAAGGAGGCGGATATCACCATTCAGTATGTGGACGGTGAGCAGGTCGTTTTATTAAACGGAGAGAACGTTAATGCTTATCTGCGTACCGAAGAAGTCGGCAATATGGCATCCAATACCAGTGCACAACCTGCAGTACGCACCAAACTGGTAGAACTTCAGCAGGCACTTGCAGCTAAAAGCGACGTGATCATGGACGGCCGTGACATCGGTACAGTGGTTCTTCCAAATGCTCAGGTGAAGATCTATCTGACCGCCAGCAGTATGGTGAGAGCCAGGAGAAGATATGATGAACTGACCGCAAAGGGAGAGACCTGTGATCTGGAGAAGATCCGTCAGGATATCGAAGACAGAGACTATAGAGATATGCACAGAGAGACCTCTCCGTTAAAACAGGCTGAGGATGCGGTACTGGTGGATACCTCCGATATGACGATCGAGCAGGTCATCGACCGGATCGTGGAACTGATCGGTTAAACAGGAGATCTGATATGGAAGTAAGACTGGCAGACTGCGCGGGCTTTTGCTTCGGCGTAAAGCGCGCCGTAGATACTGTGTATGAACAATTAAAAAACGGGAAGACTATCTATACCTATGGTCCCATCGTGCATAATGAGGAAGTGGTCCGGGAACTGGCGGAAAAAGGAGTAAGAGTTCTGGAAAGCAAAGAAGAACTAAAAAACCTGAAAGCCGGGGAGACCATTCCCACTGTGATCATCCGTGCCCACGGAGTGGCAAAAGAAATCTATGATATCATGGAAGCAAACGGTCTGGAGTGCATTGATGCCACCTGCCCCTTTGTGAAAAAGATCCATCGTATCGTGGAACAAAAAAGCACAGAAGGGTACCATGTGATCGTTGTGGGGGACCCGAAACATCCGGAAGTAGAGGGTATCGTCGGCTGGTGTCAGGGCCCGGTAACCGTTCTGGAAACTCCCGAACAGGCAGAAAATTTTGTGAAAACAGAAGGTGAAAAGCTCTGTATTGTGTCTCAGACGACATATAACTACAATAAATTTCAATATATAGTTGAAATTTTTGAAAAAAAAGGTTACAATGATAGTGTTGTGAACACTATCTGTAATGCTACAGAAGAGCGACAGCGATCGGCAAAGGCCATTGCAGCGGAAGCTGACGTTATGATTGTAATAGGAGGGAAGCACAGTTCTAATAGCAGAAAGCTTTACGAAATCTGCCAAAGGGAATGTGTGCACACCTATTTTATACAGACACTGGATGACTTGCATTTAGATCTACCTAAAGCTGTTCGACTAGTGGGTATTACCGCGGGGGCTTCCACCCCAAATAAATTAATTGAGGAGGTTCAAAATTATGTCAGAATTAACTTTTGAACAAATGTTGGAAGAATCATTAAAGACAATACATGCAGGAGAGGTAGTCGAAGGTACAGTCATCGATGTGAAACCGGAAGAGATCATTCTGAACATCGGATACAAATCTGACGGTATTCTTACCAAGAACGAATACACCAACGACTCCAGCGTGGATCTTACCACGGTTGCCAAGGTTGGTGACACCATGGAAGTTAAGGTCCTGAAAGTAAATGACGGTGAGGGTCAGGTTCTCCTTACCTACAAGCGTCTTGCTGCAGACAGAGGCAACAAGAGAATTGAAGAAGCATTTAACAATCACGAGGTACTTAAGGCAACCGTATCCCAGGTACTGGACGGTGGCTTAAGTGTGATCGTGGACGAAGTAAGAATCTTCATCCCCGCAAGCCTGGTATCCGATACTTATGAGAAGGATCTGACCAAGTATGCAGGACAGGAGATTGAATTCGTGATCAGCGAGTACAATCCCAAGAGAAGAAGATATATTGGCGACCGCAAACAGCTGATCGTAGCCAAGAAGGCTGAACTGCAGAAGGAACTCTTTGAGAAGATCAAAGAAGGCGATATCGTAGAAGGTGTTGTTAAGAACGTAACTGATTTCGGCGCATTTATCGATCTTGGCGGCGCAGACGGACTGCTTCACATCTCCGAGATGTCTTGGGGCAGAGTCGAGCATCCCAAGAAGGTATTCAAGGTTGGCGATAAGCTGAAAGTCCTGATCAAAGAGATCAACGGCAATAAGATTGCACTGTCCCTGAAATTCGACGATGCTAACCCCTGGAAGAATGCAGCAGAGAAGTATGCTGTAGGCAATGTTGTAACCGGTAAGGTTGCAAGAATGACCGACTTTGGTGCTTTCGTAGAATTAGAGCCCGGTGTAGATGCTCTGCTTCATGTATCCCAGATCGCAAAGGAGCACATTGAGAAACCTTCCGATGTACTGAGCGTTGGCGATGAAGTTACAGCTAAGGTTGTAGATTTCAATGAGGCTGATCACAAGATTTCCCTGAGCGTTAAAGCTCTGACAGCTCCAGAACCCGTTGAGGCAGAGGAAGAGTCCGATGCAGATGTTGTATCTGTAGATATTGACGCTGTTATCGCTGCAGAGGCTGAGAACTCTGAGAAATAATCAACCGTTAGGTGGTAGATATTCATGATATATGATTATGAGTATTTTAAAAAGGAGATTTATTCTCTGACTACGATCGATCTGAATGCTTACAAAGAGAAGCAGATGAAACGGCGTATTGATACTCTGATCGCCAAGCATAAGATCGTAGGTTATGACAAGTATGTACAGGCACTGAAGACGGATAAAGTACTTTTTGAGGAATTTGTAGGATACATTACTATCAATGTTTCAGAATTCTACCGTAATCCTGAACAGTGGAAATATCTGGAAGAGACCGTGATCCCGGAACTGATTCAACGCTTCGGCAAGAACCTGAAGGTTTGGAGTGCGGCATGTTCCACGGGAGATGAGCCTTACTCTCTGGTAATGGCTCTGTCACGGCACATTCCGTTACAGCAGATTCGTATCTATGCTACAGATCTGGACAAACAGGTTATCGCAAAGGCAAAGACCGGCCTGTATGGAGAAAAGAGCATAGAAGGCGTGCCGGAGGATCTGAAGAAGAAATACTTCACGAAGATTGGTCCTTCTTACAAGATTGCAGATGAGATCAAGGCAAGAGTGGATTTTCACCAGCACAATTTACTGAAGGATACTTATCCTACCGACTGTAATCTGATCGTGTGCAGAAATGTATTGATTTACTTTACAGAAGAAGCAAAGGATGAAGTATTCCGGAAGTATTACCAGTCACTGGCCAAGGGTGGTATGCTGTTTATCGGAAGTACCGAACAGATCATGAATTATCGCGAAATCGGATTTGACAGAAAGAGTTCTTTCTATTATGTGAAACCGATGTAGTGAGTACAGAAAATGACAAAATAAGAAAGAGGAAAGCAGTTTTGCTTTCCTCTTTTTGTACTTTTTGTACTTTCTGTGCTATAAGTGCTATAAGTACTATAAGTACATCTAAGGGACGATGTCTCATTTCGTTCCGGTTAGTAAGTAGATGCGATCATGGACAAAACATGATTGGCATACTGTGTAAATCCTTCTCTGTTTTTCTTCATTTCATCCGTCAACTCGAAGAATAATTCCTTGCTCTTATAATCTCTCTTGAAGAATGGCGTGAACAGAATCTCCCATTGGGGAAGATAGCAGGAGAATTTCCGGGTGTAACAGTTCGCTGCGGAGGCTTGGAGCCTGTGCTCTTTGTCCACGAAACCGGCTACAGATTTGTGCAATGCCACATCTTCCGTAGGAAGATAGTAATAGTCCTTGTAGTTGGAATAGAAATATTTTAATTCTTCCTCGTAAATGGGAACCTTTAAAGTAGCCGATTCTCCTTCTCCACGGAAATAGCAGTTGGCCGCAGAAGCGGTTACCAGTCTGGGCAGGGAAGTGGGAATCTGCAGGGTGATCAACAGTTCCTTGCGCTGTGCGCCACTGACATCTTTGTAATAGTTGGCCTGTACTTTTCTGGCTTTCACACAATTCTCGTTGAACAGATCATAGTAGGCCAGAATCGGAAGAACTTCCAACATTCCCTTCAGGTCGTCCGCATTATGCAAAAATAATGCTTTTTCTGTGAATTCCGAAGGATTTTTTACATAATCATGGTATAGACCAATGAGTTCTCCGCCGGAGAAAACATCGGTCCGGGCAATTCCGAGATACTGCTCCAAAGTTTTCTGCTTACAGTTCGGCAGCTTTAGGAAGAATTTATAAGGGGAGATCCGGCGGTAAATGTCGATACCCTGAAATCCGTCAAAGGAGAACGGAAGCTTTAACTGCGCACATTTCTGGGTGATAAAGGGAAGGTCAAAATTATTGCCGTTGAAATGTACCAGATAGCGATAATCTCTTGCAAAATCAAAGAAAGCAGTGAGAATATCCCCTTCCTGGGAATAGTCATCCGCCATCCACTGGATGGTCCGCCATTTGCCGGCCTGATAGTAGGCACAGCCAATCATATATAAATAAGAAGTACGGGAAGTGAATCCCGTGGTCTCAATATCGAGAAAAAGGATTTGTTCCAGAGGCGCCAGCTTATCCAAGGGATAGGAGATCGCGAAATCCTCCAGAGTCTCTTCTGATTTTTTCATGTATGACCTCTTTCTGCCGTGTGGGCAAGTTAATAAACGCTTTCTTCGTTCTTCGAACTCTCGAAAGCGTAACAAACATGCGTAATCCGGGCTATCGCCCTACTTACTTATGTTTGTTTATTCACCTCATAGAAAACCTGTGCTGCCTGCAAGCAGTCACACAGACTTTCTATGGGTGAATTTATTTTACCATAATTTTAGAATTTGCAGTAGCATTTTGTTGATAAAAGTTGATAAAAATAGTACAATTATCATAATGCAATTTGCAATACAAGTAACTATTTAGAAAGGATGTTAGGAAATGGCAAAGTTGACATTTGTAGGCGGAATACATCCCTATGATGGAAAAGATCTGTCCAAGGACAAACCGATCCAGGATGTCCTGCCCAAAGGGGAAATGGTCTATCCGTTGTCCCAGCACATCGGCGCTCCGGCGAAGCCCATCGTGGCAAAAGGAGACCGGGTGCTGGCGGGACAAAAGATAGCGGAAAGTGGTGGCTTCGTGTCGGCACCCATCTATGCATCTGTGTCGGGTACGGTAAAAACCATTGAGACGAGACGTGTGGTAACAGGAGATCTGATACAGAGTATCGTGATCGACAATGACGGCCTGTATGAGAGCGAAGAATTTCATCCTTATGCACCGGTGGACAAACTGCAGAAGGAAGAGATCATCGACATTGTGAAGGAAGCCGGTATCGTAGGTATGGGTGGTGCCGGATTTCCTACGCATGTCAAGCTGTCTCCCAAGGATCCTGACAAAATTGAATATGTAATTGCTAACTGTGCGGAATGTGAGCCTTATCTGACTTCCGATTACCGCAGAATGATGGAAGAGCCGGACAAGCTGATCGGTGGTCTGAAGATCATGCTGAAGCTGTTTGACAATGCCCACGGTATTCTGGCCGTGGAGGACAATAAGCCGGATTGTATCTCTCTGTTAAAACAGATGACTAAGAACGATCCTCAGATCACGGTGAAGGCACTGAAGACCAAGTATCCTCAGGGCGCGGAGCGTCAGCTGATCTATGCCACAACGGGACGGAAGATCAATTCCTCCATGTTGCCTGCGGACGTAGGTTGTATTGTAGATAACGTAGATACTGTGGTTGCCATTTACAGAGCGGTGACGGAAGGACGCCCTCTGATGGAACGTATCATCACTGTTACCGGAGATGCTGTGGCCAATCCCCGGAATTTTCGTGTACCTATCGGTATGAGTTATCAGGAACTGTTGGATATAGCCGGTGGATTTAAGCAGGAGCCGGAGAAGATCATCTGCGGAGGTCCCATGATGGGATTCGGTATGTTCCAGCTGGATGTACCTACCACAAAGACCTCTACCGCATTACTGGCACTGACCCAGGACGATGTATCCGCTATGGAGCCCAGTCCCTGCATCAACTGCGGACGTTGCGTGGAAGCATGTCCCGGACGTATTGTTCCCAGCCTTTTGGCAACCTATGCGGAGCATTTTGATGAAGAGGCTTTCGTGGAACATAACGGTATGGAATGCTGTGAATGCGGCTGCTGTAGTTTTGTATGCCCGGCAAAGCGTCCTCTGACGCAGGAGATCAAATCCATGCGTAAGATCCAGCTTGCCAAGAAGAAAAAGAAGTAGGAGGGAAGAACAGTGAGCGGACTTTTAAAAGTATCTTCAAATCCTCATATCCGGTCAAAAGTAACGACCAGCAGCATTATGACAGCCGTGGTGATCGCACTGCTGCCGGCTGCCGGTTTCGGAATCTATAACTTTGGCCCCAGAGCACTGGCAGTCATGGCTGTGACCATTGCCAGTACAGTATTGACGGAGTTATTATTCGGCTGGCTCTGGAAGAAAAAAATCACGATTTCCGATATGTCAGCAGTGGTAACGGGACTGCTGCTGGCGCTGAATCTGCCGGTGAGCATTCCGCTGTGGATGGCGGCATTGGGCGGTGTGTTTGCCATCCTTGTGGTAAAAATGCTGTTCGGTGGTCTGGGTCAGAACTTTATGAACCCGGCACTGGCAGCCAGATGCTTTCTGCTGATCTCTTTCCCGTCCCAGATGACGAATTTTGCCTGTGATGCCTATACCGGGGCTACACCGCTGGCAGCACTGAAGGCAGGAGAGAGTGTCAATGTCATGAATATGATCGTAGGTAAGACCGCCGGTACCATCGGCGAGACTTCCGTGATCGCACTGCTGATCGGTGCCTGTTTCCTGATCCTGATCGGTGTGATCGACCTTCGGATCCCCGGTACATATATTGTGACCGTGATCCTGTTTGCGGGAATCTTCGGCGGGCACGGCTTTGATCCTGCCTATCTGTCTGCACAGTTAGCAGGCGGCGGCCTGATCCTGGGTGCCTTTTTCATGGCAACGGATTATGTCACCAGACCGATTACCATCAAGGGACAGTATGTATACGGTGCGGTACTGGGACTTCTTACCGGAATCTTCCGTATCTTCGGACCGGGAGCAGAGGGAGTGTCCTATGCCATCATTTTAGGTAACCTTCTGGTACCTCTGATCGAAAAATTCACCATGCCGGTGGCTTTTGGCAGAAAGGCAGGTGCGAAACGTGAAAAATAAGAATGATATTCAGGCAATGTTAAAAGAAGCGGGCATTTTGTTCGCAATTACTCTGATTGCTGGACTTTTGCTTGGCTTTGTCTATGAACTGACCAAGGAGCCCATCCGTCAGCAGGAGGAAAAAGCGGTGCAGGAAGCCTGTCAGGCGGTCTTTGCGGATGCGGAGCATTTTGAAGAACTGGATGCTTATACACCTTCTGCGGATACGGCGCAGAAGCTGGCAGATACCGGAATCACTATCGGTACCGTCTATGAAGCGCAGGATGCTTCCGGAACGCAGTTGGGCTATGTGATCCAGACCACGACCTCCGAAGGCTATGGCGGAAATATTGTGCTGTATGTGGGAATCCGTCTGGATGGTACGGTCAATGATATTTCTATTTTAAGTATTTCCGAGACTCCCGGACTGGGCATGAAAGCGGGAGATGTGCTGGTGCCGCAGTTCCACAACAAGAACGTGAAGAGCTTTGCCTACACCAAGACCGGATCCACTTCTGACAGTGAGATCGATGCCATCAGCGGTGCGACCATCACCACGAAAGCAGTGACTAACGCTGTCAACGGAAGCCTTCTGGCATTTAATGATTATGTACAGGGAGGTGCTGGCAATGAATAAAGCAGGTGAAAGACTTTATAACGGTATCATCAAGGAAAATCCTACATTTGTACTGATGCTGGGAATGTGTCCGACTCTGGCGGTGACCACATCGGCCATGAACGGACTTGGCATGGGCCTGACCACGGCAGTGGTACTTACCATGAGTAACCTGATCATTTCGCTGCTTAGGAAAGTGATCCCCAGCCGGGTGAGAATCCCTGCATTTATCGTGATTATTGCATCCTTTGTAACTGCGGTACAGCTGCTGTTGCAGGCGTATCTGCCGTCACTGAACGATGCTCTGGGTGTGTATATTCCTCTGATCGTTGTAAACTGTATCATTCTGGGAAGAGCAGAGAGCTATGCGTATTCCCATCCGCCCATTCCTTCCCTGTTCGATGGACTTGGCATGGGACTTGGTTTCTCTCTGGCACTGACTTGTATCGGTGCAGTACGTGAGATCCTGGCGGCCGGATCCATCTTCGGATTTCGGATCATGCCGGATTCCTATGTGACGATCAATATTTTCGGACTGGCTCCCGGTGCGTTCTTCGTACTGGCTGCACTGACCGCTTTGCAGAACTATATCAAGAATAAGAGAAAGCTAGCTGGCAAGGATTACGAGAAGATCCAGTCCGGCTGCGGACATGACTGTCTGCACTGTGGCGAGAGTGGCTGCTCGGAGCGGTTTTATGACAATACCAATACCACGGAAGAGGCTGTGAAGGATGCGGCAAAAGCGGCAGCAAAACCTCAGACGGCAGAGGATGATCTGGAGACCATCGATTTAGATAAGGAGGACAAATAAATGGATAGTGTAAAAGATATGCTTCTGTTACTGATCAGTTCCTCCATCGTCAGCAATATCGTATTAAGCCAGTTCATGGGACTGTGCCCCTTCTTAGGCGTGTCCCGCAAGATCAAGACGGCGGGCGGCATGGGAACGGCGGTTATCTTCGTTATTACGCTGGCCAGTGCGGTAGCGGGTGTGATCTACAAATTTATCTTACAGCCGTTACACATTGAGTATCTGGAGACGATAGTGTTCATTCTCGTCATTGCTGCACTGGTACAGTTCGTGGAAATGTTCCTGAAAAAGGCAATGCCTTCCCTGTATCAGGCACTGGGCGTCTATCTGCCTCTGATTACCACCAACTGCGCGGTGCTGGGTGTAGCCATTACCAACGTGCAGAAGGAATACGGTATTCTGACCGGTATCGTAAATGGCTTTGCCACAGCGCTTGGCTTTACCATTGCCATCGTGATCCTGGCAGGACTGCGTGAGAAGATGGAATACAATGAAGTGCCGGAATCTTTCAAGGGAATGCCCATGGTACTGCTGACAGCAGGACTGATGGCCATTGCTTTCTGCGGATTCTCCGGTCTGATCTAGGAAGGAGTAACATAGATGAGTATAACAGGAATTCTGATTGCTGCGGCTTGTGTCGGAATCGTCGGCATCTTTGTGGGACTGTTCCTTGGCGTGGCCGGCATTAAATTCAAAGTAGAAGTAGATGAGAAGGAAGAGGCGGTGTTAGCTGCCCTTCCCGGAAATAACTGTGGTGGCTGCGGCTTCGCCGGATGTTCCGGTCTGGCAGCTGCCATTGCAAAGGGAGAGGCTGCGGTGAACACCTGTCCCGTAGGCGGAGAGGAAGTCGGCAAAAAAATCGCCGCCATCATGGGTGTAGAAGCAGAGGCTTCCGAGCGCAAGGTAGCTTATGTGCATTGTCAGGGTGACTGCGAGCGGACCACAACGGATTATGATTATTATGGCATCAAGGACTGTCGTATGATGAGCTTTGTGCCTGGAGGCGGGCCGAAATCCTGCAACAGTGGCTGCCTGGGATTCGGAACCTGTGCACAGGTCTGTCCCTTCGATGCCATTCATGTAGAGAACGGTGTGGCTGTAGTAGATAAGGAAAAATGTAAGGCCTGCGGAAAGTGCGTGGAGGTCTGCCCCAAGCATCTGATCAGCTTACGGCCTTATTCCAATACGGTACAGGTAGCCTGCAGTTCTACGGACAAGGGCCCTGTTACCATGAAGGCCTGCAAGACCGGCTGTGTGGGCTGCGGTATCTGCGTAAAGAATTGCCAGCACGATGCTGTGAAGGTCGAGAATTTCCATGCAATCATTGATCCGGAGAAATGTGTGGGCTGTGGTGCCTGCATGGAGAAATGCCCGAAGAAATGTATCGTAAAAGCATAAAGAAAGTACAAGAGGAGAAAAGATATGCGTCTTCCGGACGATTATGAAGATCACGGAGGAGGGCTGACACCTACGGTGATCAGTGCCATCGTTGCTGTTACAATTTTCGTGGCAGTGATCCTTACGGTGGTGCTGATCATGAACAGACAGCCCACTTCCCACCAACAGAACAATACGGCTGCACAGACGGAGAATGTACAACAGGCAGAAAATAATCAGACAGACAAATATCCGGACACGCAGGACCTGATCACCGGAAGCACATTGACTCCTTCGGATCTGGATTTCTGGGACATGTACCCGGAGACTACGGCAACACCATTGCCGTCTGCGGAGCCTTCCCAAAAGGATAACAAAAAGGAAACAGCGGAAGCGGATCCCTCCACCGATGGAAAACATACCCTGGTGACCAACCGGGACGGCAAGGAAGAATGGGTGCTGATCAGCCCGTACCTTCCCAAGCACGAATATGATTTCACCAAACTGGTGTGCCAGTCCGACCTGATGAAATATTATCAGGACGGCAAACTGACTTCCTATGTCGGGGTGGATATTTCCAAATATCAGGATTATGTGGATTTTTTGAAACTGAAAAAAGCCGGAGTGGATTTTGTGATGTTGCGGGTAGGTGCCAGAGGCTATGGCAGCGGACAGATCGTATTGGATGATTATTTCGTAGACAATATCAAGAGAGCCACAGATGCTGGATTACAGATCGGGGTGTATTTTACCTCACAGGCCATCACGGAAGAAGAGGCGGTGGAGGAATCCAATATCGTTCTGGAGAATATCAAAGACTACAAGATCACCTATCCGGTGGCTTTTGATATGAGTTTTGTGGACAATGATACGACGAGAATCGAGACTGTCAGTCGTGCTGACAAGACGAAGATCACCAAGGCTTTCCTGGATACCATAGAGGCAGCCGGATATAAGCCCCTGCTTTACGGAGACAAGGAGTGGCTGATCAAAGAGATTGACCTGTCAAAATTATCGGCATATGACGTATGGCTTTCCCAGATGGAAGACGTGCCGGATTATCCTTATCGTTTTACCATGTGGCAATATGCCAATGATGTCACCATCGACGGCATTGCAGGCTATGCCAATATGAATATCAGTTTTATTGATTATTCGGAGAAATAGGCTCATAATTCAGGATTCCCGGTGCAATGTCGAGCGTAGAATAGATCTCGGCATAACGGCGGGGAGTGATGGCTTCCACATAGTTGGGGGTAAAATTACTGGTGACTCCTTTGCTATGCAAAATATCGATGGCCTTGTTATAGGCAATGGCTGCTTCGATATCAGTAGCGTAGCGCCCCACAATATAATTACCACGGATATGAATGCGGACAGTATAAACGTACTGTCCGTTTTTTGCTGCCGTTTTCCGGACACCGTGATAGATGTTGTGGATCTGCAGATTTTCCCTGCGGAAGTCCGTAGGATCTCCGTTGACAAAACAATAATCCACGCCGGTAACTCCGTAGCTTTTGATGCCATAGCGTGAGGTCAGCGTCTGCTGCATTCCGTAGTCGGCCACAAAATAATGATTTCCCCGGCACATGATCTTATGGGAAGAATAATAGAACAGGTCTTCCATGTCGAATTTTAAGACATGGTGGGGGGACAAATAATAATAGAAGAGCTGCTGTCCCAGATAGATCGGATTGCCGATGTATAGTCCGTTGTCCCGCAGATTGATCAGACTGACCCATTTTTCGAAGGACAAAGGGGACACCTTCTCGTAGGACTGCAGTGTCAGGGAAGGATCGGACAGCAGGAGAAGCCCCTGTTCGTAGGCCCGATGGGCCTGTAAGGCATCGGGGAAACTGCCAAGACTGATATGCTTGCCGTTTTTGGTCAGAGAAGCACGGTAATAGACAGTTCCGTCTTTTTTTTCGGCCCGGAAGACTCCTTTATATAATTGTTCTTTTTCAATGTTTTGCTCACTCATATTTCTATAGTAACATTTTTCTCCGGAGAACAACAGATATATTTTTCGGACGAGCTGCATAAAATGAAGTTAGAGCCAAAATGAGAATTGGGGAAAGGAACAAAGCCTGTATGTATAAAAGAGCATTAAGCGGACTACTTGCAATAAATCTGATATTTCTGATCGGTGTTTTAAGTCTCTGCCGCATGGAAGAAATCGGTAGGAAATTGCAGCAGACGGTGTCGGAGGTACATATGGAAGAAAGCCTGCTGGCGGACAAGGAAAGCATCATGATGGGGATTGCTTCCCGGACTTCTTCCGGACAGAGAGTAGTGGATTGCAGTGAATTACAGCGGGAGAGTAAGTACCAGCTGGAACAGGCGGATCTGGAAGTGCTGCTTCGGATCGTGGAAGCGGAAGCCGGGTGCGAAGACGAGGATGGGAAGCTGTTGGTGGCCAATGTGATCCTGAACCGTCTGAATTCCGAAAAATTTCCGGACAGCATTACGGAGATCGTATTCCAGCGGGAAAACGGGGTGTCACAGTTTTCTCCCATTGCCGACGGCAGTTATTACAAAGTAAGTGTCAGTGAAGAGACGGTAGAAGCTGTCGGACGGGCTCTGGCGGGCGAGGACATTTCCAGGGGAGCATTGTATTTTGCCGCCAGAAAATATGCCGACAGTGAAAGTATGCGCTGGTTCGATGAAAAATTGACGCTATTATTCCGACATGGCGGACATGAATTTTTTTCGGATAAAAAAGCGCTTCAATGATTCACCTTGCAACAGTGTTTAAAGTATGCTATACTTTTCGAAAATATAGATGGAGATGCTAGGGAGATATTCCAGCATACATTCATACATAGACACGGAGGAGAGGAAATGGAAGTAATTTATCGCAGCACACGCAGCAACAGCGAACCGGTAACCGCATCCCAGGCAATTCTGAAGGGATTATCCGATGACGGAGGACTGTTTGTACCGGATCATATTCCTGCATTGGACAAGAGTCTTTCAGAACTGACCGGAATGAGTTATCAGCAGGTAGCTTATGAAGTTATGAAATTATTCCTGACAGACTTTACCGAGGAAGAACTGAAAAATTGTATCAACAACGCTTATGATTCCAAGTTTGATACGGAGAAGATCGCTCCTCTGGTACAGGCGGATGATGCTTATTATCTGGAATTGTTCCATGGTTCCACCATTGCGTTCAAGGATATGGCACTTTCCATTTTACCTCACCTGATGATCACTTCCGCCCGTAAGAATAATATCAAGAATGAGATCGTGATCCTGACTGCTACTTCCGGTGATACCGGTAAGGCAGCTCTGGCAGGCTTTGCCGATGTCAAGGGTACCCGGATCATCGTATTTTACCCGAAGAACGGTGTCAGCCCGATTCAGGAGAAGCAGATGGTGACCCAGAAGGGTGCCAATACTTTTGTGGTAGGCATTCACGGTAATTTCGATGATGCCCAGACCGGTGTGAAGAAGATTTTCTCCGACAAGGAACTGGCAAAAGAAATGGATGAGAAGGGCTTCCAGTTTTCCTCTGCGAACTCCATTAACATCGGACGTCTGGTACCTCAGATTTGTTATTATGTTTATGCGTATGCACAATTATTAAAAGATGGTAAGATCACAGAGGGTGAGAAGATCAATGTTGTGGTTCCCACCGGCAACTTCGGTAATATTCTGGCTGCATTTTATGCGAAGAATATGGGACTGCCCATCGATAAGCTGATCTGTGCTTCCAATGACAATAAGGTATTGTATGATTTCTTCCGCACTGGCACCTATGACCGCAACAGAGAATTCGTACTGACCACTTCACCGTCCATGGATATTCTGATCTCCAGCAATCTGGAGCGTCTGATCTACCGTATTGCAGGCAATGATGCAGACAAGAACCGTGAGCTGATGAGCGCTCTGTCCGGCAACGGCAAATACGAGATCACCGAAGAGATGAAGGCACAGCTGGCTGACTTCTACGGCAACTTTGCAAGCGAAGCGGAGACCGCCGCAGAGATCCGCCGTCTGTATGAAAAATGCGGTTATGTCATCGATACTCATACCGCAGTAGCTTCCGCAGTGTACGGCAAGTATGTGGCTGAGACCGGAGATCACAAGACCACCGTGATTGCTTCCACCGCAAGCCCCTTCAAGTTCACCAGAAGCGTTATGGATGCCATTGACATCAAGTATGATGCCATGGGTGACTTTGAACTGGTGGATGAACTGTCTAAGATCGCCAAGGTGAAAGTACCCAATGCCATCGAAGAAATCCGTACCGCACCGGTGCTGCACGATACCCAGTGTGACGTGGACAAGATGAAAGACACGGTGAAGAGTTTTCTTGGAATGTAGTTAAGAATTAAAAATTAGTGAGATACCGCCCAAGTCACGTCAACGGCTTTCTGGGCGGTATTGTTTTTGTGTAAAAACTTTATCCTTTATCTTGCGGGGGTTCTTTGCTATAATAGGTAAGGTTAGCAGACTGTAACAATAATATGAAAATAGATACCGGAAGGAGAACAACATGACTGCAAAAGAAATGCTTGGAAAAGTGGATCATACCCAGTTGAAAGCCTTTGCTACCTGGGAGGACATCCAGAAATTATGCGATGAGGCGATTCAGTATCATACCGCCAGCGTATGTGTGCCCCCTTGCTATATCAAGAGAATCCATGACACTTACGGAGACAAAATCAATATCTGTACCGTAGTAGGATTTCCCTTAGGATACAGTGTGACGGAAGCCAAGGTGGCCGAGGTGCGCAAGGCACTGGAGGATGGTTGCAACGAGATCGATATGGTAGTGAATATCAGCGATGTGAAGAACGGGTTGCTTGACAAGGTGGAGGAAGAGATCCGTACACTGAAGAAAGAGTGCGGACATCATATCCTCAAGGTGATCATTGAGACCTGTTATCTGACCGAGGAAGAGAAGATTGCCATGTGTAAGGCAGTGACCAATGCCGGAGCGGACTTTATCAAGACTTCCACCGGCTTCGGAACCGGCGGCGCCACGAAGGAGGATGTGGAACTGTTCAAGAAATACATTGGCCCTAACGTAAAGATCAAAGCGGCAGGCGGCGTATCCAGCATGGAAGATCTGGAAATGTTCTTAGAACTTGGCTGTGAAAGAATCGGTACTTCCAGAGCTGTAGGACTCTGCAAGGGTGAACTTACGGAAGGGTATTGATTAACTGATATATAGAATGGAGATAACATGGAAAACAAAGTGATTCAGGACAGACTTGCACTTCTTCGGAAGAAGATGCAGGAAGAGGGCATTGATTTCTATATGATGCCCACAGCGGATTTTCATAATTCCGAATATGTAAACGATTATTTTAAAGTAAGAGAATATTTCTGCAATTTTACCGGTTCCAACGGCACACTGGTAGTCTGGAAAGACGGCGCGGGACTGTGGACTGACGGCAGATATTTCATCCAGGCAGAAGCAGAATTGGAGGGAACGACCGTAGAACTGTTCCGTATGTTACAGGAGGGAGTTCCCACCATCGAGGAACTCCTGGAGCAGAACATGCAGCAGGGACAGACTTTAGGATTTGATGGCAGAATTATCGCTGCCATGGACGGCAAAAAATACGAAAAGGTACTGGAAAAGAAGCAGATCCGCATCGCTTATGAGAAGGATCTGGCAGAGAGCATCTGGACAGACAGACCGGATTTTCCTGCCGGAAAAGTAACCGTACTGGATGAGAAAATCGCCGGTAAGAGCGTAGAGGAAAAACTGACAGAGACCAGAGAAAAGATGGCGAAGGACGGTGCCAATGCACTGCTTCTGACCAAACTGGATGATCTGATGTGGCTCTTCAATATCCGCGGTTGTGATGTGGAATGCAATCCGGTAGCAATGTCCTATGCCTATATTACAGAAGAGTCCGCAACTCTGTTTATCCAGCAGAAAGCACTGGATGCACAGGTGACGGAATACCTGGCAGCTCATCGTATCGAGGTAAAGGAATACGACACCGTCGTAGATTTCCTGAAGGCACTCCCTGCGGGCAATGCGATCCTCGTGGACAACAGATATTGCAGCTATACTTTATACAAGACATTGCAGAAGAATCAGAAGTTAGTAGAGGGCAAGAATCCCACCGAACTGTTAAAGGCCATTAAGAATCCGGTAGAGCTTGCGAGAATGCAGGAGATCTTTTTAAAGGACAGCGTGGCCGTAACGAAATTTATCTACTGGCTGAAGACCCATGTGGGCAAAGAGAAGATCACTGAGGTGACCGCAGCGGACTATCTGGAACAGAAGAGAAGAGAGATCCCGGAATTCTTAGATCTGTCCTTCCCGACCATCGCAGGTTACAAGTCCAATGCAGCCATGATGCATTACGAAGCAACCCCGGACAACTGTGCGACTCTGGAGCCGGAAGGAATGCTTCTGGTAGATTCCGGCGGACAGTATCTGGGAGGTACCACCGATGTGACCAGAACCATCGTTTTAGGTCCCATTTCCGAAGAGATCAAAAAGCATTACACCATGGTAGCAGCGGCAGTGATGCAGCTGACCCATGCACACTGGCTCTACGGCTGTACCGGACGGAATCTGGACATTCTGGCAAGACAGCCTATCTGGGATATGGACATTGATTACCAGTGCGGTACCGGACACGGCGTAGGTTATATTCTGAATGTGCACGAAGGTCCCCAGAACATGCGCTGGAGATTCACCGGAGGTATGGTGGAGGCAGTGTTTGAGGATGGTATGGATATCACCAATGAGCCCGGCATCTATATTCAGGGCAGCCACGGTATCCGCATCGAGAATGTTATGGTGGCGAAAAATGATGTGAAGAACGAGTATGGTCAGTTCATGCATTTCGAGACCCTGACATGGGTACCCATCGACAGAGAAGCCATTGATGAAAAGTATCTGAACGATACCCAGAAAAAGTATCTGCACGAGTATCAGAAGACTGTCTACGAGAAGATTTCTCCCTATCTGAATGAGGAAGAAAAAGAGTGGCTGGCCAAGGAAACCAGGGTAAAGTAAAGAGAATATAAAATCAGTATAAAATTTTTAGCGGTTTCTTGACTTTTTTACTGGGGTTTGAGATAATACAGACGATGTGGCAGAAGATAAAGACACACATAAATTTAAAGGAAAGAGGTTAATGTAAGATGGCAGAGATCAATTTAAGCAAGTACGGCATCACCGGAACCACAGAAATCGTTCACAATCCTTCTTATGAAGAATTATTCAAAGAAGAGATGAAGCCTGAACTGAAAGGCTACGAGAAAGGTCAGGAGACCGAACTCGGTGCGGTAAATGTTATGACCGGTATATATACAGGACGTTCTCCCAAAGATAAGTTCATCGTTGAAGATGAGAACTCCAAGAACACTGTATGGTGGACTTCTGATGAGTACAAGAACGACAACCATCGTATGTCTCAGGAAACATGGGCTGCTGTAAAGGATATCGCTAAGAAGGAACTGTCCAACAAGAGACTGTTCGTTGTAGATGCATTCTGCGGTGCTAATAAGGACACCCGCATGGCTATCCGTTTCATCGTTGAGGTAGCTTGGCAGGCTCATTTCGTAACCAACATGTTCATCAAACCCACCGAGGAAGAGCTGAAGAACTTCGAGCCCGATTTCGTAGTTTACAACGCATCCAAGGCTAAGGTTGAGAATTACAAGGAGCTGGGTCTGAACTCCGAGACTTGTGTAGCATTTAATATCACTAGCCGCGAGCAGGTTATTGTTAACACATGGTACGGCGGAGAGATGAAGAAGGGTATGTTCTCCATGATGAACTACTACCTGCCTCTGAAGGGCATTGCTTCCATGCACTGCTCCGCAAACACCGATATGAACGGTGAGAACACCGCAATCTTCTTCGGTCTGTCCGGAACCGGTAAGACAACCCTGTCTACCGATCCTAAGCGTCTGCTGATCGGTGATGACGAGCACGGCTGGGATGACAACGGCGTATTCAACTTCGAAGGTGGATGCTACGCTAAGGTTATCAACCTGGACAAGGATTCCGAGCCCGACATCTACAACGCAATCAAGAGAGATGCGCTGCTTGAGAACGTAACCGTTGATGCTGACGGCAAGATTGATTTCAACGATAAGAGCGTTACCGAGAATACTCGTGTATCTTATCCTATCAACCATATTAAGAATATCGTACGTCCTATTTCTTCCGCACCCGCAGCTAAGAACGTAATCTTCCTGTCTGCTGATGCATTCGGTGTACTGCCTCCTGTATCTATTCTGACTCCGGAGCAGACCCAGTACTACTTCCTGTCCGGTTTCACAGCTAAGTTAGCTGGTACCGAGCGTGGTATTACCGAGCCTACCCCTACCTTCTCTGCTTGCTTCGGCCAGGCATTCCTGGAGCTGCATCCTACCAAGTATGCAGAAGAGCTGGTTAAGAAGATGGAGAAGAACGGTGCTAAGGCATATCTGGTTAACACCGGATGGAACGGAACCGGCAAGCGTATCTCCATTAAGGATACCCGTGGTATCATCGATGCTATTCTGGATGGTGCGATCAAGACCGCTCCTACCAAGAAGATCCCTTACTTCGATTTCGAAGTTCCTACCGAGCTGACTGGTGTTGACACCGGTATTCTGGATCCCAGA
The DNA here is from genome assembly GCF_046969025.1 of Waltera sp. Classification (NCBI taxonomy): domain Bacteria; kingdom Bacillati; phylum Bacillota; class Clostridia; order Lachnospirales; family Lachnospiraceae; genus Waltera; species Waltera sp. Next base: position 63,591 of record NZ_JBKVQF010000002.1, on the reverse strand, counting down.
GATACCTACGCTGATCCTTCCCAGTGGGAAGAGAAGGCAAAGGATCTGGCTCAGAGATTCATCAAGAACTTCGCTAAATACGAAGGAAATGATGCTGGTAAGGCTCTGGTTGCTGCTGGTCCTCAGCTGTAATCTTACTTTACAGACAAATGCAAATATGGAAGGCTGTCTCTTCGGAGACAGCCTTTTTTGCAGATAATAATATTGGTAAAAATTTCAGTTGTAAAATGGATCTCAACTCGCTATAATATACTTAACCTGAGATGTACGATAACTCTTACCAGTTTTGAACCTACATTTACTTTAAACGGGATTCCTATATTGCCAAGTGGCTGTCAAGCCCTCACTCCGCAAGGAGGATTGGAAGGGAAGGCAAAAGGTTGGTTGCGGTTACCCACCTAGCATTGCTAGGAGTCAAAAGGTAAGAGGCGGCATTTTGGGGATAACAATACAAAAGAGAGAGCAGTCCTTTGGGACTGCTCTTTTAAAGTCATAAAACAGATTCTGAATAGGCGGGAAATGATTTGAAGAAAAACAGACTGCTTGAGAATTATTATAAACTTTCCAGAGAACAGAGAATACAGTGGAAGAAATACCTGTGTGTGTTAGGTACAGCATTTCTTCTTTTTTTACTTCTGATAAATTTGTTATATAGCTGCGGTCGGGAGGAGCCGGGGGCACCGGAGACAGAAGAGGCCCTGCCTCAGCATATTCCAGTAGTACGGGAATTGAAAAACGTCTGGATCACGGAGGCGGAAGCTGGGCAGATCACTTTATTCTGTGACGGAGTAAGAGAGACCTATGATCTGGATACAGAGGCGAATGAGGCAGGCAGGCTGCCGACACCGGACCAGATGCAGGAACAGCTGGCAGATGTGGAACTTACGGATGACCTCGTGAGTGCCGTTATCCTGAAAACAGAGAAGTTCACAGGCCGGGTGCTGTCGGCAGATGAAAGCGGTATCGAGATCGAGGGCAGGGGCCGGATCCCGTTGGCTGAGGATTACAAAGGGTATCGCCTGTACCGGGAGCTTACCATGTGTACCACTGAAGATCTGCGATTCGGCTATATGGATGCGGACTTTATTCGTGAAAATGACGAGATCTGCGGTATCCTGCTGGCCAGAGAAGATAACATGGACAAAATCCGGGTATTGATCAAAACTTCGGATTTTTCGGATGTTTTGCACCAGACGGTGACACTGACGGCGGAAAGTGATTTTCTACTACAGTACGGAACCGGTGAGGAAATGCAGGAAGAATTGTTTTCCAGGGGAGACGAGGTGACCATTGACACAGACAGCGATTATTTCGTGGGAGAACGGATCCGTATAGTACCGACAGTGCTGACCGGCCGGGTACGGCTGATCAATGTGAATCGAAGTCAGGGAACACCTTCTTACAGAGGGCATATAGAGCTGCTGCGGACCGCAGACGGAATTGCAGTGGTAAATGAGCTTCCGCTGGAAGAATATCTCTACAGTGTAGTGCCAAGTGAAATGCCGGCATCCTACCCGCTGGAAGCCCTGAAAGCACAGGCTATCTGTGCCAGAACCTATGCTTACGGACATATGCTGCGGGCGGGCTATCCCCGGTACGGCGCCCATGTGGACGACAGCACTTCCTATCAGGTCTACAATAATATCACAGAAGCTGACAGTGCTACCACGGCGGTGAAGGAGACCTACGGACAGATGATCCTGACAGATGAAGGAACGGTGGCGAACACTTATTATTACTCTACCTCCTGTGGCGTGGGAACTACGGCAAATGTATGGAAGACAGCGGAGGCGGAGGCACTTGATTATCTGAAGAGCAGCCGGCTGAATCCGGAGAGCCTGATGCAGACGGACGGTGGGGTAATCGCGGCAGACAGCAATGAGGTAAACGGAGATGCAGGTCCAGAGGATCTGAGGGAAGAAGAGGCTTTCCGGGATTTTATCACGGAGACACATGCGGAAGATTATGAAGCGCAGGAAGGCTGGTACCGCTGGACATATACGGTAAAAGAGATTGATGTGGAACGGATAGTGGAGACGTTGAAGAAACGTTATGAAGCCAACGGAAAGTTAATATTGACCCTGAAGGACGATGACTATGTCAGTCAAAATATAAAAGCTTTTTCAAAAGTAAACGATATCTCCGTTGTAAAACGTGGCCCCGGTGGTGTGGCAGACGAAATGGTCATTGTCACGGACAAAGGAACCTTTAAGGTGATCTCGGAATATAATATCAGAGCAGTACTTTGTGACGGGGTTACGAAGGTGGTAAGGCAGGATGGTAGTGAGGTGGCCATGCCGAATCTCCTTCCCAGTGCATTTTTTGTGATTGAACCTAGCCATGATAAGAAAAATGTGGTAGGATATAACATTATCGGCGGTGGATTCGGTCATGGCGTGGGAATGAGCCAGAACGGTGCCAAAAATATGGCACTACAGGGGCTTGGCGCGGAACAGATCCTTAACTTTTTCTATGAAGGATGCGAGATATGCTCAGGACAATAATCAGCATCTGGCGTGATTTTTCCAGCCAGATGAAAAAACAGAATATCAGCGCTTATGCATCGAGTACAGCCTTTTTCCTGTTTTTGTCGGTGATTCCGATGCTGATGGTAGTCTGTGCGGTGATTCCTTATACCCCGGTGACGGAGCAGAATCTGGTCACGGCGCTGACGGATGTGACGCCGGATATTGCAGATGCCATGGTGGAGAGTCTGGTCGTTGATGTGTATGAGAGTTCTGTGGGAATTCTGCCGGTGGCTCTGATCGCTATGGTCTGGTCGGCGGCGAAGGGTGTCATGGCACTGATGCGGGGATTAAATGCGGTCAATGGTGTGGACGAGAAGCGTAATTACTTCGTGATCCGTTTTATTGCAAGCTTTTATACGTTGATCATGCTTGTAGTGTTGATTTTGTCACTGTTTTTCATGGTATTTGGTAATCAGCTGGTGGATATTGCATTACATAGGATTCCGCAGCTGCAGATGTTTGTGAGTCTCCTGATGAATTTCCGCTTTCTGTTTGTATGGGCGGTGCTGATCCTTTTGTTTGGCCTGATTTATACATATATCCCGGACACAAAGCTGAAATTCACGGAACAGGTTCCGGGAGCCTGCTTTGCTGCGGTAGTATGGAGTGTATTTTCCTGGGGATTTTCCATGTATGTGTCCTATGGAAATGGGTATAGTATTTATGGAAGTCTGACCATTATTGTGATCATTATGTTGTGGATGTATTTCTGCATGTATATCATTCTGATCGGTGCTTATCTGAACCGTTATTTCCGTCCGGTGAACCGGGTACTGGTGAATCATGCCAGCAGTAAGAGCGAACTGGCAAGAGAGAACCGTAGACGCATCCGGGAGATCAAGAAGATCCAGCGCAGAAAAAAACATTATACGGAGATCGACAGGGATCCTAAGGGGCAGGATGAAAATCTGACAGACAGGAATTGAACTGCGGACATAAATGTAGTACACTGATACGGAGAGGGCGAGGGACCTCTCCTGTTATGATTATAGTAAAAGAGTATCCGGAAGACGGATGCGGAAATGAGGATAAATATGGAAAAGAAAAACACCTGGGAGACCTATTCTTCCAAACAGTTAAAAGAGCTGGAGAAAATAAACGCACAGTATCGTGATTTCTTAGACAACGGTAAGACCGAGAGAGAGTGCATTGATACCATTGTCAATACTATTGAGAAGTCCGGTTACCGTGAACTGGAGAGTCTGATCAAAGAGGGCGCTGCTCTTAAAACCGGAGATAAGGTATACAGCGTATGGATGAACAAATCCATCGCCATGTTCCAGATCGGACGTAAGCCCATGACAGATGGCATGAACATCCTCGGAGCCCATATCGACAGCCCCAGACTGGATGTAAAGCAGAATCCCCTGTATGAGGATGGTGGATTCGCTTATCTGGACACCCATTATTACGGTGGCGTGAAGAAGTACCAGTGGGTGACCATTCCACTGGCAATCCACGGAGTCATCGTGAAAAAGGACGGCACCTGTGTAGAAATCAATATTGGTGAGAGCGAGGATGATCCTGTATTCTTCGTGTCCGATCTGTTGATCCATCTGGCACAGGAGCAGCTGGAGAAAAAGGCAGCAAAGGTTATCGAGGGTGAAGCCCTGGATATCATCGTAGGCAACAAGCCTCTGCTGATCGATAAGAAAGATAAGAAGAAGGACGAGAAAGAAGCCGGAAAAGAAGCAGTAAAGGCAGGTGTTCTGGATATTCTGAAAGAGACCTACGATATTCATGAAGAGGATTTCGTTTCCGCAGAGCTGGAGATCGTTCCTGCAGGAAAAGCAAGAGAAGCAGGCTTTGACCGCAGCATGACACTGGCTTACGGTCAGGATGACAGGGTCTGTGCTTACACTTCCATGCAGGCGATGCTGGACAGCGATGTGACCGACCGTACCATGTGCTGTATTCTGGTAGATAAGGAAGAAATCGGCTCCGTAGGTGCTACCGGCATGCAGTCTCATTTCTTTGAAAATGCCGTGGCAGAGGTGATGAATCTGGCAGGCGAATACAGCGAACTGAACGTGAGAAGATGCCTGGCACATAGCTGTATGCTGTCTTCCGATGTCAGCAGTGCTTTTGATCCTACCTATGCGTCCAGCTTCGATAAAAAGAACGTGGCATACTTAGGCAGCGGTATGGTCATCAACAAATTCACCGGAGCCAGAGGTAAGTCCGGTTCTAACGATGCCAATGCGGAGTATCTGGCACATTTGCGCCATATCTTCGACAAAGCAGAGGTGAACTTCCAGACTGCAGAGCTTGGTAAGGTCGATTTGGGCGGCGGTGGAACCATCGCATATATTCTGGCACTGTATGGCATGAATGTCATCGACAGTGGTGTGGCAGTGCTGAACATGCATGCACCGTGGGAAGCTACCAGCAAGGCCGATGTATATGAGGCATATCGCGGATATAAAGCATTTGTGGAAGGAGCGAGCCTGTAATGGCAGAGACGACCGAACTGAAAAAATCCGATTTTTACTTTGATCTTCCCCAGGAGCTGATCGCACAGGACCCGCTGGAGGATCGTTCTTCCTCCAGACTGCTGGTACTGGATAAAAATACGGGAGAGATCTCTCATCACATTTTTCGGGATATTATCGACTATCTGCATCCCGGAGACTGTCTGGTGTTAAACAACACCAAGGTGATTCCAGCGAGACTTTTGGGAGAACGGGAAGGTACCGGCGGACATGTGGAAGTCCTTCTATTAAAACGAAAAGAAGCGGATGTCTGGGAGACTCTGGTAAAGCCCGGCAAGAAATGCAAGCCCGGTCAGCGCCTGACCTTCGGGGATGGACTATTAAAGGCAGAAGTCCTGGAGACTGTGGAAGAAGGTAATCGTCTGATACGTTTTGAATATGAGGGTATTTTTGAAGAAGTGCTGGACAAGCTGGGAGAGATGCCCCTGCCTCCTTACATAACCCATAAGCTGAAGGATAAGAATCGTTATCAGACCGTTTATGCCAAATATGAAGGCTCCGCAGCAGCACCTACGGCGGGATTGCATTTTACGCAGGAATTGTTGCAGCAGATTGCGGACAAAGGCATTAAGATCGCTTATGTGACATTGCATGTGGGACTGGGAACTTTCCGACCGGTAAAGGAAGAGAACGTACTGGAGCATCATATGCATTCTGAGTATTATCAGGTGACGGAAGAAGCGGCGAACACCATCAATGAGACAAAGAAAAATGGTGGGCGTGTGATCTGCGTGGGTACCACCAGTTGCCGTACCGTGGAGAGCGCAGCGGACGAGCAGGGCATGGTACAGCCCGGCTGTGACAATACCGAGATATTCATTTATCCCGGATATCGTTTCAAGGTGCTGGATGCACTGATCACGAATTTCCATCTGCCAGAGTCCACACTGGTAATGTTGGTATCGGCACTTGCGGGAAGAGAACATATCCTGCACGCCTACGAAGAAGCAATCCGTGAAAAATACAGATTTTTCAGCTTTGGAGACGCTATGTTCATCGCTGACTTAAAAGGAGAAAAATAGTGGAAGAAAGAAGACGAAGCAAGCGTACAGAAATGAGTTCCACCCTGATGGTAAAGCGCCTGGACCAGGGAGACATGCAGGAAGTCAGCATAGACATCGTAGATGTATCTCCCAACGGAGTGGGCTTTTTGTGCAAGGAAGTGTTAAGTATCGGTGCAGTGTATGAATCGAAACTGAGGATTTGGACGCATGAAGTGCTGCATGCGTTCTTACAGATCGTCAGGATCGAAATGAAGGGAGATTCTTATACGTACGGGGCTGTCTTCATCGGAATGTCGGAGAGTGATGCGGCAAGAATCCGCGTATACCAGACGATTAACGACGATGAAAAACAATAAGAAAAAAATAGCAGTCAGTGTTGTGGCTGCTATTTTACTTGTACTGTTATATCTGTTGATTTTCGCTTTTTCTGGTCAGGACGGTGAGGAATCAGGCTCACTGAGTTCTATGATCTCGGAAAAATGTGCGGAGCTTCTGAATGCTATTTCCAGGAAACACTGGACACAGAATGTGATCAACAGTATGGCAGCTTATTTTGAACATCCAATCCGTAAACTGGCTCATTTCTCCGAGTATGCATGCATGGGAGTGCTGCTGTACGGTGTGTGGAGACCCTGGAAGGAGAGGAACCGGAAGCTGTATCTGCTGATCGTACTCTGGGTGTTTGTCTCCGCCGGAGCGGACGAGTTCCATCAGTTATTTGTCCCAGGACGCTATGGGTGTTTTGCGGATGTGGTGCTGGATACCTGTGGCGGTGCGTTTGGACTGCTCGTATGTGGCTGTGTGGAGAAAATAGTGCGGCGAAGGAAACAGAAGCGGAAAGATAAGGAAAAAGAGATCACTTTGTAGGTGATCTCTTTTTGTGTAGTGCGATGAGCCAGGTACAGGTTTTCTACTTCCTGTTGTGCAGACTGTAGCCCTTTTCGCAAAGAATCTTTGTGGATCTCTCGATGGCTTCTTCCTGATAGAATTCAATGCGCAGAACGCCGCCTTCGTACTCTCGGTTATGGACGATGCCGATGTTTTTGATACTGATATTTTTCAGGGCAAGAATCGTAGCCACGGCGGCAATCTCACCGGGTTCGTCGGCAATGTCAATGGTGATTGCATAAGAAGATTTTAACGGGCCGCTGGCAGTGTTGATGAAGGAATCCCGGTAGATTCTGGCACTGTCGAACAGTTCATACAGGTCATCACCGCTTTTGGCATTTAATTCCTGCTGAATCCCCTGCAGGGAAGCAATGTAGGAGGACAACAGTGTCGAGATATTTTCTGTATTGGTCAGGCAGATCTGCTGCCATACCGCAGCGGAAGAAGAGGCAATTCTGGTAATGTCCTTGAAACCTCCGGCAGCGATCATCTTCATCAGTCCGTCCGCAGAATCCTTGTCCCGCACCAGATTTACCAGAGATGCGGCAATGATATGGGGGAGATGACTGACAGCTGCAGTAACGTAATCATGCTGTGCCGGCTCCAGAATCATAGGGATGGCACCCAACTGCTGTACAAGATTTTTATAATCCGTGACTTTGTTTTCCGGAACGGAATCCGTGGGCGTGAGAATGTAATAGGCATTCTCCAAAAGAACGGCCTTGGAATTGATAAAGCCTATACGGTCACTTCCGGCCATGGGATGACCGCCGATAAACTGTCCTTCCAGACCGGCTTTTTTGATCTCTGTATGAATCTCACTCTTGACACTTCCCACATCAGTGAGCAGTGTCTTTGGTGAGAGAATTTCTTTTACAGCTGAGAGGTTCTCGTCATTTTTCTGTACCGGAGCACAGAGGAAAAGATAATCGCAGTCGGAGAAGGAAGCATCGATCCTTGTGGTGATCACGTTGGCAACACCACACTGGGCAGCCTCCCGCAGGGTATCTGCATTGATATCGTATGCAATGATCTGAGACTGAGGGAGATTCTGACGGATCGCCCGGGCGATGGAACCGCCGATCAGACCCAGACCGATAAAACCAAATGTAAGAGTACTCATGTAGATTTCCTCGATTCTGTTATTTGCTGCAAATAAATAGTATGACAAAGTCGGAAGATGTCCGTTTGTCCTTTAAACACTATAGCAAATTAACGTGCGAAAATCAAGAGAAGGAAATATTCTTTTCGGATTTGCTTGCAAGAGCTTTAGAAATATGGCAAGATGGAACTGTTCAAAAAGGATAAGGAGGAATTTGGTTATGCATTCACCTTTGGAAATTGCAAGAAATTATATAGAAGTCGGGATCCACAAGGTAAATCTGTCGATCTTTAAGACGATTCTGTTGGGATTTTTTGCCGGTATGTTCATCGGTTTTGCAGGAATTGCTTCGACTACGGCATCCAGCACCATCGGCATCGCATCGGTGGCGAAGCTGGTAGGCGCTGCGGTATTCCCAGCGGGTATGGCTATGGTACTGGTAGCGGGCAGCGAGCTATTCACCGGCAACAATCTGATCATACTGGCAGTGCTGGAGAAGAAAGTCACGGTATGGAAGATGCTGAAAAACTGGCTGTTTGTTTACATCGGCAACTTCCTCGGTGCGGCTTTTGTGGCAGTACTGGTAGTGGTGGGACGGACACCGGATCTTTTCGGAGAGCAGCTGGCACAGGCCATTGTTAATGCCGCGGCATCCCGGACAAATTTAAGTGTGGGTGAGGCTTTCGTAAGAGGTATCCTGTGTAATATTCTGGTGTGCATCGCGGTATGGATGTCCTTTGCTGCGAAGCGGGTCTCCGGCAAGCTTCTGACCAGTTACTGGCCCGTGATGCTATTTGTATTATGCGGCTTCGAGCACAGTATCGCAGATATGTATTTCGGTGTATGCGGTCTTCTGACAGCGCAGGTCTACGGCATTGCAGCAGAGAGCCTGACCTGGTTCAATTTCCTCGTAAAAGCCCTGTTGCCTATTACCCTTGGCAACATCGTTGGTGGTGCTGGGATCGTAGGATGCGGCTACTGGCTGGCATACCTCCACAGAACCCCGTACTCTGCAGATACTACAGCTGCCGAGCAGGAAGAGATTGATATTGCGGAAGAGTACTAAATTGAGAGTTAGTGAAATAATCCCGTAGCCCTTGGCAGGGTATAAGAAACGCGGCACGCTCGCGCTCTGTCGCAGAGCGTAGCGGTACATAAGCGGTCACAATACGACCGCTAAGTACCGACGTCTGCTTACGGCACTGCTTATTCTTATACCCAGCCGGGGCTACTGTTTTTTTAAAACTTTCCAAAATGCAGAACGCCCATGGCGGACGGAATGTCCTTCCGAGGATGTTTGTCGGGAGGTGGTGATATTTTCTCGAAAAGTGTAGAAAAACAGGGTGGAGCGAACAGGACGTTCGCGACAGGCGGACGTTGCCATGGATGGCAACTGGAGCCGTGCCCGTGCGGTTTAGAACCGCTACTCACTTTTCGTCAGAAAATTCCCACCGGGAGACCTTACATCGAGGAAGGACATTCCGTCCGCCATGGGCGTTCGTGGATTTGTTTCACTAACTCTCAATTTACCTGTCTTGTCCAATTATTCATGCTGCAAAGTTCTGACAACTTACAAAAATATGAAATAATTAACAATATTTACTTGTAATAGTAACATATATTTAGTAAAATACACGTAAGGGGTTAAAAATCCAATCCAACGGCTGGACAAAATACCCAAAATGCAGAATAAATGGAGGATGGGATATGAATATTTACACAACAGACAAGATCCGTAACGTAGTATTACTGGGCCATGGCGGCAGTGGCAAGACCAGTCTTGCAGAAGCCTTTGGTTATCTGTCAGGTATCACCTCCCGTATGGGCAAGGTAGATGACGGCAATACCCTCAGTGATTACAGTAAAGAAGAACAGAAACGTCATTTCTCTATCAGTACCTCCGTGATCCCCATTGAGTGGGAAGGATACAAGATCAATATTATTGATACACCGGGTTATTTTGATTTCGTGGGAGAAGTGGAAGAGGCAGTCAGTGCCGCAGGAGCAGCCATCATAGTAGTTAACGGCAAGTCCGGCATCGAAGTCGGCACCCAGAAGGCATGGGAGCTTTGCGAGAAATACAAGCTGCCCCGTTTTATCTATGTCTCCAACATGGACGTGGATAATGCCTCCTTCCGTCAGGTAGTGGAAGATATGACTAATCTGTACGGCAAGAAGATGGCACCGTTTCATCTGCCAATCCGTGAGAACGAGAAATTCGTAGGATACATCAATGTTATCACCGAGAGCGGTAACCGCTGGGAGGGTAAGGAAGTTGTTCCCTGTGAGGTACCGGATTACAGCCAGGCCAACCTGCAGATCTGCCGTGATACTCTGATGGAAGCCGTAGCCGAGACCAGTGAAGAATTCATGGAGCGGTATTTCGGCGGAGAGACCTTCTCTGAGGCAGAGATCCGTGCAGCACTCCGTACCAATGTCTGCGATGGCAGCATCGTTCCCATGACCATGGGTTCCAACATCCTGTGTCAGGGTATGTACACACTGTTAGATGATATTGTCAAATACATGCCCAGTCCCGAGAACAGAGAAGTGGCGGGCATCAATTTAAAGACCAATGAGATTTACCATGCGGATTACGATTTCGCCAAGGCAAAATCCGCCTATATCTGGAAGACCATAGTGGATCCTTTCATCGGAAAATACTCTCTGATCAAGGTAAACTCCGGTGTACTTAAGACCGACGACCTGCTGTACAACGTAGACCGTGACATTGAGGAAAAGATCGGCAAAATCTATGTACTGCAGGGCAATAAGCCCATTGAAGTCAGCGAGCTGCATGCCGGAGATATCGGAGCACTGGCGAAACTGACCGCAGCGAGAACCGGCAACAGTCTCTCTACCAAGGCCACGACCATCAAATATGGCAAGTTCGATATTTCCACTCCTTATACCTATATGCGGTATAAGCCGAAGAATAAGGCGGACGTGGATAAGATCTCCCAGGCATTGCAGAAGATGACCCATGAGGATCTGACCATCAAAGTAGTAAATGATGCAGAAAACCGTCAGACCCTGCTCTATGGTATGGGCGACCAGCATCTGGATATCGTGGTAAGCAGACTGCTGAACGAATACAAAGTAGAGATTGAGCTGTCCAGACCGAAGATCGCATACAAAGAGACTATCAAGAAACAGTCCGATGTGGAATATAAGTACAAGAAACAGTCCGGTGGACACGGCCAGTACGGTCATGTAAAAATGCGTTTTTCACCTTCCGGCGATCTGACCAAACCCTATGAGTTCGCAACAGAAGTCGTAGGTGGCGCGGTACCGAAGAATTTCTTCCCTGCGGTGGAAAAAGGTATTCAGGAATCCGTAGGCAGAGGACCTCTGGCGGCCTACCCGGTAGTCGGTGTCAAAGCGGTACTGTATGATGGATCCTATCATCCGGTAGATTCTTCGGAAATGGCATTTAAGACCGCGGCTATCCAGGCTTTCAAGAAAGGTGTCATGGAAGCAGGCCCCGTTCTGTTGGAGCCCATCATGTCCTTAAAGGTTACCGTGCCGGATGCCTATACCGGAGACATCATGGGAGATCTGAACAAGAGAAGAGGCCGGGTGCTGGGCATGACACCCATGAGCGGTGGCAAGCAGATCATCGAAGCGGATATTCCCATGAGCGGATTATTCGGTTATTGCACAGATCTGCGTTCCATGACCGGAGGCAGAGGGGATTATTCCTATGAATTCGCTCGTTACGAGCAGGCACCTTCCGACGTACAGGAGAAGGAAGTAGCGGCCAGAGCAGCAAAGGTTGCGGAGAACAATGCAGAAGACTAACGAGTAATTACATAACATACACAACAAAAAGAGACCGGTTGGCTTTCCGGTCTCTTTTTCGGTAGTGCGCAGTAAATATCATCGATATCGCTGCATCAGATTGATCAGTAATGTGATCCATGCAAACATGATTCATCACCTCTCGTATACAGCATATGCCCCGGCAGACGAAAATATGCAAAAAACCATGCGGATAGAGCCGCAGTCCTTGACAGTATCGGGAAAACACGATAAAATAATCGATAGTTTTTTAACGACTTGAGAACAAAAAATTTAAATAGAAAGCTTCTCATAGTTTAGGAGGAAATAATTATGGCAGTACCTTACAATCACAGAGAGGTAGAGAAAAAATGGCAGACTGTCTGGGATGATGAAAAAGCATTCAAGACTTCCGACGATTTCTCCAAGCCCAAATATTACGCACTGGTAGAGTTCCCTTATCCTTCAGGACAGGGATTACATGTAGGTCATCCGAGACCTTATACCGCACTGGATATCGTAGCACGTAAGCGCAGAATGCAGGGCTATAATGTGCTGTATCCCATGGGATGGGATGCATTCGGTCTCCCTACTGAGAACTACGCAATTAAAAATCACATCCATCCGAAGATCGTAACCAAGAACAACGTGGCAAGATTCAAGAATCAGCTGCATTCCTTAGGTTATTCTTTCGACTGGGACAGAGAGATCAACACCACAGATCCTGAGTATTATCACTGGACCCAGTGGATCTTCTTAAAGCTGTTCAAGGCAGGACTGGCTTACAAAACGGAGATGCCTATCAACTGGTGTACCTCCTGTAAGGTAGGTCTGGCAAATGAGGAAGTAGTGAACGGCGTCTGCGAACGTTGCGGTTCCGAAGTCATCCGTAAGGTCAAGAGCCAGTGGATGTTAAAGATCACCGAATATGCTGACAAGCTGATCCAGGGACTGGATACCGTAGATTATATCGAGCGTGTCAAAGTCTCCCAGAAGAACTGGATCGGTAAGTCCCAGGGTGCCGAGGTTGATTTCACCCTGACAGGCAAGGATGAGAAGCTGCGCATTTACACCACCAGACCGGATACTCTGTTCGGGGTTACTTACATGGTAGTATCTCCGGAGCATCCTGTTCTGGATAAATATAAAGATGAGATCAAGAACTGGGATGACATCGTGGCATATCGCGAGATGGCTGCGAAGAAGTCCGATTTTGAACGTACCGAACTGGCAAAGGATAAGACCGGTGTCTGCATTCAGGGCCTGACCGCTACCAACCCCGTGAATGGCAAGGAAATCCCTGTTTGGGTATCCGATTATGTACTGATGACTTACGGTACCGGCGCTATCATGGCAGTTCCTGCCCACGATGAGAGAGACTGGGAGTTCGCGAAGAAATTCGGTATGCCTATCATTGAAGTTGTTGCAGGGAGCCCTGTCAGCGTAGAAGAAGCTGTATATACCGATGTTGCTGATGGTACATTGGTCAATTCCGATTTCCTGAACGGCCTGTCTGTGGCAGAAGCCAAAGAGAAGATCATGAACTATCTGGAAGAGAAGGGCATCGGTAACCGCAAGACCAATTATAAATTAAGAGACTGGGTATTCTCCAGACAGCGTTACTGGGGTGAGCCGATCCCTATCGTACATTGCGATAAGTGCGGATATGTTCCCATTGATGAGAGCGAGCTTCCTCTGCAGTTACCCGATGTAGAGAGCTACATGCCTACCGATACCGGAGAATCTCCTTTGGCTGCCATGACTGACTGGGTAAATACCACCTGTCCCTGCTGTGGCGGTCCGGCAAAGAGAGAGACCGATACCATGCCTCAGTGGGCAGGTTCTTCCTGGTATTACCTGCGTTATACCGATCCTCACAATGACAAGGCACTGGCAAGTCCTGAAGCATTGAAGTACTGGCTGCCGGTTGACTGGTACAACGGCGGTATGGAACATACCACACTGCATCTTTTGTACTCCCGTTTCTGGCACAAGTTCCTGTATGATCAGGGCGTAGTACCTACTCCCGAACCTTACCAGAAGAGAACCAGCCACGGTATGATCCTGGGATCCAACGGTGAGAAGATGTCCAAGTCCCGTGGCAATGTGGTAAATCCGGACGATATCGTACAGGATTACGGTGCAGATACTCTGCGTACCTACGAGATGTTTATCGGTGCCTTTGATCTGAGCGCTTCCTGGAGTGAGGAAGGCGTAAAGGGCTGCCGCAGATTCCTGGAGAGAGTATGGAAGTTACAGGATATCCTGACAGACGAGGAAGGCTACAGCGCAGACTTAGAGACTAAGATGCACCAGACCATCAAAAAGGTCAGCAGCGATTTCGAGAACCTGAAGTATAACACCGCCATCGCAGCTATGATGTCCCTGATCAACGAGTTCTATAAGAAGAACACCATTACCAGAGGCGAATACAAGACACTGCTTACTCTGCTGAACCCCGTGGCTCCTCATATCACCGAGGAACTGTGGCAGACTGCCGGATTCGAGGGCAGACTGTATCAGGCAGCATGGCCTGAATTCGAGGAAGAGAAGACCGTAGAGAGCGTTGTTGAGATCGGTGTTCAGGTCAATGGCAAGATGCGTGTGACCATCAATGTTTCCAAGGATGAGACCAAGGAAAACGTCATCGCTATGGCAAAAGAAGCTCTGGGAGACAAACTGACCGGCAACATTGTAAAAGAAATCTATGTTCCCGGTAGAATCGTCAACATCGTAGCAAAATAGTTCAGCCATGGACAAATAAGTGAAATAAAATCATGCTTGCATGATTTTATGATCGAATATGTCCATGAGGTAAACGCCGTCTTATGAACAAAGGTAGTCACGTAGTGATGGAAAGCGTGATAACGCGACTTTGCGAATGGCGTTGGCTGAACGTTGAATAAAATAACTCTTGACAGACATTAAGCCTGCCGGGAGTTATTTTTTTGTGATCGGCTTTTCTCCAGAATATTTTCAATCTGACGAAGCTCCGATTCCGTACTGTATTTTTTGATAGCGGTGATGGCAGTCTGCATTTCCTGCGGGGTAAAAGTCAGGTGCTCCTGTTTCGCTTTACGCATGGCGGGCATGAGAAGTGCCATCATTTCTTTTTGATTTTTACCGTGCCCCTGGGCAAAAAGTTTCGAGAGAAAATCCAGTTTTTCTCTGGGGATGTCCTTCACGAGATCATCCTGCATCCAGAGGGGTGTCTTGGAATAGTCCATTTTTCTGACCTCCTGTGTCTGATTTTGCAGTGGAAAAAAGACCGGACAACATAGACGGATCCATGCCGGAGAGATCGGAGAAGCCCTCCGGGAACAATTCCTGCATGGTCTGCACCATTTCCATCATTTCCTGGAAATTATGAATATTGTCCATCATTTGTATGATTTGTTGAAGCGCTGATTTCTGAGTCTCGTCGCACAAGGGTATGAGATCATTACACAGTTCAGTGGCAGTTTCTTCGTTTGCAGAAGAGGGAGCAATGCACAGAGAAGTCTCCGGATGCCTGCGAAAAAGTGTAAGCGTGTATTGCAACTCCGACATTTTTATGTAAACAGCAAGTCCTTTCAGCAGCCGGGGATCCATATAATAAGCCAGTATTTTCAGAATCTGAATGCGGTTGGAAGTGAATAATGTGTCAAAGGCCGCCGCCTTGTCGATTCTCTTATCATCCATGTACCGATACCTTCCTGCAAAAGAGTTACTAGTATTTTATGAGAGCGGCGGCATGCTTATGCCGATCAATCCTTCGGGGTACAGAAAAGTCCGTACCCCGGAGTGATCGTGCCTACAAAGCTCCGGGAGATCCCGGAAAGCAGTATCAGAGATTAGCAACCGCAACCGTTGTTGTTACCGCAGCCACCGCCGCAGAAGCAGGACAGAAGCAGGATCCAGATCAGCCATTCACAGCAGTCATTGCCGCCGCAGCCATTGTTGTTGCCCAGCAGCCCGCAGCCGTTGTTGTTACCGCAGCCACCGCCGCAGAACAGCAACAGGATGATCCAGATGCAGCTGTTGCCGAAGATACCGTTACCACAGTTGTTATTGCCGCAGGAATTATTGCAGCCGCAATTTGTAGCAGTTAAGTCACTCATTTTTAGTGCCTCCACATTTTATTTATGCTCTATTGTATGCGGGGGAGCCTGTCAATGTTTCCGGAAAAGACTTGCAATAATTTCCGGATATAGTAAAATATAGATATCTATATAGACATGCATAGATTGTGAAAAGACAGATTTTAAATTAAGGATAGATAGATGGCACAGAAGATATATGTGGTAGAGGGGCGAAAGTTCCGCACGGAGGCGGATTATCAGAATGCCCTGAAGGATCAGCAGGTGATCGAGAATCTTCGGGTACAGACGAAGAAGATGAGCCTGGCAGATCAGAAGAAACTGCTGGAAGTGATCCGCAGCGGCAGGTGTAGATTCCATAGTATTCTGGGACAGGATTACATGGAAGAGCTGTCGGAGGACATTCAAAGACAGGAGGGAAAAGTACCGGAAACATCTTCGGCGAAAGGACATTCTCTTCAGAAAGAAAATACAAAAACAATCGGGAAGGCCCAAACTCCCAAAAATAGAAAAGAAGCATCAAAGAAAAAAGAAACTGTAAAAAAAGAAAGTCCTGATAAAAAAGTTCCCAAAAAGAGGCCGACAACAAAAAAGAAGACTTCTGTGAAGAAGAAAGCAGAACCGCAGTTTGACGAGGCAGAGATTGACAAAATCGTTCAGGAAGAATTGAAAAAACAGGAGAAACGAAGGAAACTTCTTGTGGTCTGTTGCAGTGTGATCGCAGTGGCATGCCTTGGCTATTTCGGAATTTATAACTGGTATAACATCCGTACTGCCGATAATTACAAGCAATTAAGTGAATTGAAGGATAAAGAGCCGGCAACCGGTCAGAATCAGGATCCTGTGATCCATTACACCGCGGATGAAACGCAGAGTACGCCCCCTCCGGTACTGGATGAATATAAAAATTTATTAAATAAGAACAAAAGACTAATCGGATGGGTAAAAATTGACGATACTAATATAGATTACCCTGTAATGCAGACAACGGATAATGAATATTATCTGGATCATAATCTGAATCAGGAGTATGATAAGAACGGATCCATTTTTATGGACAAGGACTGTGATGTGCTCAAGCCCAGTACAAACTTCATTTTATATGGACATCATATGAAGAGCGGGCAGATGTTCGGAAGCTTATCTTCATACAGCGACCAGAGCTATTGTGAGAAACATCCCTACATACAGTTTGACACCATCTATGAAAAAGGCCTGTATGAGATTATGTATGTATTCAGATCCCGGGTCTATAGTGAAGATGAAATCGTATTTAAATATTATCAGTTTATAGACGCCCAGAGCGAGCAGGAATTTGACTCCTATATGAATGATATGGCAGAGATGTCATTATATGACACAGGAGTCACAGCTTCGTTCGGTGACCAGCTTTTAACACTGTCCACCTGTGATTACCAGGAGAAAAACGGCAGATTTGTAGTGGTTGCCAAAAAGGTGACGACAAAGGAGTAAAGGATGACTAAGGGTAAAAAGAAGACTAACAGAAGATTAAAAAGGACAGTAAGGAAAACCCTGGGAACATTGTTCCTGGTCTCGGCGATCGTAGTAGCAGCGATTCCTACGGAAGGGCTGCGTGCTGAAGAAGAGATTGCAACGCAGGCGGCAGGCCATACACATGATACGACACATTCAGGTGCAAAATATAAGGTATCTATTCGTAGAGATGCTGCAGAAAGAACCGCAGATCTGTTAAATGGAGCTAAAAGTAGTGTGCCTGTGATGAAAGATTTGATTCCTATTGTCGAACCGACAGATACAATTTATACAACCGGAACAAATGACGATGGCACCAGCTATCAGTTTGCATATAAAATGTATGATAATGACTGGGCAGCTATTATCTTGGGATATAATAAGAGCAGTAATCTGCCTAATAATACGCTGACGATTCCTGATACTGTGAATGCATACATACAACCTACTGGAAATATGGGTACGGGACAGGGATATGTAGCAGCGAGTTCCAGCGGTGAACCGTTATATTATGAGAAATTGACAGAACATACAATTATGGTAGACACCACGGAACAGAAGACAGATAGTCTGGGCAATCCTGTTTTTGAAGATGGGAAACCAGTCTATGTTCAGGAAGAAAAAAAATATTCTACAGGAGAAATGGTGCCTTGTTATGCCACGGTGGATGAATGGAAGAAGTTGCCGCTGGAGAATTTCTATTATTATAAGTCAGGTTCCGTTATTACTAGTGCAGAAGCTGTGACGGGCTATAATGGTCCAAAACAGACCTATAATGATTTTGCACAGAGCGGAGGTGATAGTACTCATCAATGGATAAGGGAAGCTGCTGTTAAATATATTGGGAATCAGTATTTGAATGTAACAAATGATAATATATCTCACACATCTTCGTGGAGTATTCCAGCTGGTGGTGATTGGAACTATATCACAGAAGCTAATGCAGATAAAGGTGTGTTTGCTACTGCAGGTAATATTTCAACATTAAATATTGGTGAGAATCTTGTAGGCATCGGAAATTTTGCTTTTTATGAATGTACCAGTCTGAGTAGCGTAAGCTTTGGCAATGGTTTGAAGGTAGTTGGAAACTGGGCGTTTGCTGCTTGTGGAACTTTGAATAACGTAGATATTCCAGAAGCTTGTCTGTTACAGCAGATTGGTGATCATACCTTTTATAAATGTATTGGTTTAGATACTTTTAGAGTTCCTATTTCTGTAAAATATATTGGAGATTATGCCTTCGCAGAATGTAGTTTCTTGAACAGCATTGACCTGTGCAATTCCGGAAACGATAGAAGCGGAAGCATCTTGCAGGAGCTGGGATGGAATGTATTTGAAAATTGTCAGACTTTATCCTCCTTGACGTTCCCGTACAATTATCGGGAGACTCCGGATATATCTATTGTAAAGGGATGTAAGAATCTTCACTACATTGCAGCACAGGGAGACAGCTTCGCATTTACAGAGAAAAAAGACTCTGCAAATCCGAATGGCGTTTATTGCTTTGATTGCTTTAAGGAAATGTTATCGGGGGAGCCGGTTAACGGTACTTTTTATTTTGAGGGAACCAGCGAGTCGTCTCTGCATGATCTTGCTAAGGACAATTGCTTTGCATTTAGTTATGTAATCTTTGATTCCAATGCATCGCAGTATGTCAGTCAGAACAAGTACGAGTTGACTGTACAGGATCCGAAGGTAAGTGGAGAAGACGGAAGATCGACTTACGTTGTAGATTCGTCCAATAAACTGATCAGCTGCCGTGTTGGAAAAGGCGTTGAGACTCTGAATATGCCGGATCCTATCGGTCCTTATCATATTTATAATATTGACGCAAACATTTTTGCCAACTACTGTAACCTCAAAATGGTATCTCTGCCGGCAAGTGTGCAGACTATAGGTGAAAATGCGTTTAAGGGATGCCACAATCTGGCAACTGTTGTGTTCAATAACAGTTCTGTACAGATTGGTGAAAATGCATTTAAAACACAAGATTATACCGGTGCACAGCATATAAATTGTTCTGGAGTAGCTGCGGATCCAGATGGAACACCGAAAGTGAAATTGAAATTTGTAGGAGAAATTTCGTCACAGTCCACTCCTTATCTCTATGCCATGAGTGAGAATGGAAGATACAATAATGCAAGTCAGGTTAAGAGCTATGTTACATATTGCAGTGGATGGCCGTCAAATCTGATTGTGCAATATAACAGTGAGAAACAGGTTAGTGAGTTAACTGATTTCCCGGCTTTCAGTGAATTGAAAAAATATGCAAATAATCCGGATGATTATCCTTATTTGACAGATGAACAGAGAAGTGCTGCGGAGACAGCTTTAAATAAATATGGAAACTCATCATTGACAGAGAATGAGCAGAGCTTTATAGATTCGGCTCTGAATATAAAAATACCGGATGGCGTGCAGGCTATTGCAGATGGGTTATATAAGAGCAAAGAGACCAGTGATGAACAAGCAGGGTATACCGGCTTGGAAAAAACAGTAACTTTGTGGGGATTGGATAATATTGAAGCAGAGGATTTCCAGGGAGCTACCTCATTGACTGCATTGATCAGCAATGGTGATATGTCTTCTATTGAGGAAGGAGCTTTTAAGGGTTGCACAAATCTGAAGAAGGTTGAGATTAATGGAAATACTACATCCATAGGAGATAAGGCATTTGAAGATTGTAATGCTTTGACAGATGTGACATTATCTGGTACGATTACAGATTTGGGAATTATTCCTTTTACTGGTTGTGAAAATCTCAAGAGTGTAAACTTTACAGGAACAGATTATTTTTCTTGTGATAATTCTATTATTTATGGTATGAGTAATGGAACAAAGGCACGTATTATTGAGTGTTTGGAGGGACGCGACAGTAAATATGTTAAGGCTGATGAAACGGCTGGAGTGACTTCCTTGGCTCCCAGTGCTTTCGAAGGATGTAAAAATCTCAGAGAGATTGATTTGAGCCAAAGTGCAATTACGGTAGTTCCGGAAAGAGCATTTGCTGATACTACAAGTTTACAGAATGTTAAATTACCTCTTACGTGTACAACGATTCAGAATGATGCATTTAACAAGAGCCATCTGGATCGATTGGAAGGTGTTCAGAACGTTACAATCGTGGGTGATCTGGCATTTAATGAAATAGAAAAGAAAGATAATCCTAAGGATCTTCTTATTGTAACGCCTAAAGATACTTATATGTGGGAGTACGGAACGAATAAGGGATTTACCGTAGAAGAGACAAGCCGTGAAGACTATTATACAGTTATCTTCCGTGACTGGAATGAGGAACTGGGACAGTATATTAATGTGGATACCCAGACAGTTAAGGCAGGGGAAGATGCGGTGGCACCGGAACCAGCAGGAAAAGCTGGTGAAATTTTCCAGTACTGGGATCCTGATTACAGAGAAGTGTCTGAAGATCGTACCTGTGTTGCCTTTTACAGCAAGGAAGATCCCGATGCCAACAAGCTGACGGTAACCTTTGAAGACTGGAATGGTACTGTCATTAAGGAAATCAAAGTGTCCTCCGGCGGCAGCATCGCAGATGCGGATCTGCCCAATACCTCCAATCTGGTGAGAGACGGTTATGTCTTCACCGGATGGGACAGAGAGCTGACCAATATTACAGAGTCCTTTACCACCAGAGCAGTATACAAAGCTCTGAGTGAAGACGATATTGTCATCCGTTATATTAATAGCGTGACCAAGGAAGTATTCTATCAGACCACGATCAAGAAGGGATCTGTTGCACCCAGCATTCAGACTCCTACGGTCAGCGGATATACTTTCAAGGAATGGTTACCGGATATTGCAACGGCACTTACCGAAGATACAGATTTCTATGCGGTATATGAGACCAGTAGTTCCAATAACGGTGGAACGACCAGCCCGGGAACCGGTACCAGTCCGAATCCCGGCACCAGCACCAGCCCGGGAACCAGTACCAGCCCCGGAACGAACGGTACGACAGCTAAGATGTATACCCTGACTGTTAAGAACGGATCCGGATCCGGAAGCTACATAGCAGGTTCCCAGCCGATCATCGTGGCTAATGACCCGGCCAAGGGCATGCAGTTCAGCAACTGGACGATCGATCCATCCAATACCACTATAGCAAGTAAGGTATTATCGGCAACGGTAATCACCATGCCTGCGGGAAATGTAACGGTTACGGCAAACTATACAAAGTCAAACGGTTCTAATACCAGTACTTCTACCGGAAGCGGTAATTCTACGAATTCCAATTCCAACAGAAGGCCGAACAGTACTACCACAGGTAATGTTTCCGGCGGCAGAACCACTGTTGTTATTGACAAGAACGGTCTGTCCAATACCGGTGTGGTATCTGCAACGGTAAACGGATCTTCCGATAACTTTGTGATCAAGATCACTGAGAGCGCATCTGCTTCAGAGGAAGTAGTAAAGGCGTTGATGGCAGAGTATGGCAACGATATCAGTGCCATCAAGTATTTCCCGATGGATATCAGTCTCTATGATTCCACCGGCAATAACAAGATCACGGATACCACAGGATTGTCCATCAGCATTACCCTGCCGATTCCGGATTCTCTGATCACCTATGCAGGTAACAACAAGGTAGCAGGAGTGGTGAACAGTAAGTTAGACAAGCTGACACCGAAGTTCTCCACGATTTCCGGAGTATCCTGCATTACCTTTACGGCGGAGCATTTTTCACCGTATGTGATCTATGTGGATACGAACAACCTGACAGCCGGAACAATCACAGACAGCACTCCTAAGACCGGAGATGCCATTCATCCGAAGTGGTTCCTGTCTCTGGGTCTTGCATGTCTGTCCATGGTATTCTTCATGAAGAAGGATAAGAAGACTCTGCGCAAGGCAAGAGCCTAGTGAAAATAAAGGATGGGAAGGTTTATGAATCATAAAAAGTGGGTAGTTGCATTGGCATTGATAGCTACCGCATTGATCCTGACACATCTTCCTGTGTCGGAGGCAGATGCGGCAGCGTCTGCCTCTGATTTTCAGATTGAAGGCAGTACACTGACAAAATACAGAGGAAGCGATGAACGTGTCACGATTCCCGATACAGTGGAAGTTGTGGGTGAGAGTGCCTTTGAGAACAATCAGAAGGTACAGTTTGTTGTGGTTCCCAAGTCGGTGAAGCGCATGGATGCCTATGTCTTCTGGGGCTGTGATAATCTGGAAGAGGTTGTACTTGGCAAAGGTCTTACCTCAGTGGATGAATATGCTTTTTCAGGATGCACCGGACTGAAACAGATCACGATCCCTGAGAATGTACAGAGTATTGATGCACAGGCATTTGCCGGATGTACGAACCTTACGGATATTTATATTCCGGACACGGTGACAAGCATCGCAGACGATGCATTCTTAAATTGTGATAACGTAACGATTCATGCGGACGAAGGCAGCGTGGCTGAAAAGTTTGCACAGAAGCTGGCAGAGCAGAAAAGTCAGAGTCCTCTGGTAACGGCAGCGCCGACGGCGACACCGGCGGCAGACGGAACTTCAGATTCACAGGCAACAACAGAGCCTGCCCCCACTGAAACGCCGACCCCTGCACCGACACCGGTGCCCGGAAATGTGATCGGCAGTACCTTTGTCGTAGGAAATCATGCGATGGTTATGATGCTGCCTGAAGAAGAAACTGTGCAACAGGGCTATACGGAACCGGTAGCAGGACAGGAGACCGGAGGAGAAACGCAGGATATCACTGCGGAGGCAGAAGACGGTACGATTCCGGAGTGGAAATATTATCGTGACCAGTCGATCAAAGCAGTGAGTATACCAGAAGGAACCACGGAAATCGGACGCTTTGCTTTTTCCAGAAGTTCGGCAGAAAGTGTGACGTTCCCGGAAGGTGTGACCACTATTGATTATGCAGCATTTTATCACTGTGATGATCTGAATAGTGTGATATTGCCAGATACGGTGACCCGGGTGGAAGCCAAGGCATTTACGCATACCGGATGGATGGATGATTTTGAAGAAAACAGCATGGATGATTACCTGATCAGCGGGGACATTCTGGTGGCTTACAAGGGGGACCTTCCCGAAGTGACCATACCGGATGGTGTTCGCGTGATTGCTGATGAAGCATTCCGCAGTCATACCGAACTGAAAAAGGTGCATCTGCCTGCAAGTGTCACCAATATCGGTGACAGCGCATTCCCGGAGGGAATCGAAATTATAAATGAATAAGGGTCAGATTTTACCGACACCAGGATAAGAAACCGGCATAAGATAGAATAAGTCTTATGCCGGTTTTGTCTTATTTTACGGGGAAGGAACAAGATGCAGCGGGTAAGGGAACAGGTACAGGTGCCGGAACAATTGCATAGTGGGGCAGGACGTGTGAAATCTGTGACTGTTGCTGTGCTGGATACCGGAATTGCTTATCATCCGGATCTGGTAGGACGGCTGCTTGCTTTTTCCGACTTTGTAGAAGGCCGTTCCTTTCCGTATGACGATAATGGACACGGGACACATGTCTGCGGGATTGTATGCGGAAGCGGAGAACTGTCCGGAGGAAGATTTTGCGGAATGGCACCGGAGGCAAAGCTTGTGGTGGGAAAAGTGCTGGACAGACAGGGGGAGGGCTCCTGTGATTCCATGCAGGAAGCTCTGGAATGGGTACTGCGGGTGAAAAACAGGTATGGAATCCGTGTTCTGAATATCTCTGTGGGGATCGGAGACCTGAAGGAACGTTACAAGGAGCAGATGTTGCGAAAATCTCTGGAATTGTTGTGGGATCATAATATTCTCGTGGTCTGCGCTGCAGGTAATACCGGTCCGGAGGACGGTAGTATTTCGGAGATGGCCAGTAGCAGAAAGGTTCTGACGGTGGGTTGTCATGACGGAAGATATTGTAAAAATGATCCCGGAAGGTGTGAGACGTACTCCGGCAGGGGCAGAAGATATGATGTGACCCGTAAACCGGATATTGTGGCTCCGGGGACAAGGATTCTGTCCTGTAATGCTTTCTGGCAGAACCGGAACGGCAGAATCTACAGACCCTATGTAGCAAAAAGCGGCACATCCATGGCAACACCCATTATATCCGGGGCGGCAGCCCTTGCTATGGAAAAATATCCGGGAATTACCAATGAAGAATTTGTTCGTCTGCTGTCCCTTACAGCTACCGATCTGGGAGAGCCGTGGAACAAGCAGGGCTTCGGCATGCTTAATGTACGGAGATTATTAGAAAACAAGTAAAAGGATAAAATCACTGGGAAAAATAAAAAATATGATTAAAATAAGTCAATAAAATAAATACCAAAGATATTGACACAAATGGTATGATTGTATACAATGATACGAGAACTGCAAAATGTATTTTTACTGCGCAGAGTAAAAATTATAAAATCTTGCAGATATCGAATGTCAGGGAAGAGAGGTATACCAATGAGAGAAAGTGATGCATTTCAGAATCGTCCGGTCTCCATGAATCCGAAGAACAACCTTTTGGAGATTGAAGAGCATATGTACATACTGGATGATGTGGAGAAGCCGAACGTGTTCCGTAACATGTTCCCTTATTCCGAAATCCCCAAAATACCTTTTAATGATCGTATCGTGCCTCATAACATGCCAAAGGATATCTGGATCACAGATACTACCTTCAGAGACGGACAGCAGTCCAGAGCACCTTATACCACAGAGCAGATCGTAAAAATCTATGACTATCTGCATGAACTGGGTGGCCCCAACGGAATGATCCGTGCCAGTGAATTTTTCCTGTACAGCAAGAAGGACAGAGACGCTGTTTATAAATGTATGGAGAGGGGATACAAGTTCCCCGAAGTTACCAGCTGGATCCGTGCCAGCAAGGAGGACTTTAAGCTGGTAAAAGAGATCGGAATGAAGGAGACTGGCATTCTGGTCAGCTGTTCCGATTATCATATTTTCCTGAAATTAAAAATGACCAGAAGACAGGCCATGGATCACTATTTAAGCGTTATCCGTGACTGCCTGGAGGAGGGTATCAGCCCCAGATGTCATCTGGAGGATATCACCAGAGCGGATATCTACGGTTATGTGGTTCCGTTCTGCCTGGAACTGATGAAACTGATGAAGGAGTATCAGATCCCCATCAAGGTCCGGGCCTGCGATACCATGGGATACGGTGTCAACTATCCCGGTGCCGTTATTCCCCGTAGTGTACAGGGTATCATTTACGCAATCCATACCCACGCAGGTGTGCCGCATGAGCTGATCGAATGGCATGGTCACAATGACTTTTACAAGGCGGTGTCCAATTCCACCACAGCATGGTTGTACGGCTGTTCCGGTGTAAATACCTCACTGTTTGGTATCGGTGAGCGTACCGGTAATACACCGCTGGAGGCAATGGTATTCGAATATGCACAGTTGAAGGGTGATCTGAACGGTATGAATACCCGTGTCATCACGGAGCTGGCAGAGTACTATGAGAAGGAGATCGGCTATCAGATCCCGCCCAGAACCCCGTTTGTCGGCAAGAATTTCAACGTGACCAGAGCCGGTATCCATGCGGACGGTCTGCTTAAGAACGAAGAGATCTACAACATTTTCGATACCGAGAAATTCCTGAATCGTCCGGTATTGTGCGCTATTTCCAACACCTCCGGTCTGGCAGGTATCGCACACTGGCTGAACACCTATTATAAATTAAAGGGAGACAAGCAGGTACAGAAGACTTCCGAACTGGTAGCGGAGATCAAAAAGTGGGTAGACGAGGAGTACGCCGGTGGGCGTGTCACCGTGCTTACGGATGAAGAGATTGTGGCCTGCGTCAACCGTATCTGCCTGGAGAAGAACCTGAAGATCGGTGAGTAAGAAAATATGGCGGCATTTTTTGCTACCCGGAAATGAGGATTATAGTGAGTAAGTATGATGTAAAGCAGGAAGTAACGGATAAGTTCTCCCTGCGGGGACGGGTATTTCACAAGCTGAGAGAAGACATCTTAAGCGGAAAATATCAGGAACATGAAGAATTGAAGGAAGTGGCTATCGGCGAGGAGATGGGAGTCAGCAGAACCCCCGTCAGAGAGGCGTTCCGTCAGCTGGAGCTGGAGGGACTGATTCAGATCATCCCCAACAAGGGAGCCTATGTCACCGGTATTACCCAGAAGGATGTGAAGGATATTTACATGATCCGTTCCCTGCTGGAAGGTCTGTGTGCCCGTTGGGCTACGGAACATATCACCAAGGAGCAGATGGAAGAGATGGAAGAGAATGTCTATCTGTCCAAGTTCCATGCCCAGAAGGGGCATCTGGAGCAGCTGGCGGAGTTAGATAATCGTTTCCATGATATTCTGTATGAGGCATGTGACAGCAAGATGCTGGAGCATCAGCTGAAGGACTTCCATCAGTATGTCCTGCGTGTCCGCAAGAAAACATTGGCCAGTGCCAACCGCGGCCCCAAATCCAATGAAGAGCATGAGCAGATCATGGAGGCCATCAAGGCAGGCAATGCCGATCTGGCAGAGCAACTGGCACACCAGCACATGATCAACGCCTATGACAACATGGTGAAAAACGGTCTGAACGAGGCCTATGCACAGCAGGATAAGCCGCAGGAATAGGTTGCCTGTCTGTGAAAATTACTGTAGAATGTAATTATAATGTAATTATTCAGAGCCAATGGGCGAAGTAACCACATGAGCAAATAACATGCAGGCATGCTATTCGGTGAAGCTTTGCAGAAGCGATTTTGACAATGTGGTTCTGGATAGCTATTGCAAAGTAAAAGAATAAATACCGGAAAGGAAATCATTATGGAAAAGATCAAAATGACAACCCCTCTCGTAGAGATGGACGGAGACGAAATGACCAGAATCCTCTGGCAGATGATCAAGGATGAACTGTTACTGCCTTACATCGATCTGAAGACAGAGTACTATGATCTTGGACTGGAGCATCGTAATGAGACCGATGATCAGGTAACCGTGGATTCTGCCAATGCCACATTGAAGTACGGCGTTGCTGTAAAATGTGCGACCATTACCCCCAACGCTGCCAGAATGACAGAGTATAATCTGAAGGAAATGTGGAAGAGTCCCAACGGAACCATCCGTGCGATCTTAGACGGTACTGTATTCCGTGCACCGATTCTGGTAAAGGGTATCGTTCCTTATGTCAAGAACTGGACCAAGCCCATTACCATTGCCCGTCATGCTTACGGCGATGTGTATAAAAATACTGAGATCAAGGTACCCGGCCCCGGTAAGGCAGAACTGGTATTTACTGCAGCAGACGGCACCGAGACCCGTGAACTGATCCATAATTTTGATGGAGCAGGTATCATTCAGGGTATCCACAATACGAATAAGTCTATCGAGAGCTTTGCAAGAGCATGCTTCAGCTATGCCGTAGATACGAAGCAGGATCTGTGGTTCTCCACCAAGGACACCATTTCCAAAAAATACGATCATACCTTCAAGGATATTTTCCAGGAGATCTATGATAACGAGTACAAGGCAAAATTCGAGGAACTGGGCATTACATATTTCTATACCCTGATCGATGATGCCGTAGCCCGTGTCATCCGTTCTGAGGGCGGATTCATCTGGGCCTGCAAGAACTATGATGGTGATGTAATGTCCGATATGGTAGCTACCGCTTACGGCGATCTATCCATGATGACCTCCGTTCTGGTATCTCCCAGCGGCGTCTATGAGTACGAGGCTGCTCACGGAACCGTACAGCGTCATTACTACAAGCACTTAAAGGGCGAAGAGACCTCCACCAACTCCATCGCTACCATCTACGCATGGACCGGAGCTCTCAGAAAGCGCGGTGAACTGGATCAGATCCCCGAGCTGTGCAACTTCGCAGACAAGCTGGAGCAGGCATGCATCAAGACCATCGAAGATGGCAGGATGACCAAGAGCCTGTCCCTGATCTCTACCTGTGAGCATCCCGTGATCCTCAACAGCCTTGACTTCATCAAGGCTATCAGAGAGACACTGGACAGCCTGCTGTAAATTGAAAGTTAGCGAAATATCCTCGTAGCCCTTGGCAGGGTATAAGAAACGCGGCACGCTCGTACTTTAGTACGATGCGCTCCTGTCGCAGAGCGTAGCGGTACATAAGCGGTCACAATACGACCGCAATGCGTCCCTTGGGACGCTATGGTACCGACGTCTGCTTACGGCACTGCTTATTCTTATACCCAGCCGGGGCTACTGGTTTTTTTGAAAGCTTTCCAAAACGCAGAACTCCCGGCGTATGCGGTGCCATGTCGAAGATGTTTGTCGGAGGATGTTGATATTTTCTAGAAAAGTGCTGAAAGGCAGGGGGAAAGCGGACACGATGTCCGCGTCAGCCGATTGTCGACATGGATGTCGACTGTAGGCGGCCCCGTCATGACGAGAACTACTCATCACTTTTCGTAGAAAATTCACATCCGGAGACCTTACATCGAGACATGTGTATCGCATGCTCCGGGAGTTCGTGGATTTTGCCAATGTATTTCACTAACTCTCAATTTACTCTGCCAGTTCTTCCCACTGTTCATATAATTTTTCCAGCTGCTCCTGGCAGGCGGCCTGCTCTTTGGACAGTTCCTGCAATTTTGCCACCTGGGTGCCGATGGCGGGATCGGACATTTCGGTGTCGATCTCGGAGATGCGGGCTTCCAGCTCGGCAATCTGTTCTTCGCATTTTTTCAGGTCGTTTTCTTTCTTGCGGAGTCTCGCCTGTTCTTCCTTCTGGGCTTTCCAGTCCAATTTGACTTCGGATTCTGCAACCTTAGCGGCAACTGTGTTATCTGCGTCAGCACTCTGTGGAACACTGGCTTCTATTGCAGCCATCACGGTGTCGTGCTTTTCGAGATAATAGTCATAATTTCCAACATAATTTACGAATTGTCCCTCTGTCAGATCCAGGATCCTGTGGGCGGTACGGTTGATAAAGTAACGGTCATGGGAGACATACAATATCGTTCCTTCGTAACCGTTCAGGGCATCCTCCAGAATCTCCTTGGACATGATATCTAAGTGGTTCGTCGGCTCATCCAGGATGAGGAAGTTTGCGTTGGAGAGTACCAGCTTGGCGAGAGATACACGACCGCGCTCGCCGCCACTCAGATCACTGATACGCTTGAAAACATCCTCCCCGGTGAAGAGGAAAGCCGCCAGCACATTGCGGATCTGGGTATTGTTCAGGTAGGGATAATCGTCGGAGATCTCTTCGAACAATGTCTTGTCACTGTGCAGGACATGATGCTCCTGATCGTAATAGCCGATCTCCACATTGGAACCTAATCGGAAGGTGCCCTGATCGGCAGGAACGAGACCATTTAAGATCTTAAGCAGAGTGGTCTTGCCGCTGCCATTATCACCGATGATCGCCACGTGTTCGCCGCGCTTGATCTCGAAATTAACATCGGTAAAAAGCTTATGGGAATCAAAGCTTTTGGACAGATGCTCCACAGTCAGCACATCATTGCCACTTAAGATCCGGGGCGTCAGTGTCAGCTTCATATCCGTGCGGACCTCGGAGGGTTTTTCGATGACCTCGATCTTGTCCAGCATTTTCTCACGGCTTTCCGCCCGTTTGATGGACTTTTCCCGGTTGAAGGATTTTAATTTTTCGATGACCTCTTCCTGATGTTTGATCTCACGCTGCTGGTTCATATAGGCATTCCAGGCAGCAACGCGCAGCTGTTCCTTTTTTACGGCATAATCGGAGTAATTGCCCATAAAGGTTGTAGCCTTGGACTGGTCGATCTCGATGACTTTCCCGGCGATCCGGTCCAGAAAATACCGGTCGTGGGAGACGATGAGAACGGCTCCCTTGTAATTCAACAGATAAGTCTCCAGCCAGGCGATGGAATTCATATCTAAGTGGTTCGTCGGCTCGTCCAGGATGATGAGATCAGGGTTCTGTAACAGAAGCCGTCCTAACGCCACACGGGTCTTCTGACCGCCGGAGAGTGTGGCAACCGGCTTGGAGAATTCATCTTCGGTAAATCCCAGTCCCTTTAACACACCGACCAGCTCACTGCGGTAGAGATAGCCGCCGCCGGTCTCGAAAGCATGGGTGAGAGAGGTGTACTGCTTCATCAGGTCTTCCAGCGCATCTCCTTCGGCATGCTTCATATTGTTTTCGCATTCCCGGATCTTTTCCTCCAGGCGCAGCAGATCCGCCTTGACAGATAACAGTTCCTCGTAAATGGTGTGAGAGGTGTCCACAGTGCTGTTCTGTGCAAGGTATCCCAGGGTCTTGTCCCTCGCCAGAACCACCTGCCCGTCATCGGGAGTCATTTCCCCTACGATGATGCGGAGCAGTGTCGTTTTCCCGGCACCGTTGATGCCCACGATGGCAGCTTTTTCATGATCCTCTATATGAAAAGAGACATTTTTCAATACCTGATTTTCTACAAATGCTTTTGAAATATTCTGACAAGATAATATCATGGTAGTAAGTATCCTTTATTTCCAGCCCACGGAGACCGGGCTTTTTAAATTTCATTGTAACGAAAAGAAGAAAACCTGTCAATTCATTGACAAGTTTTTAACATATGGTGTATACTAAAAAAAACGGAGGTGAAAGTATTGGAAGTAAAAGAAATTTCACAGGCTGTGATTGGCAGACTGCCCAGATACTTTCGATATTTGGGGGAATTGAAGGATGAAGGTGTGGAACGCATCTCTTCGCAGGAACTTTCCGGACTGATGAAGGTGACCGCATCCCAGATACGTCAGGATTTTAATAATTTCGGCGGTTTCGGCCAGCAGGGCTATGGATATAATGTAGAATCTCTGTATCGTGAGATCGGTAAGATCTTAGGACTGGATAAGCAGCATAATTTCGTCATCATTGGAGCCGGCAATCTGGGAAGAGCGCTGGGCAATTATATGAACTTCGAGCGTCGTGGATTTATCTTCAAGGGAATGTTCGATGCGAACCCGGAACTAGTGGGTAAGGATGTCCGCGGTGTGAAGGTCATGCCCATGGATCAGCTGGAATCCTTTATCCGGGAGAAGGACATCGATATCGCTGTACTGACGATTCCCAAGACCAGTGCTGTGGAAGTGGCAGATAAGCTGGTGGCTAACGGGATCCGTGCTATCTGGAATTTCGCTCATGTGGATCTGAATGTTCCCGAGGGAATTCAGGTGGAGAACGTGCATCTGTCCGACAGCTTAATGAAGCTATCCTATAATATTAACCGTTACAGTTCAGACATGAAATAAGCAAGCGTATGATTGCTTATTTCATAGGCGGAGTGTCTGAAAATGAATAAAAGGAAAAGTCGCAAGGCGATGACGGATGCGAAGCAGCCGCTTTTATGAATTTCAGCGCACCGAGAAATAATACAACATGAAGTAAGGCATCAAAGGAGTGATATTATGGGCAACGGTAACGCAGAAGAAAATGCACAGGACCGACAGGCTGCTTTCAAAAATGCATTGACGGGAAAGCATCTGCCCGTACTCACCCTGGATAATAAATGGTATCGGTTGTTGAATAAGACCGGTTCCGTTCCGCTAAAAGAAACGGAAGATGCCCTGAATCAGCTGTTGAAACGACAAGGTAAGCTCAATACCGAGTCGAAGGATATCCGGAATCTGAAAAAGAAGCTGATGAAAGAAATCGTTCCTATGGTGGATGAGGCGGAACAGCAGGGCGAAAACAGTAAGCTGAACAAACAGATCGAGGATCATAAGCGCCTGATCGAGGAATGCAATGAGAAGCTGGAAGCATACGAAGATGAGTTAAAAGATATCCCCAGAGAGATCGAAAGAATAAATCTTCAGCTTATGATGTTTACTATGGACTGCTGCTATGATATTATGAAGGATAATGACAAACAGATCAAAGAGACTGCGGAGTGGGTGGGTGCGATCCGTATCGAACTGAAAAAACGTCTGATCGAAAAACAGCAGATGGAACAGCAGAATCAGGAGATCTACAACTACATGCATGATATTTTTGGTGCAGAAGTGGTCAATCTGTTTGACATGAAATATAATCCGGAGCAAAAATAGTATGAGATATCTGGTAACTGCACAGGAAATGAAGCAATACGATAAAAATACCATAGAGTACCTCGGCATCCCGGGGCCGGTTCTGATGGAAAGAGCGGCTCTGGCTGCGGAGGATTTTCTGAAAGAGCGCTTTGATGCCGTGAAGGAACGGACAAAAGTGCTCATTTTTGCTGGTATGGGAAATAACGGAGGAGACGGTCTGGCTTTGGCGAGACTTCTTGCGGCGGACGGTTATACGGTAGCGGTACGACTTGTGGGAGATCCGGAGAAAGCCACAGAGCAATGGAAGAGCCAGTGGCAGACCCTGCAACATTTTCCGGTGAAGACAGACAGTAATACGCAGGCAGATGAATATAATGTGATTGTAGATGCCTTGTTCGGTGTAGGATTGAGCCGCCCGGTGGAAGGCATCTATGCGGAAGCCGTAGAAGAGATGAATGTGGCGGAAGGATTTAAGCTGGCACTGGATGTTCCCAGTGGGATCTGCTCGGACACCGGACGGGTGCTTGGTTGTGCTTTCCTGGCAGATGCAACGATTACTTTTGGTTTCTGCAAGAGAGGCCTTGTAATGTATCCGGGAACCGATTATGCCGGGCAGGTACACATTGCAAATGTGGGGATCGGACCGGAGAGCTTTCTGGGACAGAGCCCGGAGATGTATACTTATGACAGCTGTGAACAGCATCTGCCGGACAGAACATCCTCCGGGAATAAGGGAACCTTCGGCAAAGCTTTGCTGGTGGCTGGGAGCAACGGCATGGCCGGAGCAGCAATCCTGGCGGCAAGAGCGGCGTATCGTACCGGAGCCGGTATGGTAAAAGTAATCACCGCAGAGGAGAACCGGCAGATCTTACAGCAGGGAATTCCGGAGGCTTTGTACGGA
This sequence comes from Waltera sp., assembly GCF_046969025.1. Lineage (NCBI taxonomy): Bacteria > Bacillati > Bacillota > Clostridia > Lachnospirales > Lachnospiraceae > Waltera > Waltera sp. The sequence continues at coordinate 30,351 of NZ_JBKVQF010000002.1, read as the reverse complement.
TCCTGCAGACAGCTGTCCGAGAGCATGGAATGGGCGGATGTTATTGCTGTCGGTCCCGGCATCGGCAGAGAGGAACAGGCACGGGAATGCCTGAAAAAAGTAGTGGAAAAGAGCAGAAAACCATTAGTGATGGATGCGGATGCACTGAATCTTCTGGCGGAAGAAAACGGTAAGGAATTGGCAGAGAAGCTGCGTACCCAGGGGGCAGAAGGCAGAATTATCATTCTGACTCCACATGTGGGAGAATTGTCCAGACTGCTTGCGAAGACCATCCCGGAATGCAAGAAGGAGCTTCCGGAGTGTGGCAGAGAACTGGCAGAACGGTTTCACGGTGTGGCGGTTGCCAAGGATGCAAGAACGATTGTATGTAAAGAACAGGGAGAATTTTATCTGAATACTACAGGCAACAGCGGTATGGCCACTGCGGGCAGCGGAGATGTCCTGACGGGTGTGATCCTGGGACTTTTAGCTCAGGGTATGAATGCAAGTGATGCAGCTGTGAACGGTGTGTATCTCCATGGCAGAGCCGGTGAGCTGGCGGCAAAGCTCCATACGGAGTATGGGGTAATGGCGGGAGATATTGCGGATTGCCTGATGAAAGACTATGATGAGAAAGAAAGTGTGAAGAAATGATAAGCAAACTACAGGAAAAGATGAATTCCTACCAACGGGTATGGGCGGAAATAGATCTGGATGCCATTTGGGAGAATATGATCCATATGAAGGAAAATATTGCCCCGGAGACGAAGATACTGGCGGTCATAAAGACGGACGGTTACGGACACGGCGGTGTTCCCATTGCCAGAATGCTGGAGGATGTGGATTTTATGTTCGGCTATGCGGCAGCTACCTACGAGGAGGCACATGTCCTCAGGGAAGCCGGTGTGAAGAAACCGATCCTGATCCTGGGATATACTTTTCCTTATTGTTATGAGGAAATGATCCGGGAAGAGATCCGCCCGGCAGTGTATCGCAGGGATACCGTGGAAGAACTGGCAGAGGCCGCAGCAAAGGCCGGTAAGAAAGCCAAAGTGCATATCAAAGTGGATACCGGCATGGGAAGGATCGGTATCACTCCGGATGACGAAGGGCTGGATTTTGTAAAATTTGTCATGGAACATCCCGGACTGGAAGTGGAAGGTATCTTTACCCACTTTGCAAAATCGGATGAAGCGGATAAGACTTCTGCCAACCATCAGCTGGAACTGTTTCAGAATTTTATTGATAGAATACAGTCGGAACTGGGACTGGAGATTCCGGTAAAGCATTGTTCCAACAGTGCGGCGATTCTGGAAATGCCCCAGGCCAACATGGATATGGTACGGGCGGGAATCACGACCTACGGTTTATATCCTTCCGAAGAAGTAAGTAAGGATATTGTACCTCTGCGGGCTGCAATGTCTCTCTACAGTCATATCATTTACTGCAAGACGATCCATGCGGGGCAGAGTGTCAGCTACGGTGGATTGTTTACCGCAACAAAAGATACCAGAGTAGCCACCATCCCTGTAGGATATGGAGACGGGTATCCCAGAAGCCTGTCGGGAAAAGGCTACGTGCTGATCCACGGGAAAAAGGCCCCCATCCTCGGAAGGGTCTGCATGGATCAGTTCATGGTGGATATTTCCGGAATTCCCGGAGCCATGGAGGGCGATAAGGTGACGCTCCTTGGCGCGGATGGTCAGGAGCGGATCACGGCGGAAGAACTGGGAGAACTTTCCGGCAGATTCAATTATGAGTTTGTCTGCACACTGGGAAAACGAATTCCCAGAGTCTACCGTCGAAATGGTGAGATCACAGAAGTAAAAGATTATTTTGAAAATTTCTGACGGATCTAAAGTGTTCGTATAACTCCGGAAGAATCGGCAATACTTATGTTAAATCGCTGATGAAGGAGTAGAAATGAGAAGAGGAGATATCTATTACGCAGATTTGAGACCGGTCATCGGCTCGGAGCAGGGCGGCATCCGGCCGGTGCTGATCATCCAGAACGATGTGGGGAACAAACACAGTCCCACCGTGATCTGCGCTGCAATCACCTCAAAGATGAACAAGGCGAAGCTGCCTACGCATATTGAACTGAATGCCCGCCGCTACGATATGGATAAAGATTCCGTAGTGCTGCTGGAACAGTTGCGCACCATCGATAAAAAGAGGCTGAAAGATAAGGTATGCCATCTGGACGGAGACATTATGCGGAGAGTGAACCGGGCACTGAAAGTCAGCCTGGAGCTGGATACATAGCCCGATGCATAGTGTATCCGAAAATAGGATAAAATACGAAAGGATGAAATAAAATATGGACATGAGTGGGCCTGTGGCCATTTTTCTCTTTTTCCTGCTGTTGCTGGTGGATATGTTTTTCTATGGATTTGATGCCGCCATCGACAATCTGAATGAAAAGGAGATCCTACATAAAGCAGAGGAAGAAAAGGATCGCCGGTCCATGCGGCTGAGTGAAATGATCAGCCGTCCGGGGATCTATATCAATACGGTACAGCTGGTTATTACGCTGATCAATATTTTAATGGGAGCTTTTTATCTGAATATCTGGCTGCAGACCATTGACAAGGGACTTCATGTGATCAATGTGGGAGGCATGTCTCTGGAGAATGTGCCTACGGGAGTGCTTTCAGGGATTGCCACGGTATTGTCTTTTATTGCCATGATCTATATCCTGTTGACTTTCGGTGTGCTGATTCCCCGGAAAATGGCATCCAGACAGCCGGAGAAGTGGGCGTATGCCTGTATTGACCCGATTTATATTATCACCAGACTGCTGGCACCCCTGACGGGGCTGGTGAATCTGACAGCCAAGGGAATCCTGTTCCTCTTCGGTGTCCGCAACAATACGGATGAAAATGATGTGACCGAGGAAGAGATCATCAATATGGTGCAGGAAGGTCATGAGCAGGGTGTCATTCAGGCCAGTGAGGCGGAGATGATCTCCAACATTTTCGAATACGGAGACAAGGAAGCCCAGGATATCATGACACATCGTGGAAGTATCGTGGCCATTGATGGTGAGACGAAACTGAAAGATGCCATTGCTTCCATGCTGGGAGGCAAGAACAGCCGTTACCCTGTGTATGAGGAGAATATTGATCATATCATCGGTATCCTGCATCTGAAGGATGCCATGCGGTTCCATATCAGTGATGACAAGCTGGACCTGCCTATCGCAAAACTGGACGGGCTGCTCAGAGAGCCTTATTTTGTGCCGCAGACGAAAAATATCGATGAACTGTTCAAGGAAATGCAGTCCCAGAAGCTGCAGATGGCCATTGTGGTAGACGAATACGGACAGACCGACGGACTGATCGCCATGGAGGATATTCTGGAGGAGATCGTCGGCAATATCATGGATGAGTATGATGAGGATCAGGAATACATCAAGAACCGTGGCAAGGGCGAATATGTCATGGAAGGCAAGACTCCATTAAAGGAAGTGGAAGAGCTTCTGGGTATTACCTTCGACGAGGAAGAATTCGAGACTTTGAACGGTTTCCTGATCTCCAGACTGGACCGGATCCCGGAACCGGACGAGCAGTTCGATGTGGACTATAAGGGATACAACTTTAAAATCCTTTCCGTGGTCAAAAAAATGATAGGAAGTGTGTTGGTCCGGAAGCTTCCGGAGGAAAAAACACCGCAGAATGCAGAAGACGGACAATCAGTGCTTGAAGAAAAAAGAAAATAATGCTATGATAGAAAGAGCGTTATTGCGTAAAGACTACGCATACAAAGAGAAAGAAACTTTAAGTTCAAAGGAGTAACAAAAATGTCAGGACATTCCAAATTTGCTAATATTAAGCATAAAAAAGAAAAGAACGATGCTGCAAAGGGTAAGATTTTTACCATTATCGGCCGTGAGATCGCAGTCGCTGTAAAAGAGGGCGGTCCCGATCCCGCCAACAATTTCAAACTGGCAACCGTTATTGCCAAGGCAAAAGCCAACAACATGCCCAACGATACCATCGAGCGCGGTATCAAGAAGGCAGCCGGAGATGTGGGCAATGTAAACTATAAGTATGTGACTTACGAAGGTTACGGCCCCAACGGTATCGCCATCATCGTAGATGCACTTACCGACAACACCAACCGTACCGCTGCCAACGTAAGAAGCGCATTTACCAAGGGACAGGGTAATGTAGGTACTCCCGGATGTGTATCCTTTATGTTCGATAAGAAGGGACAGATCATCGTGGACAAGGAAGAATGTGATATGGAAGCGGACGATCTGATGATGATCGCTCTGGATGCCGGAGCGGAAGATTTCTCCGAAGAGGATGACAGCTTCGAAATCCTGACTGATCCCGATAACTTCGAAGAGGTACGCAAGGCTCTGGAAGATGCCGGAATTCCCATGATCAGTGCAGAAGTTACCATGATTCCCCAGAATTATGTAACACTGACCGATGAGACTGCAGTGAAGAACTTACAGAGAACCCTGGATCTGCTGGAAGATGATGATGACGTTCAGGCAGTATATCATAACTGGGACGAATAAATTGAAAGGTTAGGGGTAACAGCATGGAGAAACTTGCAATTGTAGTTCCTTGTTATAATGAAGAAGAGGTGTTAAAGATTGCTTCCGAGGCACTGAGGGGTGTGCTGGATGATCTGATCCATAAGGGAAAGATCGCGGAAGACAGTTTTATTCTGTTTGTAAATGATGGCAGTAAGGATCGTACCTGGGAGCTGATCGAAGAAGAGCATCAGGCACATCCGGTGCAGGTATGCGGTGTAAAGCTGGCCGGCAATGTGGGACATCAGTTCGCACTGACTGCCGGACTAATCACTGCCATGGATCTGTCTGATGTGACGGTTTCCATTGATGCAGATCTGCAGGATGATGTAGCTGTGATCGAGGAAATGATCGATAAGTTCCACAACGGCTGTGATATCGTATACGGTGTCCGTAAGGAGCGTAAGACCGATACTTTCTTCAAACGTACCACGGCGCAGGGATTTTATAAAGTCATGGAAATGATGGGGGTCAAGACTGTTTACAATCATGCGGATTTCCGACTAATGTCCAAGCGCGCGGTAGAACAGTTCTCCAAGTATCAGGAGACCAATCTGTTCTTAAGAGGTATGATGCCTTTGATCGGTTATCAGACGGACTGTGTATACTATGACCGTAAGGAAAGAGTGGCCGGTGAGTCCAAGTATCCTCTGAAGAAGATGCTTGCACTGGCATTCAACGGTATTTCTTCCTTCAGTGTGAAGCCTATCAGTATGATCCTGGGTGCCGGTATGATCATTGTGGCCTTAAGCGTTCTGGCTGCTATTTATGCGCTGATCTCTTATTGTACCGGACACGTGGTACCGGGCTGGACTTCCCTGATCCTGTCCATCTGGTTCCTGGGCGGTATTCAGTTGATGGCCATCGGACTGGTGGGCCAGTATATCGGCAAGATTTACATTGAGGTAAAACATCGTCCCAGATATAACATCGAAAAGGTACTGAAATAATGAATTATAAAAAAGGCATTTTAAGTGTTATATTGTGGTTCATTTATGCATTGACAGCGGGAACCGTACTGGTGGGCACGACAATGGTCATGCTCCTGCCGGAAGGTGGTTCCCGCCCAATCGGCCTTGTTATCGCAGGTGTATGGCTTGCGATGACAGGGCTGGTTGTTTTTCTGTTACATAGATTTCTGTGGGTAAAATGGGCACAAAACGGTGAAGGCTCAGGGCAGGTGAAACTGATTATCGAGGGACTGGCTGTAGTAGCTCTGATTGCTGTGGGAATCACACTTCGTGTAAGAGAGAGTATGCAGTACGATATCTCCGGGGCGGCCGGTAACATCTGGTTCGATGCGGTGAAAGTCACCGAGACCACGCGGATTCCTCAGGTGGTACACGGTGCGGTATACTTTTATCTGCAGGTGCTACACGGGCTGTTGGTATTTTTGGGTAATAAAATGACAGCGGCGCTGGTATTGCAGATTGTGCTGCAGATCCTGACCGGAATCTTTTTATATTTTGCGGTACGGAAACTGACCGGTATGGTGGCTGCAGTGGTATCTCTTGCGTACTGGATGTTATGCCCTGTTCTGTCTGGAGCAGTGATTCTGGGACCGGAACCGTTATATCAGTTATTGTGGATGATTGGTCTGTGTGTGTGCGTGGAAGCACTGGATAGTTTCAGGGGGCGGGGAGACACCCCCGGTATCCGTTCCGTGGGTGGATTTTTCTTAAGCGGTATTGTTATAGGAATTTTGGGCTATCTGGATGTCACAGGACTGCTCTTGCTACTCGTAGTGTTTTCTGCACTTTTTCTGGAGACAAAGCAACAGGTAAAATGGATGCGCAGAATCTGTGCCGGAGCATTGGGATTATTTGGTACAGTGGTGGCATTTTTTGCCTGCATCGCTCTGGATGCCGTGGGCAGCGGAAAGCAGATGGAAAATATACTTCTGGCATGGTGGAAAGTCTTTTCCCCGGGAAGATTCACATGGATCGCCCTCTATGAACAGCCGGCAGTTCACACATATGTGCCTGATAAGGTGGCCACGGTCATTATAGTTGCCGTTATGGTTACGATCCTTGCATGCGGCGCATTCAGTTACTGGTGTAGGAAAGAACACGAGAGACAGTCCGTGTGGATTGCTCTGGCGCTGGCACTTGGAATCTTAAACGGCTGCGGAATGCTGAGTGAAGATATGCCGGGACTTACGTTATTGTATCTGTTATTGGCAGTAGCTGCCGGCGCAGGAATACAGGCGGTTCTACCGTACGAAATGGAACTGCTGCGGGAAGTCAAAGGGGTGCTGCCTGAGACCGTTGAGGCAGTTCCTGTGGGAGCTGCTTCCACAAAACGCCGACTGAAAGTACAAGATCTGGAGACCGAGGAATTCCCGGAGGAAGAGCCAGCGGATTTCCAGGAAGAACCTGTAGAAACGGAAAAAATACAGCTGATCGAAAATCCACTGCCCCTGCCGAAAAAGCATGTGCCTAAGGTACTGGATTATAAGCTGAACGGTGATGATGACAGTGATTTTGATTATCCGGTAGCGGATGACGATGATTTTGATCATTAAACATAAACAATAAAAAAGCGGATATACTAAAAGACGATACGAAAGGCAAAAGCCCGGGTATCGTCTTTTTGTTTTTATAATCATCGGAACAGGGAGGAAACAGGCCATGCAGAATCAGAAAGATAACAATCAAAACAAGAAGGAAGCGCCGAAGACCGAGGCGGAAGAACACAGAGACGAAAGAATTGAAAAAACGGGACAACTGACGCTGTCGGATGCGGCATCCGGGGAAAAGATCCATCTGCTGACCATTATCGGTGAAATCGAAGGGCATGATAATCTCTCCGGTAATTCGAAGACCACGAAATATGAGCATATCCTGCCACAACTGGCAGCCATCGAAGACAGTGAAAAAATTGGCGGTGTGCTGGTACTTTTAAATACCATGGGCGGAGATGTGGAGGCGGGACTGGCTATTGCAGAGATGCTGGCATCTTTAAGCAAACCCACCGTATCCCTGGTGCTGGGTGGCAGTCATTCCATCGGGGTGCCTATTGCGGTGAGTTGTGACTATTCCTTCATCGTACCCACTGGAACCATGGTGATACATCCGGTAAGAATGAATGGCATGGTGATCGGTGTGCCCCAGACCTTTGAATATTTTAAACTGATCCAGGACCGGATCACGGGCTTTGTATGCAAACACTGTAAAATCAGCCGGACAAAACTGGAAGAACTCATGATGGAGACCGGATTCTTAACGAAGGATGTGGGAAGCATTCTGGTGGGAGAAGAAGCGGTGAACCACGGTATTATTGACGAAGTGGGAGGTATCGACCGGGCCATCTGCAGGCTTCGGAAGATGATCGAAGGGAACAGAAAAAGGGATGACAAGGCCATGGAAAAATGATATACTTCTAATTATGACTATAATGAAGTTAGGAGTATGATGACATGGCATCTTCATCAGGCAAAAGAACATCATCTTCCAATAGGACGAGAAAAAGTACCACAAACAGCCGCAGCAGGCAGGCGCAGAGAACAGCACAGGACAGTGAACTGTTCCATGAGATCGGTCTGATCGTTTTGTTTGTGGTAATGGTGATATTATTTTGTTGTAATTTTGGTATTATCGGCCCGGTCGGCAATGCGATCAGCGGGGTCTTATTCGGTATCTTTGGATTTACTGCATATATAGCACCTATTGTGATATTTCTGGCTGTGGCTTTCTGGTTCGCCAATGAGGGGAACCCTACCGCTGTACGCAAAATGATTGCAGGTGTCGTATTGTTTCTGATGCTCGGTGTGATCTGTGATCTGATCGCCAGGACTGCCGGCTCTATGGAACAGTATGATATCAAACTGTTATATACAAACTGCAGTACCGGTAAAAAGGGCGGAGGTATTCTGGCAGGAAGTATCTGCTATCTGTTGCTGCATTATCTGGAGACGGTAGGAACGGTTCTGGTGGTCTTATTGTGTTCTGTGATCAGTCTGATCCTGGTAACGGAGCGTTCTTTCTTAAACAGTATGCGAAACGGTGGTGACCGGATCCGGGAACTGTCCAGAGAGGATGCAGTGCGCAGACGGGAAAATGCACAGATCCGCAGACAGGAACAGGAGGAACGTAATTCCCAGAGAGAGGAAGCCCGTCGTATCCGGGAAGAGGAACGACGGATCCGTGAGGAAGAGCGCAGACTCCGTGCGGAAGAGAAAGAGAATGAGCAGATCTTAAACGCCATTCCCCGCAGAGAGAAAAAAGTCAGCGGTGTTATGATGGACACTTCCCTGAAAAAGCAGGAGGCACAGCCTGTGGGAAGACGGGAAGATATTCATGAGATCGTTTATGAAGAGGATGCACAGGAGATTCCTGTTGTGGAAGAGACCAGAGTGACCTCCAGCGATTTTGATAAGATCAAGGTAACGGGAATGCATCAGGTGACCATGCAGGAGGCCGCAGCAGAAGAACCTTACGAGGAGATCCCCGTGGAGGAAGTGACCAGTGCTGCTACCTTCAAAAAACCTTTTGAACGCAGAGAATCCTGGCAGGAGGAGGCAGCACTCCTGACACCTCAGGCGGAATCTATCCGGATTCACAAGGAAGATATCCCGGAGCCTGAGCCTGTCGTGCGGGAACCTGCAGAGACAGCAACGGCGGAAAGCCGCATACGACCGAAAATCACGGCACCGGAGCCGCCAAAGGGTAATTCTCTGGCAGAGGATCAGATACATAAGGATATTGCGAAAGCGGCCAAACAGCCTCCGGCAGAATACCGGATTCCGCCTCTGAGCCTGTTACAGAAGGGAAAAGCAGCTACCGGAGATTCCTCCAGAGAATTGAAAGAGACCGCCATGCGCTTGCAGCAGACGTTAAATACTTTCGGTGTAAAGGTAACGATTACCGATATCAGCCAGGGTCCCAGTGTTACCCGCTATGAACTACAGCCGGAACAGGGCGTAAAGGTATCCAAGATCGTAGGCCTGGCAGATGATATCAAGCTGAATCTGGCGGCAACGGATATTCGTATTGAGGCACCGATCCCCGGAAAGGCAGCTATCGGTATCGAAGTCCCGAACAAAGAGAACATGACAGTAGCACTCCGGGATCTGTTAGAGAGCAAAGAGTTTCAGGAGTTTAATTCCAATATTGCATTTGCCGTAGGTAAGGATATCGCGGGCAAGACTGTGGTGGCGGATATTGCCAAGATGCCTCATATGCTGATCGCCGGAGCTACCGGTTCCGGTAAGTCCGTATGCATTAATACGCTGATCATGAGTATTTTGTACAAGGCGCATCCGGATGATGTGAAACTGATCATGGTGGATCCGAAGGTCGTGGAACTGAGTGTCTATAACGGCATTCCTCATTTGCTGATCCCGGTAGTGACAGATCCCAAGAAAGCATCTGCTGCATTGCACTGGGGCGTCAGTGAGATGGAAGACCGTTATCGGAAGTTTGCCGATTATAATGTCCGTGATCTGAAGGGGTATAACAAGAAAATAGAGACTATGCCTGTTCCGGAAGGAGAGGAAGCACCGAAGAAGATGCCACAGATCGTCATTATCGTGGACGAGCTGGCGGATCTGATGATGGTATGCCCCGGCGAAGTGGAGGAATCTATCTGTCGTCTGGCACAGTTGGCCAGAGCCGCAGGTATCCATCTGATCATCGCTACCCAGCGACCCAGTGTGGATGTCATCACCGGACTGATCAAGGCCAATATGCCCAGTCGTGTGGCATTCTCCGTATCCAGCGGTGTGGATTCACGAACGATCCTGGATATGAACGGTGCGGAGAAATTGCTTGGTAAAGGCGATATGTTATTCTACCCGCAGGGTTATTCCAAACCGGCCAGAGTACAGGGTGCTTTTGTGTCCGACAAGGAAGTATCCGATGTGGTGGATTATCTCAAGAACCAGGCACTGGGCAATACCTATAGCAACTATGCAGAAGATATTGAAGAGAAGATCAAAAATATCGGCTCGTCAGGTGGTTCCTCCGGAAGCGGTTCTGGTGGCGGTAACGACAGAGACGAATATTTTGAGGAGGCCGCAAGGTTTATTATTGATAAAGACAAGGCCAGCATCGGCATGTTGCAGCGTGTGTTGAAAATCGGTTTCAACCGTGCTGCCAGAATCATGGATCAGCTTTGCGAATACGGCGTGGTAGGTGAAGAAGAAGGCACTAAACCCAGAAAAGTACTTATGAGCATGGAACAGTTCGAACAGCTGTTGGAGGAAATCTGACATTCGTTCGAGACTGTCTGAATAAACGGAGGGAAAAAGGACATGAAAACAGATATTGAAATCGCACAGGAAGCGGTAATGGAGCCCATCACCAAAGTGGCTGAAAGTATTGGCATTGAAGCAGATGACCTGGAACTTTACGGAAAATACAAGGCAAAGCTTTCCGAAGAATTTTTACGTAAGATCCAGGATCGTCCCAATGGAAAACTGATTCTGGTAACAGCTATCAACCCAACTCCTGCAGGAGAGGGTAAGACCACGACCACGGTAGGTATGGGAGAAGCTTTCGGCAGAATGGGCAAAAAGGCTGTAATTGCGCTCAGAGAGCCGTCCTTAGGCCCCTGCTTTGGTATCAAAGGTGGAGCTGCCGGCGGCGGTTATGCACAGGTAGTGCCTATGGATGAACTGAATCTGCATTTTACCGGTGATTTTCATGCAATCACCTCTGCCAACAACCTGTTGGCTGCGTTGCTGGACAATCATATCCAGCAGGGCAATGATCTGGGCATCGATACCCGGCAGATCGTGTGGAAGCGCTGTGAGGACATGAATGACAGAGTCCTTCGTAATATTGTGGTAGGACTTGGCAACAAGACAGACGGCTTTGTCAGAGAGGATCATTTTGTCATTACCGTAGCCAGTGAGATCATGGCGATCCTGTGTCTGGCAGACGATATGAAGGATCTGAAGGAGCGCCTGTCCAGAATCGTTGTGGCTTACAACTATCAGGGTGAGCCGGTGACCGCCGGTCAGCTGAAAGCAGTCGGTGCCATGGCAGCACTGTTAAAGGATGCCATCAAGCCCAATCTGATCCAGACCTTAGAGCATACTCCAGCATTGGTACACGGAGGTCCGTTTGCCAACATCGCTCACGGATGTAACTCCGTCAGAGCTACTAAGGCAGCCATGAAGATGGCAGACTATTGCATCACGGAAGCCGGCTTCGGTGCGGATCTGGGAGCAGAGAAATTTTTCGATATCAAATGTCGTAAGGCAGGACTTACTCCTGATGCAGTGGTACTGGTAGCAACCATCCGTGCACTGAAATACAACGGTGGCGTTGCAAAGGCGGATCTGGGAGCAGAGAATCTGGAAGCGTTGAAAAAAGGTATTGTGAATCTGGAGAAACATATTGAGAATCTTCAGAAATATGGTGTGCCTGTAGTGGTTACCCTGAACTCTTTTATCACCGACAGTGAGGCGGAGACCGCTTATGTCAGAGAATTCTGTGAGACAAGAGGCTGTGAGTTCGCACTCTCCGAAGTGTGGGAGAAAGGCGGAGAGGGTGGAATCGCTCTGGCTGAGAAAGTATTAAAAGCAATCGACGAAAAAGAGAACCACTTCCATGTTTTATATGAAAATGAACTGTCTCTTCAGGATAAGATCAAAAAGATCGCGCAGGAGATCTACGGAGCGTCTGATGTAGTGTTTGCTCCGGCGGCAGCAAAACAGTTAAAGAGACTGACGGAACTTGGCTTTGGTGATCTGCCGGTATGTATGGCAAAGAACCAGTATTCTCTGTCAGATGATCCTACGTTACTGGGAAGACCTTCCGGTTTTGAATTGAATGTAAGAGAGGTCTATGTGTCTGCCGGTGCCGGTTTTGTTGTAGTGCTCACCGGTGCGGTCATGACCATGCCCGGCCTGCCCAAGGCTCCAGCTGCTTACAATATCGATGTGGATGACAGCTGTAGGATCGTAGGCTTGTTCTAGTAAGGAGGAAAGTGTCTCATGGCACAGTTAATAGATGGAAAAGTTATTTCCGCACAGATTAAAGATGAAGTCAAAGAAAAAGTCGCAGGGTTAAAAGAGCAGGGCTGTGAAGTAATGCTGGCGGTGATCCAGGTAGGTGCGGATCCCGCATCTTCCGTATATGTCCGCAACAAGAAAAAGGCCTGCGAATATGTAGGTATCCGGTCTCTGGCATATGAACTTTCAGAGGAGACAACAGAGGAAAAATTACTGGAGCTGATCCGGGAATTAAATGACAGAACCGATGTCAACGGCATTCTGGTGCAGCTGCCGTTACCGAAACATATTGACGAAGAAAAGGTACTGGATTCCATTTCTCCTTTAAAGGATGTAGACGGATTTCATCCCCAGAATGTCGGTGCACTCTGCATCGGCAAGCCGTGCTTTGAGTCCTGTACTCCTGCAGGAGTCATACAGCTGCTGAAGCGTTCCGGTATTGAGATCGCCGGAAAAGAGTGTGTGGTGGTAGGCAGAAGTAATATCGTCGGCAAGCCCATGGCATTGTTGCTGCTTCGGGAGAACGGTACGGTGACGGTGGCTCACAGCCGTACCAAAGATCTGAAAGAAGTAACCAAAAGAGCGGATATTCTGGTGGTGGCTGTCGGCAAGCCGAAAATGATCACGGCAGAATATGTAAAAGATGGTGCGGTTGTCATTGACGTGGGAATTCACCGCAACGAAGAAAACAAGTTGTGCGGTGATGTGGACTTTGACAGTGTGGAGCCTGTATGCAGCGCCATTACTCCGGTTCCCGGCGGCGTAGGTCCTATGACCATAGCTATGCTGATGAATAACTGCCTGGAATCGGTATCCTTGCAGGCAGTAAGAGGATAATTATATGAAGTGTCCGAATTGCGGGGCGGAAATGAAAGAAGGTACGCTTTACTGCGAGCACTGCGGGGAGGATATCCATATTGTTCCCGATTTTGAACCGGAAATTGAATACAATATGGAGCAGACTCTGCATGATATTGCCAGGGAAATGACACCGGAAGAAGATGCCACGGACGATCAGGATGCACAGCAGAGCATGACGGAATTGCAGGACTGGGATGAAGAACCGCTGGAAAATACGGCAAAACATCCCTTTCGCTGGAAATTCATTGTACTGATCCTGGTGCTTGCGGTAGTAGCGGTGGTATGTACCGGTTTCGGAATCTCTTATTCCCACTATCATTCCGCTGAATATCAGATAAAGAGTGCGAGAGAGTATGTAGCTTCCGGGGAATACGATCAGGCGGTTACCTGTTATGAACGTGCGCTGGAAATCGATCCGGGGAACATCACCTTAAAATTTGAACTGGCGGATATTTATTTTCAGAAGAACAACAAAATGGAATATGAATATCTGCTTCGGGAGATTGTTGCGGATGCCGCAGCTACTTCCGAACAACTGGAAAGTGCTTATGGAAAGCTGATCGCCATCTATGCGGCCAGGGAAGATTATAAGACCATTAATGATCTGTTGTTGAACTGTGGTAATGTAAATATTATGAGTAAATACCAGAGCTATATGGCAATGGAACCGGAATTCAGTCTGCAGGAGGGATATTATACCAGCATCCAGCCTTTGAAACTGACAACTTTCGGAAGTGGTAAGATCTACTATACTACCGACGAAACCGAACCGGGAGAACACAGTCTGCTGTATACGGCACCCATCCTTTTAGAGAGCGGTGATTACTGTATCAAAGCCGTCTACATCAATGAGAATGGGATCAGTAGTCCAGTGGTTACCAAAAATTACCATATTGAGATCGAGGAACTGAGTGCTCCGGAGGTAACGGCGGTCAGTGGGGATTATGAATTCCCAATCAATATCGAGGTGACCGACGGATATGATGTTTATTACACAACGGATGGTTCCGATCCTACGCAGAATTCCACGGTGTATAATGGACCGATCCCCATGCCTCTTGGCAAATCAGTCTTCCGGTTTATCCGCATTGCGGAAGGAAGAAAGAGCGAGATCGTGGAGAAAAGCTACAATCTGGTCATGAACACGGAGTTTATGCCGGAGGATGCCGTGACAAAAGTAGTGAATTATGCCATAGAAAGTGGTAAAATAACGGAAGCATCCGGAAGCTTTGATGAATCCGGTGCCGCATATCTCTATCAGTATCAGTATGTGACGAACATCAACAAGATAGATGATTTCTATGTTGTTGCCGAGATCTACCGGGGAGAAGATGGGACAGTCACAAAGACGGGGAATCTGTTCGCCGTAAATGCCTATACCCGGGAACTGTACAAATTGCAGACCGACGAAAGCGGCCGCCATTATACGCTTGGTGACCGTTTAGATATATAATCCTAACAGAAGGGACGGAAAAAGAGAAATGTATAAGATCGTAAAAAAACAGGAGCTGACAACCAACATCTATCTTATGGAGGTAGAAGCAAACAGAGTGGCAAAGACCTGTGAACCCGGTCAGTTTGTCATCGTAAGAATGGATAGCGAGAGTGAGCGTATCCCTCTGACTATCTGTGATTACAACAGAGAAAAAGGAACAGTAACCATTGTGTTCCAGACCGTTGGTGCCGGTACAAAACTGATGGCACAGCTTTCCGAGGGAGAATACTTCCATGATTTCGTAGGTCCTCTGGGATGTCCTTCCGAGCTGGTAGAACAGCCTCTGGATGAGGTAAAGGCAAAGAAGATCCTCTTCGTGGCTGGTGGTGTCGGTGCGGCACCGGTATATCCCCAGGTAAAATGGCTGCATGAGCATGGCGTTGCTGCAGATGTTATCGTGGGAAGCAAGACCAAAGATCTTCTGATCCTGGAGAAGGAGATGGAAGCTGTCGCAGGAAATCTGTATGTAACCACCGATGACGGCTCCTATGGAAGAAGCGGTATGGTAACCCAGACCATCAAGGATCTGGTGGCAGAAGGTAAAAAGTACGATCTGTGTATTGCCATCGGTCCTATGATCATGATGAAATTCGTGTGTCTCTTAACCAAAGAACTGGAGATTCCCACAGTTGTCAGTCTGAATCCTATTATGGTAGACGGTACGGGAATGTGCGGCGCATGCCGTGTAACTGTCGGCGGCAAGGTAAAGTTCGCCTGTGTAGACGGACCGGAGTTCGATGGACATGAAGTAAACTTTGATGAGGCAATGAGACGTCAGCAGATCTACAAGACTGCAGAAGGACGTGCAATGCTGGCCCTGAAAGAGGGAGATACCCATCACGGTGGCTGCGGCAACTGCCAGTAGTCATACAAAAGTTTGAACACGATAAATCAGAAAGGCATGGTTAAAATAAAATGGATGTATTAAAGAGAATTCCTGTCAGAGAGCAGGATGCGAAGGAACGTGCTACCAATTTCAAAGAGGTTTGTCTCGGATATAACAAAGAAGAAGCAATGGAAGAGGCTTCCCGCTGCATTAACTGTAAAAATGCACAGTGTGTAAAGGGCTGCCCCGTAGCAATCCAGATTCCACAGTTCATTGAACAGGTGAAGAACGGCAACATTGAAGAGGCTTATCGTATTATCAGTGAATCCAGCGCTCTTCCCGCTGTCTGCGGCCGTGTATGCCCTCAGGAAAGCCAGTGTGAAGGAAAATGTATCCGTGGCTTTAAGGGAGATCCGATCTCCATCGGTAAGCTGGAGCGTTTTGTGGCTGACTGGGCAAGAGAGAATGGCATCAAGCCCACTCCCGCAGCACAGAAGAACGGTAAGAAGGTAGCTGTGATCGGTTCCGGCCCTGCTGGTCTTACCTGTGCCGGAGATCTGGCAAAGCTGGGATATGATGTGACCATTTTCGAAGCACTGCATGAGGCAGGCGGTGTACTGGTATACGGTATTCCCGAGTTCCGTCTTCCCAAGACCGGTGTTGTGGCAAAAGAAATCGAGAATGTAAAATCTCTCGGTGTTCATATTGAGACTAATGTGGTGGTAGGTAAATCCGTGACCATCGACCAGCTGATGGATGAGGAAGGTTTTCAGGCTGTATTCATCGGTTCCGGTGCCGGACTGCCGAAGTTCATGGGTATCCCCGGTGAGAATGCCAACGGTGTCTTCTCTGCCAACGAGTACCTGACCAGAAGCAACCTGATGAAGGCTTTTGATCCCGACTCCAGAACTCCTATCATGCATGGTAAGAAGGTAGCCGTTGTCGGCGGCGGTAACGTGGCGATGGATGCAGCAAGAACCGCACTTCGTCTGGGTGCGGAGGTACACATTGTATACCGTAGAAGCGAAGAGGAGCTGCCTGCCAGAGTGGAAGAAGTACATCATGCAAAAGAGGAAGGCATCATCTTTGATCTGCTGACCAATCCTACTGAGATTCTTTCCGATGATAAGGGATGGGTGACCGGTATGAAGTGCATCCGCATGGAACTGGGTGAGCCCGATGAGAGCGGCAGACGCCGTCCGGTAGAGGTTCCGGGATCTGAATTCGTGATGGAACTGGATACCGTGATCATGTCTCTGGGTACTTCCCCGAATCCTCTGATCTCTTCTACAACCAAGGGACTGGATACCAACAAGTGGAAGTGCATCATTGCGGACGAGAACAATGGTAAGACCACAAAGGAAGGTGTCTATGCCGGCGGAGATGCGGTAACCGGAGCAGCGACCGTTATTCTGGCCATGGGCGCAGGAAAAGCTGCTGCCAAAGGCATTGACGAATATCTGAGTACAAAATAAACACCCCGGATCCTGTCCACAGACAGGATGGAATGGAGGATTACATGGTAAGACATATTGTTATGTGGAGTCTGGAAGGCAATCTGACAAAACAGGAAAAGAAAGAGACCGCCGGGAAGATCAAGGAGTTACTGGAGCCCATCAAAGAGAAGGTTCCCGGTGCCGTAAAGGTGGAAGTGATCATCAATGAACTGGACAGCAGCAACCGGGATGTGGCTCTGATCTCTGAGTTTACAGATACTGAGGCGCTGGCTGCCTATCAGGTGCATCCGGATCATCTGGCAGCAAAGGAATATATTGGATCCGTGGCAGGCAACAGAGCCTGCCTGGATTACGAGTATTAAGGATGGTGTTGGTATATGGCATGGTGTCCGAAATGTAAAAACGAATATCGGGAAGGAATCACCGTATGTCCCGATTGCGGAGAAACGCTGGTAAGCGAGGAAGAATTGACGGACTGGACTTCCGTGCTGTTCGGTGAACAGGACGAAATGGAGAAACTGAAAGACTTCCTTACATACAATGGGATCCGCAAGAGCAAACTTTCCTTCGATGAGGCGGAGCAGGTCTATGAACTGTTTGTAGATGCAAAAGAGGAAAAACAGGCGAAGACGATTGCCCGGGTATTTCTGGAACAGCAGGAAAAAGAGCGGACGGAAAATGCTGCTGAGGAAGAGGCTGCGGTAGATGAATTCCTGATGCCGGAGACAGAAGAAGCATCGGAGGAAGTCAATCCCGGAGAACTGCTGAAAACAGCTTCCGCCCAGGGTGGACTTACTTATATGAACAGTGGAGCCAAAGCAGAGGAGAATCGTTCCTCTGCCTGGGTACTGCTGGTGGTGGGAATCCTCGGAATGCTTGTCATGATCCTGGGAATTACCGGCGTACTTCCTTTGAACATCGGCAACCCCTATATGTTCTACGGAGTGATGAGTGCTGTTTTCATTCTGTTCATTGTCATGGGCGTGGTATCCATGCGGAATGCAAAGCTTTTTGAGAAAAAGGCAGAGTCCGAGAACTCTCTGGTGGATACTCTTCTGAAGTGGAGTGAAGAAAATCTGACGGCGGAAAAAATTGACGCTCAGATTGAAAATGCTGCAGATACACCGGAAGAGGCTCTTTATTACAAGAGATTCGAAGTAATCCGCAGCCAGATGAATCATCAGTTTATGAATCTGGATCAGCAGATGCTGGAGAACCTTATTGACACAAAGATCTATGAACAGATCTTCCCGGATACAAACGGAGCAGAAGAATGATCAAAATATCCATCGTATGTGTAGGGAAGATCAAGGAGAAATTTTTCCGGGACGCCATAGAAGAATACAGCAAACGTCTGGGGCGTTATACGAAGTTAAATATCATCGAAGTGACGGATGAAATGACACCGGATGGAGCCAGTGCGGCTCTGGAAGATCAGATCCGTGAAAAAGAAGGGGCGAGGATCCTGGCGAAACTGCCACAGGATGCCCTGATCGTTACGCTGGAGATTGCCGGTAAAAACTTTTCTTCCGAAGAATTTGCGGCATGGATTGAAGATTGCACTGTCAGAGGAAAAAGCCATATCTGCTTTGTCATTGGCGGATCGCTTGGTTTGCATCCAAGTGTCTGTAAAAGAGCGGATCTGGCCTTAAGCTTTTCCAAAATGACATTTCCTCATCAGTTGATGCGAGTGATCCTGTGCGAACAGAACTATCGTGCATTCCGGATCATTCAGCACGAACCTTACCATAAATAAAGAGTAAAAGTAGAAGTATATGACAAAAAAACAACGTGCATTAGAAATTATAGAACGTCTGAAAAAGGAATACCCGGATGCCGGATGCACTCTGGATTACGATCAGGCATGGAAACTGCTTGTCAGTGTCCGCCTGGCAGCTCAGTGTACCGATGCCCGGGTAAATATCGTAGTGGAAAAGCTGTATGAGAAGTTCCCGGATGTAGATGCCCTGGCAGAGGCTCCGGTGGAAGAGATCGAGGCCATTGTAAAGCCCTGTGGCCTGGGTCACAGCAAAGCCAGAGATATCAGTGCCTGCATGAAGATTCTGCGGGATAAATATGACGGAAAGGTTCCAGACGATTTTGACGAATTATTGTCTCTGCCTGGAGTGGGCAGAAAAAGTGCGAATCTGGTCATGGGGGATGTCTTTGGCAGACCTGCCATTGTGACAGACACCCACTGTATCCGCCTGGTGAACCGTATGGGACTTGTGGACGGGATCAGGGAACCGGCAAAGGTGGAGAAGGAGCTGTGGAAGATCATTCCGCCCGAAGAAGGCAGCGATTTCTGCCACAGACTGGTATATCACGGCAGAGAAGTGTGTACCGCCAGAACCCATCCTTACTGCGAAAAATGCTGTATCAGTGACATCTGTAAAAAAGTCGGCATATAAAAGGCGGACAGGGAAATCTACTGCCGCAGACAGGAGCAAAGCCTATGAGGATGTATGACATTATCATGAAAAAAAGAAACGGCGGAGAGCTTTCGAAAGAAGAGATCCACTTTTTTATCGAGGGCTATACCCGTGGAGAGATTCCTGATTATCAGGTATCTGCGCTGATGATGGCGATCTACTTTCAGAAGATGACCGAGAAGGAGACTTATGAACTGACCATGGCCATGGCACACAGTGGTGAGATGCTGGATCTGTCCGGAATCCATGGCTACAAGGTGGACAAACACAGTACCGGAGGTGTGGGGGATAAGACTTCTCTGGCATTGACACCCATGGTGGCTGCCTGTGGGATCCTGGTGGCCAAGATGAGCGGCAGAGGCCTGGGCCATACCGGAGGGACCATTGACAAGCTGGAAAGCTTTCCAGGATTTTCCACATCACTGACCACGGAGCAGTTTATTGAAAATGTGAATCGGATCGGCATTGCCATTATGGGACAGACCGCAGATCTGGCACCGGCGGATAAAAAGCTGTACGCCCTGCGGGATGTGACAGCTACCGTAGATAATATGTCCCTGATTGCCAGTTCCATCATGAGCAAGAAACTGGCAGCCGGTGCAGATGCCATTGTACTGGATGTCAAGACCGGAAGCGGTGCCTTTATGAAGAGCAGGGAGGATGCTTTTGCTCTGGCGGAGGAAATGGTGAAGATCGGTAAGAATGCCGGACGTAAGACTATTGCCGTAATCTCGGATATGGATCAGCCGCTGGGGCGGGCCGTGGGAAATGCCCTGGAAGTGAAGGAAGCCATTGCAACCCTGCGGGGAGAGGGCCCGGAAGATTTCAAAGAACTTTGTATGGTACTGGGAAGTCGGATGTTACTTGCCGGTAGTAAGGCGGAGAGTGTCGAAGAGGCCAGAAATATGCTTACAAATGTCATCAGAGATGGCAGTGCTTTACGGAAGCTGGAGCAGTTTGTGGAGGCCCAGGGCGGTGACCCTGCGGCGGTAACGGATCCGGAGCTTCTGCCGAAGGCATCCATGGTGGTTCCTGTCTGTGCGGACAGAGATGGCTTTGTAGAAAAAATTGCCTGTGAGGATATCGGAATTTGTTCTCTGCTCTTAGGCGGCGGAAGAGAGACCAAGGAAAGTGAGATCGACCTGTCTGTTGGCATCCTCTTAGAGAAGAAAAAAGGGGATGCGGTGAAAAAGGGAGAGGTACTGGGATACCTTCATGCCAATGATGAGAAACGTCTGGAAGCGGCGAAGGAAAAGTTCCGGAGTGCCTATTTCATCACCGGCCATCAGCCGGAGGCAGAACCTCTGATCAAAGGGATTTTACAGTAACATATTCCGGCATCCGCTTTCATATAGTTTTATATGAAAATGAAGAGAATGCCATCGAAAAAAGAAAAATGGATCGATTCCCTGCAGTTACCCAAGGATGTCTGTATGGGAGCACTGCGGGTGACGCTGACGGGAAACTCCGAAGCCTGGATTGAAAATTACAGAGGAATCCTGGAATATACCGGAGAGCGGATCCTTTTGCAGGCCAAGACCTGTCAGGTGTGCCTGGAGGGAAACAGACTTTCCATCGACTATTATACCAATGAAGATATGAAGATCAGCGGAAATATCAGTGCACTGCGATATTTGCGTGAATAATCATTTGGATGAGAGGTTAACAGGATGACGGAGTGGGTCAAACGTCTGCAGGGTTATGTGAAGATCCGGGTATGGGGCTTTGCACCGCAGCGATTTATCAATCTGTGCAGTAATAAGGGAATATTGCTGTGGAATATAGAAAAACAGGAAGATGTTTATACCATGTGCATCGGCCTGCGGTCTTTTTACGAACTGCGGCCCATCGCCAGAAAGACAAAAGTAAGGGTAGTCATATCGGAAAGATATGGACTACCCTTTTTTGTGCCGGGAATGCTGCGCAGAAAAGCGTTTCTGGCAGGTTTATTTCTGGCGGTGGCTTTCTGGCTGATTTCGTCTTTATTTGTGTGGGATATTCAGGTGACTGGCAATTATCAGGTGACGGATGACGTGTTCTATTCCTTCCTGGAGCAGGAGGGCATTCACACCGGAATGCGAAGGAGTGAACTGAATATAGGTGAGCTGGAAAAACAGATAAGACGGAAGTTTTCGCAGGTTACCTGGACCTCCGGCCGTCTGGACGGGACCAGACTGGTGATCGAAGTAAAGGAAAACGATATGTCGGTTCCAGAAGTCGTGCAGGATGCGGCAGGGGCAGGAAAAGATCTGGTGGCAGAATGCAACGGGGTGATCACGGATATGATCGTGCGTTGTGGTGTCCCAAAAGTATCCATAGGCAGTGAAGTGGCAAAAGGAGATATTCTGGTGGAAGGCAGGATCCCCATTTATGCCGAGGATGGAACCGTCAGGGAATATCGGCCGGTGACCCCGGATGCGGATATAGTGCTGGAGCATACCGGAATCTTTCAGGCATATCTTCCGGCAGATTATATCCGGAAAAAATACACCGGAAGACAAAAGACATTTTATTTTATCCATTTCGGTGACCGGGAGTGGAAACCGGAGAAAAAAATGGATTTTTTGCAATATGACAGCGTGCTGGAAGCATGTCCCGTAAAAGCGTTGGAGTATCTGCAGATCCCCTGCATGGTAGGCAGGATCACGTACAGAGAGTATCAGAAAACTGAATATTATTATACAGTGTCGGAAGCAGAAACGGTTTTACAGAAAAAAATCATGGATTTTCTTGAAACTTTAGATGAAAAAGGGGTACAAATAATCTCGAAAGATGTTAAAATAGAAACAAAGTGCGCCGGCTGGACCGCACA
This sequence comes from Waltera sp., assembly GCF_046969025.1. Taxonomy (NCBI): domain Bacteria; kingdom Bacillati; phylum Bacillota; class Clostridia; order Lachnospirales; family Lachnospiraceae; genus Waltera; species Waltera sp. Next base: position 7,980 of record NZ_JBKVQF010000002.1, on the reverse strand, counting down.
CGGGGAACTTTTGCTGCGGGAAGCGGCGGTCAGTCTGGTAGATTCCCGGGCGGAGGATACCGGAGCAGAAGATTTGGACAGAAATGAGGATTAAGACATAAATGAGTGTGACAGCAATCCGTCTGGAAATGGATACAGAACAGATGCAGAAGATCTTCGGTATGCAGGATGCGTACATCAAGAAGCTGGAACAGGATTTTCAGGTAACTATTGTGGACCGCAACGGAAGTGTAATGATCACCGGGGAAGAGGAAAACGTTTCGAAGGCCTCCCGGGTATTACGACAGCTGACCGCATTGTCGGATCACGGCAATGAGATCGAAGAACAGAGCGTGGATTATGCCATTGAAATGGGAAAAGAAGACCAGGAGGAAAAACTGATGGAGATGGATGCGGACTGCATCTGCCATACCATCAGCGGAAAGCCGATCAAGCCCAAGACCCTGGGGCAGAAGGCTTATGTGGATGCCATCCGGAAAAACATGATCGTATTCGGACTGGGACCGGCCGGTACCGGTAAGACGTATCTGGCCATGGCCATGGCGATCACCGCTTTTAAGAACAACGAGGTGAGCCGTATCATCCTGACCAGACCGGCCATTGAAGCCGGAGAAAAGCTGGGCTTTTTGCCCGGTGATCTGCAGAGTAAGGTAGACCCGTATCTGCGTCCCCTGTACGATGCCCTGTATCAGATCATGGGAGCGGAAAGTTTTGCCAAAAATATGGAAAAGGGTCTGATCGAAGTGGCACCGCTTGCCTATATGAGAGGCCGGACACTGGACAATGCCTATATTATTCTGGATGAAGCACAGAATACCACACCGGCACAGATGAAAATGTTCCTGACCCGTATCGGTTTCGGCTCCAAAGTGATCGTAACGGGTGACTCCTCCCAGAAGGATCTTCCCGTGGGAGCAAAATCCGGTCTGGATGTAGCAGCCAGAGTTCTGAAAAATATCGATGATATTGCCTTCTGTACCTTGACCAGCAAAGACGTGGTAAGACATCCGCTGGTACAGAAGATCGTAAAAGCTTACGATGACTATGAAGCCCGGACGATCAAAAGCAAAAGAAGTCCGAGATTAAACAAACGTCCGGATAAAGGAAACAGATAAATATGAAGAACAAAGAGAAAAACGGATTTTCGCGGCTTTTGCTGCCGGAGATCCTTACGGTACTGATCGGAGGTGCCGCAGTCTACGGACTGGGACTTTTGGGAAAACAGTTGTCTGTGGAAAATGCCCTGCGGGATGCCGTGATGGCAGCACTGGGACTTGCAGTGTCAGGATTTTTCCTGCGCAGGGAAGTAGTGGATTCCCGCCTGGATTATGATAACGGAGAGCACCTGATGAGATTCTGGACCGCTGTCTGGTGCAGCCTTTTGTTTTCGCTGACCTGTGCATTCCTTCCGGCGGGAGGATGGCCGTTTCTGGCGGTCTTTGTGGTATTGTCCCTGTTCAGCAATCTATCAGTGGGAATTGTGTTTTCCGGGGTGTTTCTGATGATTGCCACGCTGTGGGGACAGTCGGTGGGCATTTTTTTCCTGTATTTTATCAGCGGTGTTTTTGCAGCCTGTCTTTTCCAGCATTTAGAGCAGGAATTTGCCATCGGGATCCCCCTGTTCTTATCTCTGTTCTGCCTTTTGCTGTGCGAGACCGCAAATGTGGTACTGCTTGCCAATGAACATTTAAGTCTGGAACAGTTTCTGGTTCCGGCAGCAAATCTGATCGTGTCGGGAATACTGCTTCTGGGTATTTTGAAAATTTTTTCGGGTACAGTGGTGTTCAGGGATCGTGTAAAATATCTGGAACTGAATGACACCGAGAATCAGGTACTGGTAAAGTACCGCGAGGAAGACCGATCCGAATATTTCCTGTGTGTACATACAGCCTATTTCTGTGAGCGGATCGCAAATAAGCTGGAACTGGACAGGGATGCCCTGAAATGTGCCGGATTATATCACAGAAAAGGCTGGGATCTTATGCAGGAGACACCGGATATGGAATTCCCGGCAGGCGCATCGGAGATCCTGGAAGAATATAAAGGAACCCGGAAATACAAAAAAGCGGAGACCGCAGTGCTGTATTGTTCGGATGCGGTAGTCAGTGCGATCCTTTTGCTGTTGCAGAAGGAACCGGAGAAGAAGCCGGATTATGAGCAGGTGATTGACAGGATTTTTGAGAGAATCCGGGAAAAAGGTATTTTCAGCGAATGTGACCTGTCCTTAAGGGGCTGGAACCGGATGCAGAAGATATTCAAGGAGGAGAAATTATACTATGACTTTTTACGTTGAAAATGAAACCGATGAGACATTTTCAAATGGGGAAAACAGTTTCCCCATAGAGGAGACCGTGGAGCAGGTAGCCACGGCGGTTCTGGATATGGAGGGATGTCCCTATGAGATCCAGTTAAATGTACTGTTGACAGACAATGACGGTATTCATGCTTACAATAAGGAATACCGGAAGATTGACCGGGAGACTGATGTATTGTCCTTCCCCAATCTGGATTTCGATGAGCCTGGGGATTTTGAGATCTCTGAGGACAGAGAGGCAGATTATTTTGATCCGGATACAGGAGAACTGATCCTCGGGGATATCATTATTTCTGTGGACCGGGTCAAAGAGCAGGCGGAAAGCTATGGACACAGCCAGAAGAGAGAGTTCGCATTTCTGGTCGCTCACAGTATGCTTCATCTGTGTGGCTATGACCATATGGAAGAAGATGAGGCAAAGGTAATGGAGGCAAAGCAGGAGCAGGTTCTCGCATCCCTTGGAATTACAAGAGATTAAAAAGGGCGTGTCATACACGTAAAGGTAGCTTACATGAATCAGGTGGAAGTAAAAAGAAGACAAATACAGAGTTTTTCCTATGTCCTTGCCTGTATCAATATCTGGGTGTTCGGGAAAAGCATCGGAGATAACGGCCTGGGATATCTGGCAGCGGCTGTTCTGGTATTTGCCCTGTTCTGGGTGCTTACCGGGAAAAATCTGCCGGACAGAATGGGCAGAATGCTTCGGGGCAGAAATGCCAGGGGGCAGTATCGGAATGTCTCCAGAATGCGTAAGAACATGATGCTGTTCCAGATCGCAGAGGGACTTCTTGGGACTGTTTTGTGCATGAGTCTGGGCTGGATCCTTTTGGAAAAAGTCTTTCTGGTGCCTTACGGAAGCATGATCCTGTGGATCTTAAGCCCGGCACTTTTTCTTCGTTGTATCCAGTCGGTATTTTTAGGATATTTTCAGAGTGAAGGTTCGGAAATGCCATCTGCGGTATCTTCGGTGCTGCGGCAGGTATTTTTCCTGGGCCTGGGTCTGGTGTTCCTGGGGATTTTCCGGAACTACGGGGAGAAAGTAAGTCTTTTATTAAAAAGGGCAGACTTTACATCCATGTACGGAGCCATGGGTATCGCAGTGGGAATGCTGCTTTCGGAGGTGTTGGTACTGCTATTTGTCTTTGTGATCTACCGTGGCAGCATGGCAGGCAGAAGAGAAGCGGAAAGCGGTATGAAGGGAACGGACTCTTTCTCCTCGCAGCTGCGTACATTACTGATTCCTATGGGTGGGGATATTCTCAGAGACATGTTTTTATTACTGCCTTTGTGGATCGGCCTGCTTTTCTTCCAGAAAAGATCGGCGGATATTTATGCATCCGTTTCTGCGTATGGTATTTTCGTCGGCAGATATCTGATCACGATCCTGATGCCCGTAGCAATTTTAAGTGCGGGAATTCTGCCGGGGGTGGCCAGAACCGGCAGCCATATCCGCAAAAAAGAAGAAAGATATGCCAGAACTGCATTTCAGGCAGGAGTACAGGGGACGGTGGTACACGGATTCTTTTTCACGGCATGGATCGCGGTACTGGCAACACCACTGTCACAGGCTTTGGATAAATCTGCGGAAATGGCACTTACCGGTTTGTTCACTACGGGATCTTCGCTGATTCTGTGGCTTCTGCTTTTGTTTTATTTTTCGGAGATACTGGAACTTCGGGGGGAAAAGCATCTGCTCCTGGCAGGATACGGCATTCTGGATATCGTGAGCATCGTGATATTGCTGATTCTTCTGAATACGGGAAATACAACAACGGCATTATCTTTAAGCCTTGTGCTGGGGACGGCAGCGGGAGGAATTGTTCTCGGCATACTTGCCTGCCTTCGAATGAAGACCTGGCCGGATCTGTTGCGGACACTGGCAATTCCCGCCGGAAGCTGCTGTGCCTGCGGATTGCTGGCTTTTGGGCTGGAGAAGATCTGCCTGCCCCATCTGGGGGCAATGGTAACGGTGCTGCTGGAACTGGTGATCACCGGTGCGGTCTACTGGTTTTTGCTTTTGATGTTACTCAGTTTCCGTGGACAGGATCTGAATTATGTTCCCGGCGGTAAAGTGCTGCGTGCTTTCGGAAAAACGCTCCGGCTGCTCTAAAACTGTTTTACGGATGTATATTTTCGATAAAATAACTGATACTGATACAAAGAGTCAATAGAAACATCATGGATGTGAGGCAGTATGAAATTTGTAAAACGTATCAGTTACTTTTTTGTGATTCCGGTTGTGTTTTTAATTCTTGGAATCTTTCTTGGTGTCTGGGGCATTCATTTTTTCTATCCCGGACAATGGCAGGATCTGAATGAGAACCGACTTGCCCTGCCGCTCACGGAAGAGGAGACTGCGGCAGACACAGATCCTTATGAGGTGGCACCCAGTGTGGAGGCGGCAGCCTCCGGGGAGACACTTTGTGCGGATACCGAATATGTGTTGGAAGAGGCAGATATTGTACGGGGTACCACAGTGGAGACCTCATGGAAGATCCCACATAAATATATTGGGATGAACAGGGAAAATTTTCTGGAGACCATGGAACTCTATGCGGCCCATCCGCCATTGTCGGAGATCGAGCGGGGCTTTGTGGGGTTGGAGGTATTGTCTTTTTCCCGGGAAAAAGTAATGGTCCGTATGGATTACCGTTATGTCCAGCCCAGCGCAAGTTTTTATCTGGCGGTGTCGGACAATGAAGTGGTGGTCTATCTGGAAGACAGATCCACGGTATATATCAATACCGGGATCTCGCTGGAAGAATTGCCGGAACAGATACAGCTCCAGATCATGGACATGCTGTTTGTTCCGGATGAAGAAACATTGTATGATTTTCTGGAGACGTATTCGTCCTAGAATTCTGAATAAAGGTGATGCAGATGAAAAAACAGATCGGTGTAATCGGCGGAGGCGCTGCCGGAATGATGGCAGCCATAACCGCGGCAAAAGAAGGCGCACAGGTGACGATCCTGGAGCGTAATGACCGTGTGGGAAAGAAAATATTGCAGACAGGAAACGGGAAATGCAATCTGGGAAATCGTGCGCTTTCCGTGGAGTGTTATCACGGCGGAGATTTGGAATGGATCCGGGATGTGCTGGAACATTTTGATACGGAGGATACGATACGCTTTTTCCAAAGTATCGGTCTGATGGTAAAGGAGAAAAACGGCTATCTATATCCCGTGTGTGAGCAGGCGGCTGCGGTGCTGGACGTGCTGCGTTATGAATTACAGGCACTCGGTGTGGAGATACAGTATCAGTGCAAGATCACAAAGGTCGAAAAACTGGCCTCCGGAAAGCTGCAGGTCAGTGACGGAGAAAAGACATGGCAGTTCGATGCGGCGATTGTGACCTGTGGTGGAAAAGCCGCACCGGCTACCGGATCGGACGGCAGTGGATTTAAAATTGCAAAAAAAATGGGACACACCTGCATTCCTTCAGTGCCCGCACTGGTGCAGCTGCGCTGTCAGGAGACCGACCTGCTAAAGGGGATTGCCGGTGTCCGGGCGGACAGTGAGATCCGGGTCTTCTGTGACGGCGGGGAAATATGCCGGGAACGGGGAGAACTACAGCTGACGGATTACGGCATCTCAGGCATTCCCATTTTCCAGCTAAGCCGCAGGGTGAACTATCTGCTCAGGGACAGGCGGAACGTGACAGCACAGATTGACTTTTTGCCGGATCTGACACAGGAAAGCTATGAAGAATTACAGGCAGGGCGGAAACTTTTACAGGGAGACCGGACAGCAGAGGAATTCTTTACCGGAATGTTACATAAAAAACTGACCGCTGCGCTGCTAAAAATGGCAGGGATTCGTCTGGCTACTCCCATGAAGGAGATCCCGGAGGAAAAGATTCATGCTTATTATAATCTCTGCCGTAACCTGAAACTGCATATCACAGAGAGCAATCCTTACGAAAATGCACAGGTATCCGCCGGAGGCGTGGATGTACGGGAAATAAAGCCTACTATGGAATCAAAGATCTGCCCCGGGGTCTATTTTGCGGGGGAGATCCTGGACGTGGATGGCCGATGCGGGGGCTATAATCTCCAATGGGCCTGGAGCAGTGGTTATCTGGCGGGATACCACGCTGCGTTAGCATAAAATAATTTTTTACACGTGACGTATGCCTGCGTAAGGTGCAAAAGCTCCGGAAAGGCGGCAGGTCATTGAAAGATATGAGGATGAAAATGATCAGATTAAATCAGCTGAAGCTTCCGGTAGATCATACCCGGGAGCAGCTTATACATAAGACGGCACAGTACTTACGGATCCCGGCGGCGGATATCCTCGAACTGCAGATCGTAAGACAGTCTCTGGATGCCAGAAAAAAGCCGGCACTTTTTTACAGTTACAGTGTGAATGTAACGGTGAAAAAGGAAGAAAAAGTATATAAGGATGCCTGCCGCAGACTTGGAAAAGCCAATGTTCTGCTGACCGAAAAAACGGAATATCTTTTTCCTGCAGAAGGTTCAACGCAGCAGAAGCATCCCACTGTGATCATCGGAATGGGTCCTGCTGGACTTTTTTGCGGATATTATCTGGCACAGCACGGCTATGCACCTGTCATTCTGGAACGGGGTGCAGACGTGGATGCCAGACAGGCGGATGTAGAAGCTTTCTGGCAGACGGGCAGATTAAAGCCGGATTCCAATGTGCAGTTTGGAGAAGGCGGTGCCGGAACTTTTTCGGATGGTAAACTGAATACTTTGGTAAAGGACAAATACGGCAGAAATACGGAAGTATTGAAAACTTTCGTAAAGCACGGTGCTGATCCGGCAATTCTTTATCAGGCCAAGCCCCATATTGGTACGGATGTCCTGAGCAAAGTGGTAAAAAGCATGCGGGAAGAAATATTGCGTATGGGTGGGGAAGTCCGATTTCATAGTCAGATGACGGAGATCCTTACAGAGAACGGGCAGGTCACAGGAGTAAAGGTGAATGACACGGAAGTGCTCCCCTGTGAGCAGGTGGTACTGGCACCGGGGCACAGTGCCCGAGATACCTTTTCCATGTTGTACCGGAAGCAGTTTCCCATGTCGGCGAAACCTTTTGCAGTGGGATTCCGTGTGGAGCATCCCCAGAGCCTGATCAATATGAGTCAGTATGGCGCTGAGTCGGTAAAAGGTCTGGGTGCAGCGGCTTATAAGGTGACGGCTAAGACAAGCACCGGCAGAGGAGTGTATTCTTTCTGTATGTGTCCGGGCGGCTATGTGGTCAACGCATCTTCCGAGCCGGGAAGACTGGCGGTGAACGGTATGAGCTACAGCGGTCGTGACGGGAAAAATGCCAACAGCGCCATTATCGTTGCGGTGACTCCTGCGGATTACGGTTCCGATCATCCACTGGCAGGAATCGAATTCCAGCGGGGACTGGAACAGAGAGCTTATGAATTATGCGATGGGAAACTGCCGGTACAGCGGTACGGAGATTTTAGGGAGAAAGTCACCGGAGAGCATCCTGCGGAAACGGACGGAGTACAAAGAAGTGGCCCGGAAGCATTGGAACCACAGTGTAAAGGTGCTTATGAATGGGCGGATCTTACCGGAATTCTTCCGGCAGAGTGTAACCGGGCCTTCGTGGAGGGGATGGACAGCTTTGACAGACAGATCCACGGCTTTGCCTCTCCGGGAACGATCCTGACCGGTGTGGAAGGCAGGACG